>NZ_JBIVON010000010.1:0-348864 GCF_044754145.1 Streptomyces sp. NPDC093149
GGTACTGCAGGGGGGACCCTGTGGGAGAGTAGGACGCCGCCGAACTCCTTTTACGGGAAGCCCCGTGTCCTTGTGGCACGGGGCTTTTCCGCGTTCACGAGATGCCTGCGTCACCCCCGTGTGCCTGCTGATGGCGGCTGACGGTAGGGTCAGGGGGCATCATTGGCACGTTCTTCACACAGGAGGCCCCCGGGTGGAGGTCCAGGAGACTCGGGTTCAGACGGACCGGGTGCTCACCATCCCCAACATCCTCAGCATGGCGCGCCTTGTCGGGGTTCCGCTCTTCCTGTGGTTGATTCTTCGCCCCGAGTTCGGCGGTCCGAAAAGCGATGGCTGGGCCCTGTTGGTGCTGATGCTGAGCGGGATCAGCGACTACCTCGACGGTAAGCTCGCCCGCCGGTGGAACCAGATCAGCAGCCTCGGCCGGCTTCTGGACCCTGCTGCGGACCGCCTCTACATCCTTTCCACCCTCGTCGGGCTGACCTGGCGGGAGATTCTGCCACTGTGGCTCACCGCAGCCCTTCTGGCACGCGAACTCATGCTCCTCGTGATGGTGGGAATTCTTCGACGGCACGGCTATCCGCCGCCCCAGGTGAACTTCCTGGGGAAGGCTGCCACGTTCAACCTGATGTACGCGTTCCCCTTGTTGCTGCTCAGTGACGGAAGTGGTTGGCTTGCTTCGCTGGCTGCCATTTTCGGATGGGCGTTCGCAGGTTGGGGTACAACGCTCTATTGGTGGGCAGGGATCCTCTACGTGGTTCAGGTCCGCCGACTCGTCAAGGCGGATGCAGTAGCCGATTGAGCTCGTTGACGCGGTGTCGCGCAGTGTGGCCGACCCGCCGCTGATGACCCGGATGGCGCCCCGACGGGCGAAGTCGGCTTGACCGTCGTCTCTTCAAGGAGGACGTTTCCGACATGAAGGCCGTCGTGATGGCTGGTGGCGAAGGTACTCGTCTTCGCCCCATGACCTCAAGCATGCCCAAGCCGCTTCTGCCCGTCGCCAATCGGCCGATCATGGAGCATGTGCTTCGGCTGCTCAAGCGGCACGGGCTCAACGAGACCGTCGTGACGGTCCAATTTCTCGCCTCGCTGGTCAAGAACTACTTCGGGGACGGCGAAGAGCTCGGGATGGAGCTCAGTTACGCCAACGAGGAGAAGCCGCTCGGCACCGCGGGGAGCGTGAAGAATGCCGAGGAAGCACTGAAGGACGACACCTTCCTCGTTATTTCGGGTGACGCGCTCACCGACTTCGATCTCACCGACCTCATCGCCTTCCACAAGGAAAAGGGCGGTCTGGTGACGGTGTGCCTGACCCGCGTGCCGAATCCTCTGGAATTCGGCATCACCATCGTGGACGAGGCGGGCCAGGTCGAGCGCTTCCTGGAGAAGCCCACCTGGGGTCAGGTCTTCTCGGACACGGTCAACACGGGCATCTATGTGATGGAACCCGAGGTGTTCGACTATGTCGAAGCCGATGTCTCGGTGGACTGGTCCGGTGATGTCTTCCCGCAGCTCATGAAGGAAGGCAAGCCGATCTACGGCTATGTCGCCGAGGGCTACTGGGAGGACGTCGGTACCCACGAGAGCTATGTGAAGGCCCAGGCCGACGTCCTTGAGCGGAAGGTCGACGTCGAGATCGACGGCTTCGAGATCTCGCCGGGTGTGTGGGTCGCAGAAGGGGCGGAGGTGCATCCCGACGCGGTATTGCGGGGTCCCCTGTACATCGGCGACTACGCGAAAGTCGAAGCCGGGGTGGAGATTCGTGAGCACACGGTCATCGGGTCGAATGTGGTCGTCAAGAGTGGAGCCTTCCTGCACAAAGCCGTGGTGCACGACAACGTCTATATCGGGCAGCACAGCAATCTGCGCGGGTGCGTGATCGGTAAGAACACCGACGTCATGCGGGCCGCCCGCATCGAGGACGGCGCGGTCATCGGGGACGAGTGTCTGATCGGTGAGGAATCGATCATTCAGGGAAATGTTCGCGTGTACCCGTTCAAGACCATCGAGGCCGGAGCTTTCGTCAACACCTCGGTGATCTGGGAATCGCGTGGACAGGCCCATCTCTTCGGAGCCCGCGGGGTGTCCGGGATTCTGAACGTCGAGATCACGCCGGAGCTGGCGGTCCGGCTTGCGGGAGCCTACGCCACGACTCTGAAGAAGGGTTCGACGGTCACCACCGCGCGTGACCACTCCCGCGGTGCGCGTGCGCTGAAGAGAGCGGTGATCTCTGCGCTTCAGGCCAGTGCCATCGACGTACGGGACCTGGAGAACGTACCGATGCCCGTCGCGCGCCAGCAGACGGCGCGGGGCAGCGCCGGCGGCATCATGATCCGTACATCTCCCGGTGTGCCCGATTCGGTCGACATCATGTTCTTCGACGAGCGGGGCGCCGATCTCTCCCAGGCACGGCAGCGGAAGCTGGACCGGGTGTACGCACGTCAGGAGTACCGCAGGGCGTTTCCCGGAGAGATCGGGGATCTGCACTTCCCGTCCAGCGTCTTCGACTCGTACACGGGCTCGCTGCTGCGCAACGTGGACACCGCTGGGATCGCCGACGCGGGTCTCAAGGTGGTCGTCGACGCCTCCAACGGCAGTGCGGGCCTTGTTCTGCCCAGCCTGCTGGGGCGGCTCGGTGTGGACTCGTTGACGATCAACCCAGGGCTCGACGAGGCACGGCCCACCGAGTCCGCCGAAACCCGGCGGTCGGGGCTGGTGCGGCTGGGCGAGATCGTTTCCTCGGCGCGAGCCGCGTTCGGTGTGCGCTTCGATCCGGTCGGCGAGCGGCTCTCCCTGGTCGACGAACGAGGCAGGATCGTGGAGGACGACCGGGCGCTGCTGGTGATGCTGGACCTCGTGGCGGCCGAGCGGCGCAGCGGGCGGGTGGCGCTGCCGGTGACCACGACCCGGGTCGCCGAGCAGGTCGCGGCTTACCACGGCACGCAGGTCGAGTGGACGACGACGTCGCCCGACGATCTGACGCGCGTGGGACGCGAGGAAGGCACCATCTTCGGTGGAGACGGCCGCGGCGGCTTCATCGTTCCGGAATTCAGCAGCGTCTTCGACGGATCCGCCGCCTTCGTGAGGCTTCTCGGGCTCGTCGCCAGGACCCAGCTCACCCTGAGCCAGATCGATGCCCGTATTCCCCGTGCCCACGTACTGCGACGTGATCTGGCCACACCCTGGGCGGTGAAGGGCATGGTCATGCGGCGGGTCGTCGAGGCTGCCGGGGACCGCAGCGTCGACACGACCGACGGTGTGCGGGTCGTGGAGGCCGACGGGCGATGGGTGATGGTGCTGCCGGACCCGGCCGAGGCTGTCACCCATTTGTGGGCCGAGGGCCCGGACGACGCCTCCGCGCAGGCATTGCTGGACGAATGGGCCGGAGTCGTGGACAGCGCAGGTCAGTGAGGGTTTCATCGGTGAGCCCGGTGGCGCTCTGCGGCGTCTCCGGGCGCACCGGTGGGGCCATTCGGCGGTAGCGGTGGCGACGTGCGACGATGTGCGGCATGTCGCAGCAGACCCCCGATCGGAGTATCGCCCCGCCACGAGCGCGCCCCGACGCGTCCATGTCGCTGCTGACCAACGTGATGGACCACAGCCTGGACGACGGATACGCCGAGGCGTCGGCACGTCGCCAGGCCGACGGAAGCGCGGGTTTGCCCCGCACGCTCAAGTCGAAACTGGGTCTCGCGGCATGTCTGGTTCTCGCTGCCCTCGTCGTCACGCTCGGGGCCGCGCAGGCACGTGTCTCCGCGCCGGTCCTCGCCAAGGAACGCGAGGAACTGATCGACCGTATCGACGGAGAGACGGCGACGGCCGACACCCTTGAGGCGCAGGTCGACAAGCTCCGCGACGATGTGGGCAGACGTCAGCGCAAGGCCCTGGAGAAGCACGGCGGGGACCAGGGAGAGCTGGTGGCGCTGCTTGCCGGGGCGACGCCGGTGGTAGGGCCCGGCGTGAAGCTCGTGGTCGACGATGCCGAGGGCACCGATCAAGGTGGCGGCGGGCCCAGGGAGACCAGCGGATTCACCGACACCGGGCGGGTTCGCGACCGGGACCTGCAGCGGGTCGTCAACGGCCTGTGGCAGTCCGGCGCGGAAGCGATCTCGATCAACGGGCAGCGGCTGACGGCACTGTCGGCGATCCGTGCGGCCGGCGACGCCATACTGGTCGACAACAGACCGCTCGTGCCGCCGTACACGGTGCTGGCGGCGGGGGACGGAAAGCCGCTCAGCAGCGCATTCCAGGCCAGTGCCGACGGCCAGTATCTGCAGGCGCTCAAGGACACCTTCGACATCCGGACGAGCATGTCCGTGCAGCAGAAGGTGAGTCTCCCGGTCGCGCCGAGCCTGATCGTACGAACAGCAGAGCCGTATAAGGCCGCAGACACCGGCAGTGGTGCGGCAGACACAAGGAAGGGCACATCGTGATCGCCGTACTGGGCCTCGTCGTGGGAGTCGTGGTCGGACTGTTGGTCCGGCCCGAGGTGCCGGCGGTGGTCGAGCCCTATCTTCCGATCGCCGTCGTGGCTGCCCTGGACGCAGTCTTCGGCGGTCTGCGGGCCATGCTCGACGGAATCTTTGTCGACAAGGTCTTCGTCGTGTCGTTCCTGTCGAACGTCGTGGTGGCCGCGCTGATCGTCTTCCTGGGCGACAAGCTGGGCGTCGGAGCGCAGCTCTCGACCGGTGTCGTGGTCGTGCTCGGGATCCGGATCTTCTCCAATGCCGCGGCCATCCGACGGCACGTCTTCCGGGCTTGAGGCCGATGACCAACGAAGAACTTCCCAGCGACAAGGAGCGTACCGGCGAGCAGGCTGCCGGTGCCGCCAAGGAGCTCACCGGGCGTCAGCGGCTGATCGCCGGGCTGTGGCCGCCACGGGTGACAAGGGCCCAACTCGTCGTCGCGCTGCTGCTGTTCGTCCTCGGTCTCGGGCTGGCCATTCAGGTGCGCTCGAACAGCGACAACAGCGCTCTGCGTGGTGCCCGTCAGGAGGACCTGGTCCGCATCCTCGACGAGCTGGACGACCGTACGCAGCGTCTGGAGGACGAGAAGCAGCGCCTCGACGCCCAGCGCACGGAGTTGGAGAACAGCTCCGACCAGGCCGAGGAGGCGCGCAAGCAGACGGTCGAGAAGGAGCGGCAACTCGGTATCCTCGCGGGCACCGTCGCAGCACACGGTCCAGGGATCACGCTCACGGTCAATGACCCCGGGAACGGTGTCAAGGCGGACATGCTGCTCGATGCGCTCCAGGAGTTGCGCGCGGCGGGCGCCGAGGCGATCGAGGTCAACGGGGTGAGGGTGGTGGCCAATACCTACTTTTCCGGTGACGGCGGCCATGTCAAGGTTGACGATCGTAAGATCACCGCGCCGTATGTGTTCAAGGTGATCGGCAAGCCCCAGGATCTGGAGCCGGCCCTGAACATCCCCGGGGGTGTGGTGCAGACACTGGAGAAGGAGCAGGCCACTGTGCATGTGGAGCAGGCGGACGACATCGTCGTGGATGTCTTGCGACCGGCGAAGCGGCCTGACTACGCTCGGTCGTCGACCCGGTGAGGCGGCGACGCGGAGGGGTCGAAGGACACGGGCGGGAGGTTGCGGGGGGTCGGCGCATCGTAAAGGTGGTGCGTGGTGGAAACTGTCGAGTGGATACGGACGTTGTGAAGATGTCCGGGTCGGCAGGTGTGTTCATTCAGGGTTCGTCCTGCCCCACGGGCGGGTCTATTTCGGTCAAGGGGAATCGCCCGTGAAGTTGTTTGGGAAGTTGTTCGGCAAGAGCGCTCGCGATGAGGCTGCCCGCCATCGCGCACCACGCCATGGCCAGGCGGACGAGCAGGGCTCGGAGCGCCCGCTCTACCGCGATCAGGTATCCGGTTCGAGCGGTGACAATTCGGGAGTTTCCGGCGCGTCGTCCGTTGACCCTGCCGGTGCCGGCCGCATAGGTTTCGGGGAACCGTCAACCTCAAGTACGGGTGGAGGGTTCAGCCCGAGGCAGGAGGGTGCGTCCATGCCGGTCTGTACGAGGTGCGGGCATCGCAACACCGAGGCCAGTCGTTTCTGCTCCAACTGCGGTGCGCCGCTGAGGGGCGGAATTCCCGAGCGTGCCTCGGAGACGACCTCGACCATCTCCATCTCCGGTCTGGAGGCGTACGAGGCGGAGGCCACCGGGCAGACGCCCGTACCTTCCCTCTCGCCCGAGGCACAGGCAGCTGTCGACGCTCTCCCGCTCGGCTCGGCGCTCCTGGTGGTGCGACGTGGTCCGAACTCCGGCAGCCGTTTCCTGCTCGACGGGGAGCTGACCACGGCCGGCCGCCACCCGCAGAGCGACATCTTCCTCGACGACGTGACGGTGTCGCGGCGGCATGTGGAGTTCCACAGGATGCCTGACGGCAGCTTCACGGTCGGGGACGTCGGCAGCCTGAACGGCACCTATGTCAATCGCGAGCGCATCGACTCCGTCGCACTGTCCAACGGCGACGAAGTGCAGATCGGCAAGTACCGGCTGGTCTTCTACGCGAGCCAGCGGGGCATCTGACCCGTCAGGGAAGGTCCATGCTGAGAACACCGACGGGCGGTGCCGGTAACGGCACCGCCACGGCCGACGACCGCCCGATGAGCATCGGTACGGTGCTCCTGCAGCTGCGGGACGAGTTTCCCGAGGTGACGATCTCCAAGATCCGCTTTCTGGAGGCCGAAGGGCTCGTCGAGCCGCAGCGGACCCCCTCCGGCTACCGCAAGTTCCGTGGGGCCGACGTGGAGCGGCTGGCTCAGGTGCTGCGTATGCAGCGGGACCACTATCTGCCGCTGAAGGTCATCCGGGAACATCTGGAGGCCCTTGCCCGCGGTGAGAGGTCCGCCCTGCCGTCCGGAGGCGGTCCCCGGGATCTGACCGACGGCAGCTGGGAGGCGGAGCCCGGACGGGCTACCGCAGCCCGGATCGGCAGAGCCGAACTGCTCGCGGCCGCCGAGGTCACCGAGAGTGACCTCGCCGAGTGGGAGTCGTACGGCCTGGTCGTTCCGGCCTCCGAGGGTGGATACGACGCCGAGATGGTCACGGTGGCCAAGCTTGTGGCGGATCTGGGCCGATTCGGTCTGGAACCCCGTCACCTGCGCGCCATGCGAGCGGCCGCGGACCGTGAGGCCGGACTTGTCGAGCAGGTGGTCGCGCCCCTGCGCCGACACCGGAATCCGCAGACCAGGGCACACGCGGAGGCCACCGCGCGGGAGCTCGGAGAGCTGTCCGTACGGCTTCATTCGGCCCTGGTGCAGGCGGCTCTGCGGGTCCGGTTCCACTGATCGCGTCGGTGCCCGACTACCCAAACCTGCCGAGCACGTCCTAGGGTTGCTGTGTGAACGAGCTCGACGTTGTGGGTGTCCGGGTGGAAATGCCCTCCAACCAACCGATCGTGCTCCTGCGTGAAGTGGGAGGCGATCGGTACCTCCCCATTTGGATCGGTCCTGGTGAGGCGACCGCGATCGCCTTTGCCCAGCAGGGCATGGCACCGGCCAGGCCGCTGACCCATGACCTCTTCAAGGATGTGCTCGAGGCCGTCGGCCAGGAGCTCACCGAGGTCCGTATCACGGACCTGCGGGAAGGGGTTTTCTACGCGGAGCTGGTCTTCGCCAGCGGGGTCGAGGTGAGCGCGCGGCCGTCCGACGCCATAGCGCTCGCCCTGCGCACCGGAACGCCGATCTACGGCAGTGACGGGGTGCTGGACGACGCGGGTATCGCCATCCCGGACGAGCAGGAGGACGAAGTGGAGAAGTTCCGCGAGTTCCTCGACCAGATCTCACCGGAGGACTTCGGTACCAACAGTCCGTGACCGTTCTGCGGGACCGCCGTCAGCGCATCCGACAAGCCTTTCCCGCTCGCACGTCACGTGAAACCACCCTCAGGGTGATTATCACTCGGCGTGCCGAGTGTGGCGATCGTTGACGCACCCCGAGTGACTGCCTACCTTCGAGATGGCAGGACAAGGACGGAGGTCGGCGTGAGAAGCAGCGGCGACGGTACGGCAGCGGGTGGGCCGTATCCGCAGCAGGGGAATACAGCCGGCCACACCATCAGGCAACCGGTTCAACCGGCGGCGGTGGCGGGGGGCGGCGTGGCATCGGCCGACGACATCGGTTATCGCGGGCCGACGGCTTGCGCGGCTGCGGGGATCACTTATCGGCAGCTCGACTACTGGGCCCGTACGGGGCTGGTCGAGCCGAGCGTGCGCCCCGCATACGGCTCGGGCACGCAGCGGCTCTACAGCTTCCGGGACGTCGTCCTGCTGAAGATCGTGAAGCGATTCCTGGACACGGGCGTCGCGCTGCAGAACATCCGCACCACGGTTCAACACCTGAGGGCCCGCGGATTCCAGGATCTTGAGCGGATGACGCTGATGAGCGACGGCGCGACGGTCTACGAGTGCTCTTCGCCGGACGAGGTCGTCAGTCTGCTCCAGGGCGGCCAGGGGGTCTTCGGTATCGCTGTGGGCGTGGTGTGGCAGGACGTGGATGCGGCGCTGTCACAGCTGCACGGTGAGCGGGTGGACACCGGCGAGACACTGATCGGGAACAATCCCACCGATGAACTCGCGCGGCGACGCAACCGCGCCGGCTGACCCCGTAGCGGAATCGGGCGCGGCGATTGTCGGTGCCGTAGGGCAGCATCGATTGATGTGAGAGCCGCGCCCACCATCCTGCATCTCGACATGGATGCCTTCTACGCCTCCGCCGAGCAGGCGTCGAAGCCCAGCCTGCGCGGCAAACCGGTCGTGGTGGGTGGGCTGGGGCCCCGCGGAGTCGTCGCCACCGCCTCGTACGAGGCGCGGCGCTTCGGGGTGCACTCGGCGATGCCCATGGCGCAGGCGCGGAGGCTGGCCCCCAACGCGGCCTACCTGGTGCCGCGCTTCCTCCTGTACCGGACGGTCAGCGACCAGGTGATGGAGCTGCTGGGGCGGCTCTCCCCGCTGGTGGAGCCGCTCAGCCTCGACGAGGCCTTCGTGGACCTGGAGGCGGGCGGGGCGGCCGACGACTCGGCTTCCGCGCGGGAGGTCGGCGAGCAGCTGCGTACGGCCATCAAAGCGGTCACCGGGCTCACCGGTTCGGTCGGGCTCGCCGGTTCCAAGATGCTTGCCAAGATCGCTTCGGAGGAGGCCAAGCCGAACGGGCTGCTGCTCATCGAACCGGGCACGGAGCGGGAGCTGCTCGCACCCATGCCGGTACGGATCCTCCCCGGCGTCGGACCCGCGACGGCGGACCATCTGCGCCGCGCCGGGATGACGACGGTGGACGACCTCGTCGAGGCGGGTGAGGCGGAGCTCGTACGCCTGCTGGGGAGGGCGCACGGAGGCTCGCTCCATCGCATGGCGCTCGGGTACGACGACCGGCCCGTGGTCGCGGAGCGGGACGCCAAATCGGTGTCGGTGGAGGACACCTTCGATGCGGACCTGCACGACCGGGTGCGGGTCAGGACGGAGGTGGAGCGGTTGGCCGACCGATGTGTCCAGCGGCTGCGGGGGGCGGGGCGGTCCGGTCGGACGGTGGTGCTGAAGGTGCGCCGGTACGACTTCTCCACGCTCACACGGTCGGAGACGCTGCGTGGGCCCACGGACGACCCCACGGTGGTCCGGGAGGCCGCCGCACGGCTCCTGGAGGCCGTGGACACCACCGGAGGGGTACGGCTCCTCGGTGTGGGCGTCACGGGGCTCGCCGATTACACGCAGGAGGATCTCTTCGCACAGGCCGCCGGTGAGCGGGCCGCGACCGGGGAAGCGGCCGAGGAGGAAACGACGGCGGGAGGCCGTGGGGAGGAGCCGGGGAGCGGTGCGCCGGAGGAGTCCCCGGGGAGCGCAGAGCAGCCGGCCGCACGGAGCTGGACCGCCGGACACGACGTACGCCACGACACATACGGCCATGGCTGGGTGCAGGGCAGCGGTGTCGGCCGGGTGACGGTGCGGTTCGAGGAACCGGAGTCGGCGCCCGGCCGGGTGCGGACGTTCCGGGTCGACGATCCGGCCCTGCAGCCGGCCGAGCCGTTGCCGTTGGTCCGGAACCCGGTGGACTACTCGTCCTGGCCGGCCAGTCTGCCGAAGTCCCTGTCCGGGCCGGTCTCCTCGAACGCAGAGTCCAGGCCGTAGTGCCGGTAGAGCTGGAGCTCCTGCTCGGGCGAGAGATGGCGGCCGACGCCGAAGTCCGGTGCGTCCTTGATCAGCGCACGGTCGAAGGGGACGCGGAGCGTGTCCTCCACGAATTCGCTGGGTTCCAGCGGGACGAACGCGTCCCGGCTGAAGAGTCCGGTGCGTACGGCCGCCCACTCGGGGACACCGGTCGCGTCGTCGAGGTACACCTCGTCCACGGTTCCGATCTTGGTGCCCTTGCGGTCGAACGCCTTGCGGCCGATCAGGCTGCGCGGATCGATGTCGGTCTGCACGGTCCCTCCCACGGGTCGCGGCTACTCCACAAGCACTACAAAAGTGCAGATCCGGGGGGTTGGCCACTCGAGAATGGCGCCACCGACCCCGCTGGTAGGCTGGTACTGGCCGCTGACCCCGTGCGGGAGAGTCCTTTGGAGCTGATCCGAAGGCGCCGAAGGAGCAAATCCTCCCCGGAATCTCTCAGGCCCCCGTACCGCACGGACGAGGTCACTCTGGAAAGCAGGGCGGGTTCTGTGCGGCCGAGTGCCGATGCGGCTCCTTCCCTCACCGACGGTGAAAGCCGGTGCGCCGCAGGGTGCGCCGGTGAAGCTCTCAGGTTGAGATGACAGAGGGGGAGGCCGTTCGGGCACCCGCGCCGTGGTGCCCCTCGCAGGTCGTGACAGACCAGGAGGCCTCCACCATGACCCCCCGCCGCACTCCGCTCTCCCAGCTGGAGCAGGGCATTCCGTTCGAGCAGCGCCACATCGGTCCCGATGCCGAAGCACAGTCGAAGATGCTCGCCCAGGTCGGCTACGGCTCGCTGGACGAGCTCACCGCGGCAGCCGTGCCCGATGTCATCAAGAGCACGGAGGCACTCCGGCTGCCGACCGCTCGCACCGAGGCCGAGGTCCTCGCGGAGCTGCGCGCCCTCGCCGACCGCAACCAGGTGCTGGCCCCGATGATCGGGCTCGGCTACTACGGCACCTTCACCCCGCCGGTGATCCTCCGCAACGTCATGGAAAACCCCGCCTGGTACACGGCCTACACGCCGTACCAGCCGGAGATCTCGCAGGGCCGCCTGGAGGCGCTCCTCAACTTCCAGACGATGGTCGCCGAGCTGACCGGGCTGCCCACCTCCGGCGCCTCCCTGCTCGACGAGGGCACCGCGGCCGCCGAGGCCATGGCGCTCTCGCGGCGCGTCGGCAAGGTCAAGAACGGCGTCTTCCTGGTCGACGCCGATGCCCTGCCGCAGACGATCGCCGTCATCGAGACCCGCGCCGAGCCGACCGGCGTCGAGGTCGTCGTCGCCGACCTCTCCGACGGCATCCCGGCAGAGATCGCCGAGCGCGGTGTCTTCGGTGTCCTGGTGCAGTACCCCGGTGCCTCCGGAGCGGTGCGCGACATCCAGCCCGTCATCGAGCAGGCCCACGGCCTCGGTGCGATCGTCACGGTCGCCGCCGACCTGCTGGCCCTGACCCTGCTCACCTCACCGGGTGACCTGGGCGCGGACATCGCGGTCGGCACCACGCAGCGTTTCGGTGTGCCGATGGGCTTCGGCGGACCGCACGCCGGGTTCATGGCCGTACGCGAGCAGTTCGCACGCAGCCTGCCCGGCCGCCTCGTCGGCGTCTCCGTCGACGTGGACGGCACCAAGGCCTACCGGCTGGCCCTGCAGACCCGCGAGCAGCACATCCGCCGTGAGAAGGCCACCAGCAACATCTGTACGGCTCAGGTGCTGCTCGCCGTCATGGCCGGGATGTACGCCGTCTACCACGGCCCGGACGGGCTGCGGACGATCGCTCAGCGCACCCACCGCTACGCGGCGATCCTGGCCGAGGGGCTGCGCGCCTCGGGCGTCGAGGTGGTGACGGGCGCCTACTTCGACACCCTCACCGTCCGTGTCCCGGGGAAGGCCGCCGACATCGTGGCCGCGGCTCGCGAACGAGGTGTCAACCTCCGGCTCGTCGACGCCGACCTGGTCTCCCTCGCCTGCGACGAGACGACCACCCGTACGCAGATCGCCGCAGTCTGGGCCGCCTTCGGCGCCGACGGGGACATCGAGGCGCTGGACGCGGCCGCCGCGGACGCGCTGCCCGAGGCCCTGCTGCGCACCGACGAGATCCTCACCCACCCGGTCTTCCACCAGCACCGTTCCGAGACGGCGATGCTGCGCTATCTGCGCAAGCTCGCCGACCGGGACTATGCCCTGGACCGGGGCATGATCCCGCTCGGCTCCTGCACCATGAAGCTGAACGCGACCACCGAGATGGAGTCGATCACCTGGCCCGAGTTCGGCGCGCTGCATCCCTTCGCGCCGGCCGAGCAGGCACAGGGCTTCCTCACCCTCATCCGTGAGCTGGAGGAGCGCCTCGCCGAGGTCACCGGGTACGACGCGGTCTCGATCCAGCCGAACGCCGGATCGCAGGGCGAGTTCGCAGGCCTCCTGGCGGTGCGTGCGTACCACCGGGCCAACGGCGACGATCAGCGGACCGTCTGCCTCATCCCGTCCTCCGCGCACGGCACCAACGCGGCCAGCGCCGTGATGGCCGGCATGAAGGTCGTGGTGGTGAAGACGGCCGACGACGGCGAGGTCGACATCGAGGACCTCCGCGCCAAGATCGAGAAGCATCGCGACGAGCTCGCGGTGCTCATGATCACGTACCCGTCGACGCACGGTGTGTTCGAGGAGCACGTCGCGGACATCTGCGCCGAGGTGCACGACGCCGGCGGGCAGGTGTACGTCGACGGCGCCAACCTCAACGCCCTGGTCGGCCTCGCGAAGCCGGGCCGCTTCGGCGGCGACGTCTCGCACCTGAACCTGCACAAGACCTTCTGCATCCCGCACGGCGGCGGCGGCCCCGGCGTCGGCCCGGTCGGCGTGCGTGCGCACCTCGCGCCGTACCTTCCGAACCATCCGCTGCAGCCCGCGGCGGGTCCCGAGACCGGCGTCGGGCCGATCTCGGCCGCTCCGTGGGGCTCGGCCGGCATTCTTCCCATCTCCTGGGCGTACGTGCGCCTGATGGGCGGCGAGGGGCTGAAGCGCGCGACGCAGGTCGCCGTACTCGCCGCCAACTACATCGCCAAGCGCCTCGAACCGCACTACCCGATCCTGTACAACGGCCCGGCCGGGCTGGTCGCGCACGAATGCATCGTGGACCTGCGGCCGATCTCCAAGTCCACCGGCGTCAGCGTCGACGACATCGCCAAGCGCCTGATCGACTACGGTTTCCACTCCCCGACCATGTCGTTCCCGGTCGCCGGAACGCTGATGATCGAGCCGACGGAGAGCGAGAACCTCGCGGAGCTCGACCGCTTCTGCGACACGATGATCGCCATACGCGGCGAGGTCGAGAAGGTGGCGTCGGGCGAGTGGGGCGCGGACGACAACCCGCTGAGCAACGCTCCGCACACCGCGGCGATGCTGGGTGGGGAGTGGAAGCACGAATACAGCCGTGAGGTGGCGGTCTTCCCGGCCGGCGTCTCGGCCGCCGACAAGTACTGGCCGCCGGTGCGCCGGATCGATGGTGCTTTCGGTGACCGCAACCTCGTCTGCTCCTGCCCGCCGCTGGACGAGTACGACAACTGAGGCATGAGCGACACGATGTGACGCGGGCATGCGTCGGGGCCGGTGCGGAGCATTCTCCGGGCCGGCCCCCGTTCGTACCGGTCGGGGTCAGGCGGCCTTCACGGCCCGGCCCGTTCCCAGGGGCCGGTGCGGGGCGATGATCTGCCCGTCCGGGAGCAGCTCACCGGTGTCCTCGAAGAGCAGGACGCCGTTGCACAGCAGGCTCCAGCCCTGTTCCGGATGGTGTGCCGTAAGGCGGGCGGCCTCCCGGTCGGCTGAGTCGGCGGTCGGGCATGGTGGCTGGTGCTGGCACATGGAAGGGTTCTTTCGCTGCGTTGTAGTGAATGTCCTGCGGCTTGACGAGGTGTTCATGGCCGCCCCCCGTATCGATCGGTCCGGTCCCAGTGTTGCCCTACGGGCGTCAATCCGCAGGGATTTCGCAGCAGCACTTCTCCTTACTCCGATGACGCGTCACCCGGCCGGACGGTTCACCGCAACTGCACTGTCCCTTCGGGTGGTTCGGGGTGGTCGGACCGGGCTAGTCCGGATGGGCACCGAGTGCGCCCCGCAGCACTGTGCCCCGCCACCCGGAGCGGTGGCGGGGCACAGTGCGCTGATGTGCGGGATGCGTCCGTCGTCAGGCCGGTGACCCGAGCAGGGGGCCGGGGCCGGGGGTGATGCGCAGCGTCATCACGCGGAGCAGATCGGCGACCCGGTGAGGGCGATGGGCCGCGATGCCGGGCGGCGCGGGTGCCAGTGGTACCAGCAGATCGGTGGGGGCGAGTGCTCCGCCGGACGCGTCGGCGTCGGGGTCGGCATGCAGCCACAGCGCCAGCATGTACAGCTCCGGAATGGACAGCAGCCGCGGCTGGTAGTGCGGTGTCACCGTCTCGGCCTGGCGCAGGGCGAGCTCGGTCGAGGCGATGTAGGGGCCCTCGAAGAAGTGCGAGAAGGCCCAGCCGTCCGGAGTGAGCATGGTGTCCGCCGCGGCGACTGCCTGTTCCGAGGTACGGATCAGGAACCGCCACGCGGCGAGCCGGGTGGCGGGTGCCAGCCCGCCCGGCCCGATCCGGTCCAGTACATGGACCGGGAGCGGGAGTTCGGGGCTCAGCTGTCCCTGCGCCGATCGCAGAGCAGGTGTGCGGGCCTCGCGGACTGCGGTGGGTGAACCGAGTGCCGCGAGAACGCTGCGCAGAGCGGGCGCGGGGGCCGGGGGAACATGCAGCGGCATAGTGGGTCGCCTCTCACTTCGGAGACACGGTGGTGCGTGGGCGGGTGCAGACGGCGCTGTCGGCATGCGGGGCCAGAGGAGGCCGGTGACTGGGCCGGTGCATCAACTCTCTGCCTCGTCCGCGAAGTTTATACGACACGTGTTCACTCAGTGATTCCACTAGCCGTCGCAGGTGTCGCAGACAAGGCGGTATCAAGACTTTATTATGCGGAGATTCTGCTGATTTGACGTCAGCGGCGCAGCCGCCGCCAGGGATTTTTCCCCGGACGCGGACGGCCGAAACGCTTCGGCGTTTTCGCCGCCTGTCGGCCGAACGAAACTGCAAACTGCTTCATGCCGAGGGAATGTGCCCCCGGCGGCCGCGTTCAGATTACTGGGTGTGCGGCGTTCGCGGGGGCGTTATGGATCACCCGGCCTGGGCATTATCGATCGTGACGCGAGCGGCCTGGGCCGCGGGCCGCCCACTTGAGGGAGGGACGCTTCGATGGGGGAGAAGGTCGTGTCGGGCGCCTTTGACCTGTCCGATCGGCAGAGGTACCGGAGGAAGCTTCATCAGTGCCTGGAGGGGCTGGAGAGGCTCCTGGCGGAGCGGAGGTTCGACCGACCGCGCAATCTCATGGGCATGGAGATCGAGCTGAATCTGGCCGGCGTCGACGGCATGCCGAAGATGATGAATGGCGAGGTGCTCCCGCGCATCGCGAGCCGTGATTTCCAGACCGAACTCGGGATGTTCAATTTGGAAGTGAACATAGTCCCGCACCGTCTGGAAGGACGCGTTTTCGATCAACTGGCTGAAGAGCTCAGGACCGGCCTCGGATATGCCCATCGGAAGGCGAGTGAGGTCGATGCCGGGATCGTGATGATCGGAATTCTTCCCACCCTGGGCCACGCGGACCTCGTTGCGGCGAACCTCTCGGTCGCGGACCGCTACACACTGCTGAACGATCAAATGGTGGCTGCGCGCGGCGAGGATTTCTTCCTTGATATCCAGGGGGTGGAGCGGATGATCTCCACCTCTTCGTCGATCACCCCCGAGGCCGCCTGCACCTCGGTCCAGCTGCATCTGCAGGTGACGCCGGCACGATTCGCGGCCGTATGGAACGCGGCCCAGGCCATTGCCGGGGTTCAGATCGCCCTCGGCGCCAACTCGCCCTTCCTGTTCGGCAAGGAGCTGTGGAGGGAATCGAGGCCGCCGCTCTTCCAGCAGGCCACGGACACCAGACCGCCCGAACTGCAGAACCAGGGGGTGCGGCCCAGGACCTGGTTCGGCGAGCGATGGGTCGGATCGGCGTACGAGCTCTTCGAGGAGAACCTGCGCTATTTCCCGCCGCTGCTGCCGATCCGTGAAGAGGAGGAACCGCTGCGGGTGCTCGACGAGGGAGGGGTACCGGGGTTGCAGGAGCTCGTGCTCCACAACGGTACGGTCTACCGCTGGAACCGTCCCGTGTACGGGCTGGCCGCCGGCGTACCCCACCTACGGGTGGAGAACCGGGTCCTGCCCGCCGGTCCCACCGTCACCGATGTGATCGCCAATGCCGCGCTCTACTACGGACTCGTACGGGCGCTCGCCGAGGAGTCCCGGCCGGTGTGGACCAGGCTCCCGTTCTCCGCCGCGGCGGAGAATTTCGACACCGCCTGCCGGCACGGCATCGACGCGGAGCTGATCTGGCCCCGGCCGGGCCGATCGGGCGGGCTGACCCGGGTGCCGGCCGTCAAGCTCGTACGGGACGAACTGCTGCCGCTGGCGGCAGCTGGGCTCGATGCCTGGAACATCGAGCCCGCGGACCGTGACCGCTACCTCGGGGTCATCGAGGAGCGGTGCAGGCGGCGCGTGAACGGAGCGTCCTGGCAGGTGGACACCTATCACCGGGCCCGGGAGGCCGGGCTCGGACGGCGCGCGGCACTGGCCGCGACGACCCGCCGGTACGCGGAACTGATGCACAGTGGTGAACCTGTGCACAGCTGGCCGACGGGTGTCCCCGCGCCGTGAGCCCGTCGTGGCGGGCGTCCGTCTCGTTTCCGCGTGGTGGGACTTCGTCGTGGCGGGCATCGATGTCCGCTGCGTCCTACGCCGCGACCCCGTTGTCGCGGGCGCCGACGCCCGGCGTCGTCCTCGTGCCGCGACCGCGTCGTGGCCTGCGCCGGCGGGTGCTGTGGCCTCCCGTCGCCGGGCGGCGCGCTACTCCTGGGCGGTGTGGTTGCTCTGTCCGGCCGTCATGACGGCCTGCAGGATCACGGCCTGGATGTCGGCAGGGTCGGTGACCTGGTAGCCCCCGCCGCCGGTCACCTTCGCCATCTCGTCGACCTCCTCGCGGTCGGCCTCGGGGCCGACCGCGATGGCGAGGAGCGGCACCGGACGCTCCGGGTCGGCGATCCGCTTCAGCTCCGCGATCAGGGCGCTGCGCGAGAGGGAGTGATTGTCCTGGTTGGAGCCGTCTGTGAGGATCACCACAGCGTTGAACTTGCCCTTCACATAGGTCGCCTGGGCGTCCTTGTACGCGGCCAGAGCGGTGTCGTACAGACCGGTCGCACCGCCCGGCACCGGCTGCAGCGCGGCGAAGGCCGCGGCGAGCTTCTCGCGATGCGTACCGCCGCCCTTGGCCGGGTCGCCGAGCCGGCCCGTCGGCACCAGCCTGCGGTAGTCCTTGTCGCCGTCGAGTGTGGTGGCGAACTCCCAGAGCCCGATCTCGTCGTTCGACGTGAACTGGTCGAGCGCCTGGATGAGGGACGCCTTGGTGACGTCCATCCGGGACTGGTTGCGCCCCGGCACGATCGTGGCCATCGAACCCGACGCGTCGACGACTGTCGTCAACCGCGCGCTCTGCACCGTGATGGTCCACATCCCGAGCGTCTGCTGGAGCTCCTCGGCGGACGGCGCGGCGGCGGCCGCGGTGGCGTACGGCTGAGGCTTTTTGCCGCCCGCCGACGCGACCACGGAATCCTCGGCTTTCCCGTCGACGTCCCTGAAGCCGTACTTCCGCAGGGTGGACTGCGCACCGGGCTCGTTGAGCAGCGTCATGAACCGGAGCGCCGCCCGGCCTTCGGACGTACTCATCTTTGTCTCGTCGACCAGCGTGTAGGGGTAGTCGAGCAGCGGGGAGCCGTCCTTGGGATAGAAGAGATCGAGCCGCCCGCCGCCGGTCGACTCCGCATTGTGCGCGAACGCGGCCTGCTCGGAGAGGAGCACCGCCTTATTGTGCGCCGGATTGCCCTGCTTCGCGCCCGAATCGTTCTGCGCCAGCGTATCCAGCACCTGGGTGTCACCGTCGGACATGCGCTGCGCAAGCAGTTTGGCGGTGGCCGCGACGCGGGTGTCGCTGTCGCCGCCCTGCTTCTCGGAGGACGCGCCGATGCTGAAGAGTGCCAGCAGACCGGTGGCACTGCGCGCGGGATCGGCCGAACCCAGGCGCACCTTGTCCGAGTCCATGGCCGCGGCCGTCAATTCGGCCCAGGTGTAGTTCTTCTTCGGCCAGCCGAGCCCCTTGGCCGCCGACGGCACCATGGCCAGGGTGACGGGGGAGGAGGCGATGGAATCGCCCGGTGTGATCGGGATGCCGTCACCGGAGCCCTTGACCCGGTCGAGCCAGAGATCGGAGTCGGGCAGCCAGATCTGGTAGTCGGGGGTACCCGTCCCGGAGGAGAGGGCACCGGCGACCTTGTAGGAATCGCGGGCGACCACCTGTACGTACAGGCAGCGGCCGTCGGATCTGACGTCGTCCTTGCGCGCCTTGTCGGCGACCGCACGCATGGCGGGGGCGATGTCCGGTGAGGCCACCATGGAGAGGCGTACGGCGGAGTCCTCGCAGGACTTCGAGAACGACAGCAGACCACCCTGCGCCGCGACCGCCGTGCCCGCCGCCACGGTGAGCACGAGCGTGGTCGCGATCGCGACGGTGCGCCGACGTCGCGGCGGGGGACCGTACCCGCTGCCATCGGTCGCGTAGTCGTCGGGCAAGCTGTGACGTCCCATGTCGGTGGTGCCCCTCCTTGAGGATGAACAAGGAAAAGGGGGACCACACCATTGCCAATGGTGGTCGTCCCCCGGCCTGTCGCGCATGATCTTCGTACCTGCATTCGAGACCCTAGCGGGACGGGGAGCGGTCCGGGGCGTGAATGCACAACTCAAGGCAGGTGTACAGATGGAGGCGGGGTACGTGGCTGGTTCTTTCCCTCAAGAGGCTGTGTCGCGACGGATCCTGCGGTCCGAAACGATGTTGGTACTGGCTCTCTCGTTGGGGGCCAGCGGGGTGTCTGCCCTGATCAGTTTTGTCGGATCGCTGACGAAACCAGGGGGTTTGAAGGAACAGGCCGCGATACTCAACAGCTCGCACGCGCCGGGGCGCCCATGGCTGGATCTCGCCTGGCAGCTCTTCGGTATCGCGACAGCTCTGGTGCCCGTCGCCCTTGTCGCGCATCTGCTGATCAGGGAGGGCTCCGGCCTGCGCGCCATCGGCTTCGACCGGACCAGGCCGTGGCCGGATCTGGGGCGCGGCGTGATGGTGGCGGCGGGGATCGGAAGCGCCGGGCTCGCCTTCTATCTGGTGGCGCGTGCTGCCGGATTCAACCTGACCGTGGTCCCGGAGTCGCTGCCCGACGTGTGGTGGAAATTCCCGGTCCTGATCCTGTCCGCGCTGCAGAACTCCGTGGTGGAGGAAGTGATCGTCGTCGGCTATCTGCTGCGCAGACTCGGGCAGTTGGGATGGACACCGATGGCCGCTCTGGTGGCGAGTTCGGTGCTGCGCGGCTCGTACCACCTGTATCAGGGGATCGGCGGCTTCATCGGCAACATGGTCATGGGTGTGGTCTTCGTGATTCTGTACCGGCGTTGGGGGAGGGTCGGTCCGCTGGTGGCGGCACATGCACTGCTCGACATCGGGGCGTTCGTCGGATACGCCCTGCTGGCTGGGAAGGTGGGTTGGCTGCCCACGCCGTGAGCGCCGTGGCGCGGCCGATGGCCGGTTGCGGCCCGTGGGACGCGTGGAGGTGCGCATGGTGGTCCATGACTTTGGTCCGAGGCACGTCTGAGTCGTGCCTGGACGTGCCGGGGCGGGGTGGCGAAGCCCGGGTGATGCGGTGCTGAGGGCGTACGGAGTGCTCCCGTACGCCCTCGACGGCGTCGTCGGAAGGCTCAGAGTGCCGCGAGCAGCTCGCCGTCGATGACCGTGACGGCGTTGCCGGTCAGCAGGGTACGGTCGCCGCGCAGCGACGTGCGGACCAGACCGGAACGGGCGGAGGCCTGGAGTCCGGTCAGTTCGGCACGGTCGAAACGCGCCGACCAGAAGGGGGCCAGTGCGGTGTGGGCGCTGCCGGTCACCGGGTCCTCATCGATCCCGACGCCTGGGAAGAAGCCGCGGGAGACGAAGTCGTAGCCGCGGGCGGGGTCCTGCGCTGCGGCCGTGGCGACGATGCCCCGCCGCGAGAGGCGGGCCACTGCGGCGAGGTCCGGGGTCAGCCCTCGCACCGTCGTCTCGTCGGCCAGTTCGACGACCAGGTCGCCGATGTGCGGACCGGTGTCGTGGACGGAGAGCGGCTCCGCGCCCAGGGCGGCCGCCAGACCGGCCGGGGCGGTCTCGGGTGTCAACGGGGCGGTGGGGAAGTCGAGCGTGATCGTGCCGTCCTCGTGCACCGTCGCGCCGAGGATTCCGCAGCGCGCCGCGAAGCGCACTGTGCCGCTCGCAGTCCGTGTGGTGTGCAGGATGTGCGCGGTGGCGAGTGTGGCGTGCCCGCACATGTCGACCTCGGTGGTCGGCGTGAACCAGCGCAGCGCCCAGTCCGCCTCGCCGCCAGGCGGCAGCGGGTGGGCGAAGGCGGTCTCGGAGAGGTTCAGTTCCATGGCGACCCGCTGGAGTCGCGCGTCGTCGGGAAAGGCGCCGGACTCCAGCAGCAGGACTCCTGCCGGATTGCCGGTGAAGGGGCGGTCGGTGAACGTATCGACGATTCGGATCCTCATGACGCGACCGTACGCGCGGTGCGGAGCGGCGGACCAAGGCCAGTTCCGTGTCGCTGGACCGAAACGTCCGGCGGTCGGCAGCGTCTCGACCATGTGCCGGCTGCCCCGGTGTTGTCCCGAGCGCCGGGCGTCGAGAGCCGCGCGTGAAACGGCGGGCCGGAGGGTGTCAGCGGCACACGGTACGGTCCGTGGACCGGACCGAGGAGAGCCTCATGGCGACCAAGTGGACTTTGACGATCGACTGCGCGCACCCGGCGAAGCTGGCCGAGTTCTGGGCACTGGCGCTGGACTACACGCCCAAGCCCCCGCCCGCGGGGTTCGAGAGCTGGGAGGAATGGTTCTCTCATCACGAGGTCCCACCGGACGAGTGGGACCAGGGCGCGTACCTCGCCGATCCGGACGGGGAGGGCCCCGCGCTGTCCTTCCTGCAGGTGCCGGAGTCGAAGGTGGTGAAGAACCGCTTGCACCTGGACGTGCAGGTCGGCGGCGGTCGTGACACTCCCTGGGAGGTCAGGTGGCCCCGTGTGGTCCGGGCGGTCGAGCGGCTGACCGCCGCGGGGGCGACCGTGGTCCGTGAGTACGAGCTGCAGGGCAGACCCGATCACGTGCTGATGGCCGACCCGGAGGGAAACGAGTTCTGCCTGGTCTGACGGCGCTCTTCGATCCGGATGCCGGTCGTGCTTCGATTCGTCGCGGAGGGCCGGTGACGCTGAGCCGCGGCGCCCGGTCGGAGCCCCGGCGCCCCTTGACGGTGCTCCGGGCCATGCCTCGTGCCGGCCGTCCCGAGACGCGTCTGTGGTCACGGTGCCCGCGGTCGGCCTTCCCGCGCGAGTTCGACGAGCGCGGCCGGCATCGCGCGTGACAGCGGATCCAACTCCGCCGGGGACTTCACGAGTTCCGTGCAGGGGGCGGCGACCGTGTCGTACGACTTCCGGGCCGCCGCAAGGTAGAAGGGCTCTGTCACACGGGCGACTCCGGAGCAGCGCGCCGACAACCCGGCGGTGGATCTGGGGGCCGGTCCGGGAGCAGTGGCGCCCGGAGCGACGCCGCTCCCGCCGACGGGTTGATCGCGCACGACGGGCCGGTCCGAGGGGCGATGAAGTCCGGCGGAGAGGGTGCTCAGTGGAGTTGCGGGTTCTGTGAGCGACAGGCTCGTCCCGCACGAGGCGATAGCGGCTCGGGGCCCAGGTGCGGATCGTGGTGGTGCCGGACCAGTGCCCGAAAGCGGATGGAACACCACCGGCGGAACCTGAAGGGGGCGCCGACGGACGCGGCCTGGGCCACCAGCGGTGCTGGGACGGCGAAGGACGTGGCCACCGCCGCATCGAGACCCTTCGACTCCCCGTGACGGGGGTGGCGGCAGTCGGCCGGCCGACGCGGCTTCGCCCTCCCCACGGCATCGATCTCCCCGTCAACCGACAGGCCCATCCCGGCTGTTCGTACGCGCGGCGCATCGCGGCGAACGCCGCCGCGGACCGTGCGTCGATGTGGTCCGTCGGGTGGCAGTCCACCACCTGCCCGGCCCCGTTCACCGCCCGCGCGAAGAAGGCCGCCCCACGTCGAAGGCCACCGCCGCGTACCCCCGACGGCTCGCCTACCTCTTCACCGCGATCCGGCCGAGCCTCATCGAAGTACGGCACCTCTTGCGGGGCCCCGTCCCGCAGAGCCCGTACCGCACCCATGGCCTGACCATCGCGGAGCCGTGGGACAGGCCGTATGCCGTGCGGGGACATGAGTCACCTCGGCGAGTGACCGCGCTCTCGATCACGGTTGCCGGACGTGAGATCGGAGGCCGCCCCGCCCGGACGTGAGAGAGCACATCCGGGGCGTGACCGCGATGTTTGTCAAGCGATCGGTTCCGATATATCGTTGAAGCATCGCGACAGATCAAAGATGAAAGGAATGCAACGATGCGTTCACGCGGACATGAGCATGAGCACGGGCATGGACACGGGCATTGCGGGCCCGGTCATCCGGGTCGGGGTGACTTCGAGGGGCGTCGGGCCGCCTTCGGGCCGTTCGGTCCGCCGTTCGGTGGTGGCCCCTTCGGTGGGGGGCGTGGCCGGGGCGGCCGAGGGAGGGCGCGCCGCGGTGACGTGCGTGCGTCGATCCTGGCGCTGCTGAAGGACCGGCCGATGCACGGGTACGAGATGATCCAGGAGATCGGCGACCGCAGCGGCGGCGCCTGGCGGCCCAGTCCGGGTTCGGTCTACCCGACTCTTCAGCTGCTGGAGGACGAGGGCCTGATCGTCAGCGCGAGCGAGGGTGGCAAGAAGCTGTTCACGCTCACCGACGCCGGTCGCACCGAGGCCGAGTCCGGTCCCGACGCGCCCTGGGAGGAAGCCGGGCGTGGGGTCGACTGGGAGAGCGTCAACGAGATCCGGCAGGCCGGCTTCGGCCTGATGGAGGCGTTCGGCCAGGTCTGGAAGACCGGCTCGGCCGATCAGCGCCAGAAGGCGCTCACGGTCATCAACGACGCCCGGAAGAAGCTCTATCTGATCCTTGCCGACGAGCACTGACCCGTGGGTGGGGCGCCGAGGGCCTCGCGGCCGAGCCGCGAGGCCCTTTCCGTCGTCCCGGTGGTCTCAGGCGGCGACGAGCCCGCCCAGCTTGCGCAGCGACTCGACCAGGGCGGCGGTCGCGGAGTCCTTGAGCTTGCCCGCCATCAAGGAGACCGCGGCGCCGGTGAACTCCCCGTCGATGCGTACCGTGGTCGCATCCCCGTCGGGTGTCAGCGAGTAGCGCATGGCGAGGTTGACGCCCATCGGTCCCTTGCCCCTGGTGGTCAGCAGGCGTGCGGTCTCCAGCTCCGCCACCGTCCAGGTCACCTCGGCGGGGAAGCCCATGAGCTTCATGTTCTCCTCGTACGTGGCCGCGATTTCGAGTGCTGCCGGGCCGCCCTTGGGGAAGCTGGTGTGGGTGGCGTTCCACTGGCCGTACGCGGTGAAGTCCGTCAGCTGGGCCCAGACCTTCTCGGCCGGTGCTGCGATGCGAGCCTCTGCACTGACTTCGGCCATGCGACCACCCCTTCTCGGCGGGTTTCGGTGTCGCGGAACGTAGTCGCACCGACGTGAACATTCAATACTGATGAACCGTCAGATCTTTGGACTCCGCTCCTTTTCCTCCGCTCCCGCCTGCCAGATCAGAGCCGCGTCGAAACGGTCGCAGGCGCGCGGGTGCGGGCCGTCGTCATGGCAGTGGAACGCGGCCCAGAAGAGATCGGCGAGCAGGGCGTCCGCCGGTGCGTGGACCAGGTACACGTATTCCTGTCCGTCCAGCGCCGGCAGGGCGACCAACCAGGACACGTCCGCGCACTCCCTTCCGGCTGCCGTATGGATGGTGTGGCCTGTGGGACGTACGGGGGGCGGTTCCCGGTTGCTCCGGGAGCGCGGCGCAAGGCGGCGCGCGCCGTTTTTCCGGATCGGGTCCCGGAATGGCGAGATCTCATCCGTAAGGAGGAGAGGGTGCTCTGATGTGCCCAACTTGCGTGGGATGCCTAAATGGGCCCCTCCGGCGATGCCCCGGGGCCGTGGGACTGATGGGGTAAGAGGTGTGCAAAACCGGACGCCGCGGATCCCTCAGCAGCCCGCACCGAACCGTGCTGAGTTCGACGCCAGACTCACTGTGGAGCTGGCCGTTGTGGTGACGGGCGCCCGCAGGCGCGCGCTGCGGGACGGCGACCGGCAGATCGATACGGCGCACTTGCTGCACTCCCTCATCGAATCGGACCCCGAGGTGAGGTCGGCCTTCGAGGGTGGACCTCAGCTGGCGAAGGTGCTCGGCTATCTCGTCCAGCGCAGTATCGGATACGGGCTCCGATGGCAGGGCTCGGTGGAGGACTCCGGCGCTGTTCCGGTCGTCAGGGATCCGGATTCCGCCGCGCGGGACGTGGGAGTGGAGGGCTGGTCACCCTCGGCCGCTTCGGCCATGGCCGAAGCGCACGAGCGGGCGGCGCTGCGCGGCGATGTGCGGGCCGGAGGGCTCGACCTGCTCGCGGCGCTGGCCATGGATCACGAGTGCAGGGCCGTCGAGGTGCTGGAGCGGGCCGGTGTCGACGCCGAGCAACTCGCCGCCCGGATCATGGGAGCCTCCGACCAGGGGCGGCGCGGGGCCGGGGGCTGAGCGCCCGGCACAACGGTGCTGAATGGGCGCGGCAGTTCGTTCGGCGTCCCGCGGTCAGGGCTGTGCATCGCGGCAGTTGCCGCCGGGATGACGCCGACCGGTCGACGACGACACGGGGCTGCCCGCGGCACGGAGCGGTCGATTGCCGACAGCGCCGCGGTCGGTCCCGGGCGTGGTGCGTACGGGCGTGATCGATCCGAGCGCCTGACGGGGAGGTGTGTCAGTGATCACCGGGGTGACGCTCCTGACCGCAGCTGTCATGATGTGCCGATGCACGCGTCTCAGGGGAGAAGCGCCGGCCTGGGACTCGCCCTGGCCTCGGCGTTCGCATTCGGTGGTTCAGGGGTGGCGGCCAAGCCGCTCATCGAGGCGGGGCTCGATCCGCTCCATGTGGTGTGGCTGCGGGTGGCGGGTGCCGCCCTCGTCATGCTGCCTGTCGCCTGGCGTCACCGGGACCTCGTCCGCAGTCGGCCGGTCCTGCTGCTGGGGTTCGGGCTGCTCGCCGTCGCGGGTGTGCAGGCCTGCTACTTCGCCGCGATCTCCCGTGTACCCGTCGGTGTCGCGCTCCTCGTCGAGTATCTGGCGCCCGCGCTCGTCCTGGGCTGGGTCCGCTTCGTCCAGCGCCGTCCGGTCACTCGGGGTGCCGCGGTCGGTGTGGTGCTCGCCGTCGCGGGACTCGCCTGCGTGGTCGAGGTCTGGTCCGGGCTGAGCTTCGACGTGGCCGGGCTGCTGCTCGCGCTCGGTGCCGCCTGCTGTCAGGTCGGCTACTTCGTCCTGTCGGACCAGGGGAGCGCGGACCGGGCGGAAGGCGTCGAACCGCCCCATCCGGTCGGTGTCATCGCGTACGGACTGCTGATCGGTACGGTGGTCCTCACCCTGGTCGCAAGGCCCTGGAAGATGGACTGGGCGGTCCTCGGCGGCAGCGCGTCCATGGACGGTACGGACGTGCCCGCCTGGCTGCTGATCGTCTGGATCGTGCTGGTGGCGACGGTGGTCGCCTATGTCACCGGGGTGATCTCGGTGCGGCTGCTCTCTCCCGCGGTCGCGGGCGTCGTCGCCTGCCTGGAGGCGGTCATCGCGACCGTGCTCGCGTGGGTGCTGCTCGGCGAGCATCTGTCGGCGCCGCAGCTCATCGGCGGTTGCATGGTGCTGATCGGTGCCTTCATCGCCCAGTCGGCGACGCCGAGGACGCCCTCCGGCCCCGTTGCCTCGGGAACGGGCGAGGCGCACGCCGAGAGGCCGGGCGCAGGCCGAGCCGCGGCCGAGGGGGAGTTGTCCGCGGGCCGCGCTGCGACGTAGCCTGCTGATCATGAATTCGACCGTGCTTTCGCCGCCCGCCGCCTAGCGCGGGCGGCCACTCCTGACGAAGACCGGGCTCGGGCAGTTCCCGAGCGGATCGTCGCTGCCCGTGCGGAGCCGAGCGACCACCGTTCCGTCTTCATCCGGAGAAGTCACATGTCGAACCCTGCTTCCGGCCTGCCCGTCGGGCGGAGCCTCATCTATCTGATCGTCGCCGGTGTGGCCTGGGGAACTGCCGGGGCCGCCGCTTCGCTGATCTTCGAGGTCAGCGATCTGGGACCGCTCGCCCTGTCCTTCTGGCGCTGTGCGGGCGGCCTTGTACTCCTGCTTGCCGCTCTGGCGCTGCGGCCCCGACGCGCAGCAGCTCCGGCCGAACCACGCGGCCGTCGGGTGCTGCGCGTCCTGGGTACCAGCGCGGGCCTCACCGTCTTCCAGAGCGCGTACTTCGCAGCCGTCGAGGCGACCGGACTGGCGGTCGGGACCGTTGTCACGCTCGGGGCGGGACCGGTGCTCATCGCGGTCGGTGCGCGGCTGGCCATGGGGGAACGGCTGGGGCGCGGCGGGTCGGCCGCTGTGACGGGTGCGCTGGCCGGGCTCGCCGTGCTGGTGCTCGGCGGCGACGGGGCGACGGTACGGCCTGCCGGAGTCGTCCTGGCCCTGCTCTCCGCGGCCGGCTACGCGACGATCACTCTGCTGACCCGATGGCTCGGCCGTGACGGCGGCGCCACCGACTCCCTCGCCACCAGCGCCTGGGCCTTCGGGATCGGAGCTGTCGGACTGCTGCCGATGGCCGCGGCCGAAGGGCTCGTACCCCACACCGCTCAGCCGACGCAGGTGGTGACGCTCCTGGTGTATGTGGCGGCGGTGCCGACCGCGCTCGCCTATGCGCTCTACTTCGCGGGCGCCGCTGCGGTGCGTGCCGCGACGGTGTCCGTGATCATGCTGCTCGAACCGGTCAGCGCGGCGGTCATCGCCGTCGTGGTGCTCCGTGAGCGGCTCACCGCAGCCACTGTCGTCGGGACGCTGCTGCTCCTCGTGGCCGTGGCGGGGCTGGCGCTCGCCGAGGCGCGCGGCGCCGCGCACGCCCGCCGCCGGGCGGCGGCACCGGCCTGACCGCCGGGGTGGGCGTGGCCCGTGTCCCCGGCGGTGGGCCCGTCCACCCCGAGGCGGCTCACAGCGCGGTGATGTAGTCCGGCAGTGCGATGGCGGGGTCGAGGTCGTCCGAAGGGAGCGGCGTCGCATAGCCGTGGGCGAGTGGGACGACGCCCGCCCAGTGGGGGAGTCCGAGGTCGCGGGGCTCGTCGTTGGGGCCGCCGGTGCGGATCTTGGCGGAGACCTCCTGGAGGTCCAGCCGGATCACCGCGGTCGCGGCGAGTTCCTTCTCGTCGGCGGGCCGGGAGTCGGCGGACCGCCCCGGCACCACGTGGTCGACGATCGCGTCGAGAGCGGTCCGCCGCTCCTGGGGGTCCGTCACCGTGCGCGCGATGCCGTGGACCACCACGGAGCGGTAGTTGATCGAGTGGTGGAAGGCGGAGCGCGCCAGCACCAGTCCGTCGACATGCGTCACCGTCAGACAGACGGGCAGTCCGGGGTCGGTCCGGCCGGACTCCCGCAGGGGGCGGGAGCCGGTCGAGCCGTGTACGTACAGGCGCTCGCCGATCCGTCCGAAGAGCGTCGGCAGGACGACCGGCGCGCCGTCACGGACGAAACCGAGATGGCAGACATATGCCTCGTCGAGTATCGAGTGGACCAGTTCCCGGTCGTACGCCGCGCGGTCGCGGGAACGGGTCGGGACGGTGCGCCCGGTCGGCTGGTATGCGGTCCCGGCGTCCGTGCCCGTGGCCTGTGGCGATGCGGTGTCCGACATTGCGTACTCCATTGCACTAGTGCATAATCTTGTTTGTGCTAGGAGAGTATCGGATCGTCGGGCGGCGTGCATCGGAGATTGCCGCGAGCGTGGAGCTCGGGGTCGGTTCGGGTGACCTCGCGCCTGGACAAGTGCTGCCGCCCATGCGGGAGTTGGCGGATCATCTGGGAGTGAACCCCAATACGGTGGCGGCCGCCTACCGCACGCTCCGGGAGCGCGGGGTGATCGAGACGGCCGGGCGTCGGGGCAGCAGAGTCCGGCCGCGCCCCGCGAGCACGGCGCGCGGCTCGCTCCGGGTCGAGGCCCCGCCCGGAGTGCGGGATCTGGGGGAGGGGAATCCCGATCCGGCCCTGCTGCCCCCATTGGGAGAGGCGTTCGCGGCGGTCACGGGCGAGTACGCGCAACAGCCCGGGATGTACGGGCAGGCGCCGGTGGATCCGGAGTTCGCCGCACTCGCGCGTGCCGCGCTGGACGCCGACGGGCTGCCGGCCGGTGCGGTGGTGGCGACCTCCGGATCGCTGGACGCGATCGAGCGGGTACTGGTCGCACATCTCAAACCGGGCGACGCGGTGGCCGTCGAGGACCCCGGGTGGGGCAGCTTGCTGGACCTCGTACCGGCGTTGGGGCTGCGTCCCGTGCCCGTGGCGCTCGACGACGAGGGGCCGCTGCCCGACGCCGTCGAGCGCGCGCTGAACGCCGGTGCCCGTGCCCTCGTGGTCACGGACCGGGCGCAGAATCCGACCGGCGCCGCGATCACCGGCGGGCGTGCCTTCGAGCTGCGGGGTGTCCTCGCCGGACACCGGGACGTCCTCCTGATCGAGGACGACCACGGGCACGGCATCGTCGATCTGCCGCTGTACCCGCTGGCGGGTGCCACGGACCGGTGGGCGTTCGTGCGGTCCGTGGCCAAGGCGTACGGGCCGGACCTGCGTGTCGCCGTACTGACCGGAGACCCGGTCACGGTCGACCGGGTCTCCGGCCGGCAGCTGCTCGGCCCC
The DNA here is from genome assembly GCF_044754145.1 of Streptomyces sp. NPDC093149. Taxonomy (NCBI): domain Bacteria; kingdom Bacillati; phylum Actinomycetota; class Actinomycetes; order Kitasatosporales; family Streptomycetaceae; genus Streptomyces; species Streptomyces sp. NPDC093149. Next base: position 29,157 of record NZ_JBIVON010000010.1, read on the forward strand.
GGCTGGGTCAGCAGGCTGCTGCAACGAGCCGTGGCGTATCTGTGGACGTCGGACGCGGTCGACCCGGCAGAGGTGGCGCAGGCGTACGCGCGGCGGCGCGACGCACTCGTGCGGGCTCTGGGGGAGCGAGGAGTGGAGGCGCACGGCCGCAGTGGCATGAACGTGTGGGTGCCGGTCAGCGACGAGACCTGGGCCGTGGCACGGCTGTTGCACGCGGGCTGGGCGGTGGCGCCCGGGGCGCGGTTCCGGATGGCCGCGCCCCAGGGGATCCGGCTCACCGTCTCACCGCTCACCGAGGCCGACATCGGGCCACTGGCCGACGCGGTCGCGGGGGCGGCGGGGCCGGCGAAGCCGCTGAACTACGGCTGAGCCTCGGATCCGGACCCGGTGCTGTGCCTCCTGCTCTGGGTGAGAGCGGCGCCGGCCAGGACCACGAGCGCGCCGACCGGAGTGTTCCAGCTCAGCCGCTCACCGAGCACGACGACGCCGGCCGTGGTGGCGATGACCGGGATGAAATAGGTGACCATCTGCGCGGTCGTCGGTCCGACCTCGGCCACCAGCCCGTACTGCACCAGCACCGCGAAGCCCGTGCCGAGCGCCCCCAGGGCGACCACGGCCAGGGTCGGGAGCAGCGGGAAGCCGCCGGGGAACGAGGTGAACACCGGGGTGACCAGAGCGATCTGCACCGTGCCGAGGAAGAGCTGGCCGCCTGTCAGGGAGAGTGCGGACGAACCGCTGCCCGCCAGCGTCCTGCGGACGTATATCCAGCCGATCGGATAGCTGAGGGAGGCGAGCAGGGCCATGGCCGTACCGCTGAAGTCCAGCCCGGAGAAGCCCTGCCAGGCTCCCAGGACGGTGAGTACGCCGAGAAAGCCGAGCCCGAGCCCGGCTACGCGGCGACGGGTCGGCCGGTCCTCGGAGAGCGCGACGAGCGACAGTGCCATGCCCCAGAGGGGTGAGGTCGCATTGCAGATGCCGGCCAGCGTCGACGGGATGCTCAGCTCGGCGTAGGCGAAGAGCGAGAACGGCAGCGCGTTCAGGAGGAACGCGGCGACGGCCAGATGCCCCCAGGTCCGGGCGCCGCGCGGCGGCCGTTCCCGCCGTACCGCCATCGCGACGGCCAGCACCGCCGTGCCCGACAGGAGGCGGCCGAGCGTGACCTGGAACGGTGCGTATCCCTCGGTGCCGACCTTGATCAGAAGGAAGCTGAAGCCCCAGATGAGCGAGAGGGCCCCGAAGCGGATCCGCCAGTCCAGCTTCGGGCGCGCGGCGGACACCGGGTCGGGGGGCGCATGCGGAGTGGTCGCCCCGCCCGGCAGGGCGGTAGCCGGGGGATCGGCGGGAGGAGTGGCTGTCGATGGGGTGTTTCTCGATGTCGCGGGCGCGCTCATGGGGTCCACGATGACCAAGAGAATCACGTAGGACAAGTGAGATTTTGTATGGCGATCCACGTAGCATTGCTTACATGTTGAATCTGGAGCGCCTGCGCACCCTGGACGCCCTCGCCCGGCACGGTTCGGTCAGCGGAGCCGCCGAGGGGCTGCATGTCACCACTTCGGCGGTCTCCCAGCAGATGTCGAAGCTGGAGCGGGAGGTGGGTCAGCAGCTCCTCGCCAAGAACGGTCGCGGGGTCCGGCTCACCGACGCCGGCCGCCTGCTCGCCGACCATGCCGCCCGGATCCTGTCCCAGGTCGAGCTCGCCCAGGCCGACATCGAGGCGCAGCGCGGTGAGGTGGTGGGCGAGATCCGGCTCTCCGCCTTTCCGACCGCGGCGCGCGGGCTCTTCCCCGCGGCGCTCGCCGCGCTGCGCTCCGACCACCCGGAACTGCGCGTGTTCACACGGGAACTCGAACCCGAGGACGGAATCCGTGCGGTCATCAGGGGCGACATCGACCTGGCAGTGGTGCTGGACTGGAGCAACAAGCGGCTGCCCGTCCCCGGTGGCCTCGCCGTGGCCGGACTCCTGGACGACGCACCGGACATCGCGATGCCGGCCGGCCACCGACTCGCGGACCGGGCGGAGGTGGACCTGGAGGAATTCGCCGAGGACGACTGGGTGTCCTGGCCGGAAGGCGAGTTCTGCTACGACTGGCTGATGTTCACCCTGCGCTCCAAGGGCATCGAACCGCGCATCGCGCATCTGGCCGGCGAGCACCACACCCAACTCGCCCTGATCGCCGCCGGGCTGGGCGTTTGCGTGGCGCCCCGGCTGGGGCGCGGACCGGTACCCGACGGGGTGCGGCTCGTTCCGGTGCGGCAGAAGATGCGACGGCATGTCCACGCCGTGTGGCGTACCGACGCGGATCGCCGCCCGTCCATCAGGGCGGCGGTGGCGGCGCTCCGGGCGGTCGGTCGGGAGATGGAAGCGCCCCTGACGTAGGCCGGCAGCGGTCTGCTCAGGCCGCGGACGGTCCTGACAGCTTGCGGAAGTCCCAGGACGTGATGGCCTCCGGGGTGAGTCGGAGCCAGGCGTGCCGGCCGTCGTGCGGCATGGTGTCCATCCCGAAGTACTTCGCCGCGAACAGCCTCTCCGGCAAGTGCAGTTCGGGGCAAGCGTCGCCGATGCGGGGCGCTTCGCCGACGGTGACGGCCCGGCCGGAGAGTTCTACGCCGCGCAGATCCGTGTACTCCACCCCGTCGTCCACGACCACCGCGACCCTCGGGTCCTCTCGCAGCTGGGACCAGCGCAGGCTGCGGGTGATCGAGTACAGCCAGAGCGAGGAGCCGTCCCAGGTGAACCACAGGGCACCGACGTGCGGGCGGCCGTCGGTGGACACGGTGGCGACGCGGCAGGTGCGCTGCTCGGCGAGATAGGTGTCGCGTTCGGCGTCCGTCATCATGATCCGACGGCCCCGTCGCTGAATGGCGGCCATGGGGCGCCCCTCCCGATAGCTGACTATGTGTCAGAAATCATGGGGCCTCTTCCGCTGCCACGCAATGGCGATTAGCCTCGCGCGCCCGATCCGCCACCGAAAGGGGCCGCCGTGCCGTCGAAGGAACAGCTCGCCGAGCAGCTCGATCCCGCCACCACCGTGCTGTTGACGGTCGAATGCCAGCAAGGTGTGGTGGGAGCCGAGAGCGCGCTGCCGGAACTTGCCGCCGAGGCCAGGTCCTCCGGGGCGCTCCACCGTGTCGCCCGGCTGGTCGCGGCCGCCCACGAGGCCGGGGTCCAGGTACTGCACGCGGTGGCCGAACGACGCCCGGACGGGCGCGGTGCCAACCACAACGCCCGCCTCTTCCGGGCTGCCGGACGGTTGCCCGTACAGCAGCACTCGGGCACCACGGCCGTACGGATCGCCGAGCCCATCGAGGTGGCGGACGAGGACCTCGTCGTGCGCAGGCTGCACGGCCTCTCGCCCATCGCCGGAACGGACGTGGACGCGCTGCTGCGCAACCTCGGCTGCCGGACGCTCGTCGTCACCGGAGTCTCGGCCAATGTCGCCGTCCCCAACGCCGTGTTCGACGCGGTGAACCTCGGATACACGGCGGTGGTGCCGTCCGATGCCATCGCGGGAGTGCCGGCCGACTACACGCCCGCGATGATCCGCAACACCCTGTCCCTCGTCGCCACCGTCACGACCACCGATGATGTGCTCGGCTGCTGGCGCAGCCGGGGGAGGACTAGGACGTGAGCGTGATCGAGCCGTCCTTCACCGTGATCGATTTGGCGGGCAGGGGCCGGCCGGCCGGGCCCGCCGCCACTTCGCCCGTCGAGATGTCGAACTTGCTCCCGTGACAAGGGCAGTTGATGGTGCCGTCCGACACGCTGGACACCGCACAGCCCTGATGGGTGCACTTCGACGAGAAAGCCTTGAACTCGCCCGTCTCGGGCTGTGTCACCACGACACCCCGGTCGGCGAAGATCTTCCCGCCGCCCTTGGGGATGTCGGCGGTCCTCGCCAGTGCGCCGCCGCCGTCCGTTCCGTCATCGGCCGGCTTGGCCGTACCCGAACGGCCGGAATCCTTCTGGCTGCCGCACGCGGTGAGTACGGCAGCCACCGAGGCGGCCCCGGCTGCTGCGACCACGGCCCTACGCCCGGGACGGATCTCCTGGTCCTGCGAAGCACTCATGCCGGCTTCCCTTCCGTGATGTTCATGACGTCGATCTGCACGATGCCGGAGTTCTCGACTTCGGCACTCATGGCTTATTTGTTCATGATTGCGGTTTTCGCGCCTTCTGTGCCGGACCGGGGTGCGCGCGTCGGCTTCCCCGAATTCCCGTCCGAGGGACTTCTTGAGGAAGTCCCTCTCCGGCGGCGACGGATTGTTCGCCGCCTCCTCCCGGGTGACCGGATGGCCCGCCCCGGAGCTCGTGGTTCTCCGGGATTGCCTCCAGGTGGCCGAGGGGTCGTTCCTCCCAATGGGTGTCGTGGAGCCGTCGGCCGGTCGGTGCGCCGCCGGCCGCTGCCGCTCGGAGCACTCCCGATGAGGTGGCGCGGCGGCAGCCGCGAGATACGTGTCGAACGACCGGCCGCGTATCGCGACGCGTGTCGGGTCCAGCGCGGGAGACCGGGCGACGGCTGCCCGCGGCGCGTCGATCCGGTCCTCCGGCGCGGCGGTCAGCCGTTCCCCGTACGCCGACTTCTCCCGGGCCTCCCGCCCCACGTCACGGAATGCCGCGACCATGGGGCGGTCACCGGCCCCAGGCGACGACGGCCCGACCCGAGCGGACACGATGCGTCGCGGGACTGTCAGAGGCGTCTGCCAGGCTGAGAGGCATGACACCGAGCAACCTGAACGATCTTGAGCAGGCCATTCGCGATTCCTGGGGCGCGGACACCACGACGCCGGAGCACCGACCGAACTGGACAGCGGACAACCCGGCGCGCGACCAGTGCGGTGTCACTGCCCTGGTGGTGCACGATCTGTTGGGCGGGGTGCTGATCCGTGGCGAGGTCCATGTCAACGGTGAGCGAGTGGACTACCACTGGTGGAACCGTCTGGGCATGGGGATAGAAGTCGACCTCACGCGCGAGCAGTTCGGACCCGACGAGATGGTCGTCGGCGGCGACGTGATCGAACGGCCGGCGCAGATCGTGCGACTCCGTGAGGAGTACGAGCTGCTCCGCGGCCGGGTCCTGGCAGTGCTGCGTTCCTGAGGGCCGCCCCGCAGTGACGAAGCGGGTCATCCGGCTGTCGTGTCGCTCCCGCGAAAGACCGGTGCTCCCGCGCGCAGCCGGGCGAAGAGAGGCGTCCGGTCCGGCTACCGGTCGGAGGGTCAGGCGCGGATGTCGCGTTCGAGCGCTCGGGCGGAGCGGTGGACGCCTTGCGTCGCAGTGACGGCCACGGTCCGCGGCGGGCCGCGGACCGTACCGGCTCAGTCCCCGGTGCCTGCGTCGACGTCGGCCGGGTCGGTCCCGGACGGCTGACGTCCCCCGGCCCCGAGCGCACCGGCGTGGTCCAGGAGTGTGCCGCTCTCCAGGCCGAGTTCGCGTTCGGCCGTGGTCACGGCCATCCTCGTCACCGCGTCGGGCCGGTCGTCGGTATGAGTGTTGGCGTGCGCGCCGAGGCCGTCGATGACCACGAGGATCTGAATGGTCGTCACATACGGGTCGTCGGTGCGGAACTCCCCGCGGTCGACGCCCTCACGGATGAGACTCTCCAGGCGGCCGCGCCACATGGCCTCCTGACGGCCGACCCTGTCGCGCAGGGCGGGGCGGTAGCGACTGAGGTGCCGGGCGTTGATCCAGAGCCGGCTGATCTCGTCGTACGCGGTGCCCGTCGCGAGTGAGAAGAAGCGTGCGAGGTGTTCGGTGGGTGTTCCCGCCGCCCGGTCCGTCGGCAGAAGGGTGTCCAGTTCGGCTCCGGCCGCGGTGCCGAACGCCTCGGCCACGAGATCCTCCACCGCGGGGAAGTAGTGGCTGATGAGGCCTGGTCGGACGCCGAGTTGCTCGCCGATCCGGCGCAACGTGATGCCCTCCAGGCCTTCGGCCAGAGCAATGGCGGCAGCCGCGTCGACGATCTCCATGCGTCGATCCGACGGCGATTTTCGAACACGCTTCCGCTGGATGCTTGACGACATGAGGTCCATGCTATTGAGTGTGCGACCAATAATCAACCGAGAGGTGCGCCCGGCGCCCGGAAGGCTTCATGGCCTCCGCGGATTCCGCTCCGCACCGCTGCGCCCGTCATCGGGTCGGTCTTCGATGGAGCCGGACGTGTCGAGACGCATGGCATCGACACCCTCCCCGTACGACGACGTCGGCCCTCAAGACCACCACCAGGTCTTGAGGGCCGATGCAGCGTCAGGAACCGTACCGACCAGCTGTGTCCGTCGGTGACGGACGAGACTCTTTCGGTCGGCAGGCGGTCAGATGCGGTCGGCTGCGATCAGGAGGTACTGGAAGGACTCGTCCTTGTAGGAGTTGATGAACGCTTCTTCAATGCCTGTCACCAGCGAGGACGTGGCCCGCAGCTCCCAGTAGGGAAGGGTTGCGGGCGTGAGGTCGATGACGGCCTGCGGTACGAGGCGATTGTCCGCCATGGCGCGCAGGTACTCCCGGCGGGAGTGGATGTTGCACTCGAAGTGGGCGTTGATCTGCGAGACCCACTTCGAGGGCTGACCGTAACGCGGGTTCCAGCAGCCGGTGATGGTCACGTAGCGGCCGCCGACCGCGAGGATGCGGGAGTGCTCGGCGAAGAGGTCGTGCAGGTCGACGTACATGCTCGACTCGTTGTTCCACGAGGCCGCGGCCCGGCCGGTCTCGAAGGGCATGCCGAGCATGTTGCAGACACGGGCGTGGACGTGGTCCTCGATGCCGAGTTCGCGGGCGCGCTGGTTGGCGAAGTCGGCCTGCTTGGCCGACAGTGTGACGCCCTCGGCCCTGCACCCGAAGCGCTGGTGGGCCATGACCATCGAGCCGCCGCGGCCGCAGCCGGCGTCCACGACCAGATCGTCGCGCTCGATCGGGCCGAGGTGGTCGAGGAGGAGCTCGGCCTGCGCGGACTCCAGGCGGTGGAGCTCGGCGATCAGCTTCTTCTCGTGTTCGCTGTCGTCGGCGTCGCCGAGGGCGGCGTGATCGACGTCGCCGATGCCGTAGTGGTGGTGGTAAAGGCCGTCGACATCGCCGAGACGGAGGTTCACGGGCCTGGCCTCGCCGTCCCAGTAGCGGGCGATGTCCCCCTGGTACGGCGTTGCCGGGGAGGGGATGAACACAGGAGTGGAGGTGGCGACGGTGGTGAGCTCGTTGCTGGTCACAGATAAATCCATTCTTCTTACCAGAAATCGGGCAGGCTGTAGCGATAGGTATTGGTCTGGTGCCAGTAGTGGTTGCCGTCGACCCAGACGGCCACGCCCCGCAGGAAGCGCTGCACGCTCGGGACGGGGCAGGCGGCGGCCAGGGCTGCGGCCTCGGCCTCGAAGTCGTGCATGAGGTCGTTGTGGACCTCGACCGCCTTCAGGTAGGCCTCACGGTCGGAGACGGCCTCACGTTCGGCGATCACCACGGGCAGATTCAGGTGCCGGCCGGGGGAGGCGAGCTCCTTGGTGTACGAGTAGAGGTCGTTCACGATGGTGGTGGCGTTGCCCGCGAGCGCGATGACCCGCTGCATGGCGGGTTGAGCGTGCAGGTCGGCCGGCAGTTCGTAGCCGCCGACGGTGTCGGTGATGGTGGGGCAGGGGCGGAAGTTGTTGAACTGGCGCATCGCCAGGTACTCCCACACCTCGGGGACGTGGTCCGCCTGGGCCCACGCGGCCTCGGCGAGGTACCCCATGTGCAGACGGGCCATGTCGTGCCGGAGCCGGTCGGCCTGGGACGGACTGGCCTGCTGGAGGAAGTACTCCATGGCCGAGCGGTAGGCGCGTCGAGGCGCGTCCGAATGGAGCGACTCCGCCCACTGCGGCTGGTACTCCTTCGTCGTGTGCAGGGGGTCGAGGGCGGTGTGGGCCAGCAGGAGGCGTTCGCCGAGGCCGACCGGGGAGCCTCCGTGGTCCTCGCAGTAGCAGTCGTCCACCGCGTTCTCGGCGACCATCAGGCGCGTGGCGAGCATCAGATGGTCGACGGTGGGAGCGTCCGGATGGCAGGCGACCATGTACCGCCCCACGGAGAAACCGTCGAACTGGTCCTCCCAGTCCTCGGGGTACAGATCGACCTCGTCCAGCGCCCAGGCCTTGATCCTGAGGCTGACCTCCTGCACTCGTCCGGGATGGGGCTCCGGCACCGGGTGGTGATAGAGGCCCGGGATCGGGTTGCCCTCCGCCGGAGCCGTCGGTGGCTCCGGCGGAGGCGACGGCTCCTCGCGACGGGTCAGGTGCAGACTCGCCGTACCCAGGCCACTGGGACCACGAAGGATCCGTTCCAGGCCGGGGCTCGGTGTCCGCACCTCGACGGCAGGGACATCGACAGGAGACGGAGTCGGCAGGGAAGGCAGCACGGGTCGGTCGCCGGTAGCGGCCCCGATGTCGCAGGCGCGGGCGGCGTTGGCGAGAACATACGTCCCGAAGTGGGAAGCGGACGCAGGCAGACTCGACTGCGCTGGGGAAGACTCAGGGGCGGGCATCCATGGCTCCTTGGTGGGATGGGCGGCTGCCCCGGACCCAGGCACGCTCGGCCGGCCCGGACGGTCCGGACGGTCGTAGCCGCCGGCCAGGGCGGATCGTCTAGTCGTGCCTGCGGGCGATCTGCACGTTCTCCAACACGCCGAGCGCGTCCGGCACGAGGACGGCGGCGGAGTAGTAGGTGGTGACGAGGTAGGAGATGATCGACCGCTCGTCGATGCCCATGAAGCGCACCGACAGGCCCGGTTCGTACTCCTCGGGCAGACCGGTCTGGTGCAGGCCGATGACGCCCTGGTTGTCCTCCCCGGTACGCATGACAAGGATCGAGCTGGTGTTCTCCTTGGTGATGGGGATCTTGTTGCAGGGCAGGATCGGCACCCCGCGCCAGGCCGGGACCTGCTGCCCGCCGAGGTCGACGTGGTCCGGGTAGAGCCCGCGGGAGTTGAACTCACGCCCGATCGCCGCGATCGTCCTGGGGTGGGCGAGGAAGAGCTTGGAACCGCGGCGGCGGCAGAGCAGCTCGTCGAGGTCGTCCGGCGTGGGCGGGCCGGAGTGGGTCTGGATGCGCTGCTTGAAGTCGGCGTTGTGGAGCAGACCGAACTCCCTGTTGTTGATCAGCTCGTGCTCCTGGCGCTCGCGCAACGCCTCGATGGTGAGCCGGAGTTGCTCCTCGGTCTGGTTCATCGGCCCGTTGTAGAGGTCGGCGACCCTCGTGTGGACCCGCAGAATGGTCTGCGCGACGGAGAGCTCGTACTCGCGCGGCTTCAGTTCGTAGTCGACGAACGCGCCGGGCAGTTCGGGCTCGCCGGTGTGGTCGGCCGACATGGCGATCTCGGCCTCGCCGTGACGGTTCTGCCGCTGCTGGGGCAGTGAGCTGAACTGCTGGATATGGGCCTGGAGGCTCGGTGCTGTGGACAGCACGGCGGCGAAGTCGCCGCGGGACAGGGTGAGCAGGGTGCCGGCGGTATCGGCGGTGGCCGTGTAGTCCCACCGGGCGTCCGCGTCCAGCAGAGCGTTCTCACCGAACCGGTCGCCGTCGGCGAGTACGGCGACGGCGACCTCGTCACCGTACTTGCCGACGGAGGTCTGGCTGATGCGGCCGTGGGCGATCAGGTGGATCTGTTCGGCGGGCGTACCGCGCTCGACCAGCGTTTCGCCGGCACGGAAATCGCGCTGGACGCACCGGCCGGCGATCGCCGTCAGCACCTCCACGTCCTCGAAGCCGCGCAGCAGGGCCAGTTCGCCGAGCTCGCGGGGGATCACCCGGACGTCGGCACCGTCCTGAACGAACTCCACACGGCCGTCGCCGACGGTGTAGCTCAGCCGACGGTTCACCCGGTAGGCGCCACCCTTGGCCTCCACCCAGGGGAGCGTCCGCAGCAGCCAGCGAGAGGTGATCTCCTGCATCTGCGGGGCGGACTTGGTCGTGGTGGCGAGGTTACGGGCAGCCGCCGTGCTCAGGCTGGACTGCTGCGGCGGCTCCAGCGGTGCTTCCGGGCTGGTGTCAACAGACATCGGGCGGGCTCTCCTTCGTCAGGGCTGTGGTCGGCGTGCGTGCGCGTCACCGGGAAAGAGGAAAAGTGGGGGCAAACATCTGGGAATCCGTCCAGATCCCGGGAAACAGTAAAGGCCGGGGCACCCGATCGGCCCTGAGAAGCCGCTGACATTAGCTCGATGCGATGATCTTGCCCGCCGCGAGGTTTGCCCGGCCGGTCGACGGTGCTCCGACATGGTCGGCAGCGCGTGCGATGCGCGCCGCCGTCGCCTGGGAACTCCTGGCGGAGGTATCGGGCGGACACGCCGGCTGCCGACCGGCCTGTGGCCGATCCGGTCCATCTGCGGCACGACCTTCCGCATTCACTACTGGGGCTGCTGTTCGGTGTCGACCGCTCCGCGATCACTCGCGCGATCGGCGAGATGCGGGGGCGGCTCGTCCGGCGGGGATGTGCGGTTCCCGACCGTCCTGGTCTGCGCCTGCGGACCGTGGCGGATGTGTTCGCATATGCCCAGACCGAGGGCATTGAGTTGCATCTGGATGCCACCGGGATCCAGGTCCGCGATGTGCCTGTTCCCCGAGGTCGGAGACCGGTTGGTCCGGGGCAGGTCGGCGGCGGGCCTGGACGGGGTTTCGGTGGACGGTCGGACGCCGAAGGCCCTGCGTGATCTGCGCCGTCGGCTTGGAGTCGCACCGGTTCGGGCACTGTTCGAGGTGCTGGCCGGTCCGCCGGCCCGGCCGACGACACCGGGGGTGCGATCCGGTCCGTTCCGGACGGTGTCGTTCGACGGGTGCAGTTCAGAGAAGGTCGCCGACTCCGAGCGGCACCGCGTCCGGCGGGGGCGGACGTCTCGCCGCGGCTATCCGGCCATGGAATCGATGACGCTGGTCGAGACCGGGACCAGAGCGCTCATGGGCGCGGTGTTCGGGCCGCCGACCGGCGGCGAAACCCGTTACGCCTCACGGCTACTGCATCTGCTGCGGCCGGACATGCTGGTCCTGTGGGACAAACACCGGAACGGCGCTGGTGATCCTCAACGAGCCGACAGCGGGTTCACCGGTGCGGACGACGTCAAGGCCGTGACGCCTCGTCCAGGGCCCGTTGGATGCATGGGTGGTGGAGATCCTGCGGACGCTGATGGGCCAGGGAACTGGAGGGTCCGCGGTCGGTGATGCAGTCGCGGACGACCTTCCACTGCCTGTTCGATCGAATGGAGACGGGTCGGCCCGCCATTGGCTCGGCCGCCCCCGTCGCTCGCCGGCCGACCAGCCCGACGGAGTCTTCGACGTTCCGGCTGACAATTCCCACCTGACGTCGCCTCGAGGCAGAGGGATGTGATGCTCCTGCCCCGATTCATCCGCGTTGAGCGCGGATGAGGTCGCGGTACCACGCGAAGGACGCCTTCGGGGTGCGGACCTGGGTGTCGTGGTCGACGTGGACGAGACCGAAGCGCTGGTGGAAGCCCTCGGCCCATTCGAAGTTGTCCATCAGCGTCCAGGTGAAGTAGCCGCGCACGTCCACGCCCTGGGCCACGGAGGCGTCGACGGCCTGGAGGTGGGTGTCCAAATAGTCGATGCGGTCCGGGTCGAGGACGGTGCCGTCCGCGTTGACGACGTCCTCGGTGGAGCAGCCGTTCTCCGTGATGTAAATCGGTGGGAGTGCCGGGTAACGCTCCTTGAGGTCGACGAGCAGTTCCCGTAGGCCGTCGGGAACGACGGGCCAGTCGAAGGCGGTGCGGCGGTAGCCCTCGACGGGGGCCTCGTCGAACGGCAGCCCCTCGGACGTCGGCGCCTGGATCCGGGTCGGGTTGTAGTAGTTGATGCCGAGCGCGCTCAAGGGGGCCGAGATCAGTTCGAGATCGCCGTCTTGGACGGAGCCGCCGAGGGCCGCGTCCGCGCCGAAGGCCGACAGGTCCGGGTAGCTCCCCGTGAGGATCGGGTCGTTGAACAGGCGGTTGTGCAGGTTGTCATAGGCTCGTGCGGCGGCGCGGTCGGCGGGAGCGTCCGAAGCGGGCCAGACCGGGGTGCAGTTGTTGGCGATCATCACCTGGAGGCCGCGCGCCCGCAGCTCCCTCAGTGCCAGGCCATGGCCGAGCAACTGATGGTGGGCGACCGGCAGGCAGTCCAGGAACAGGGCGCGGCCCGGTGCATGAGTGCCGAGACCGTAGCCCCAGACCATGTGGATGAACGGCTCGTTGAGTGTGATCCACTTCTGGACGCGGTCGCCCAGCCTGTCGGCCATGATGGCGGCGTACTCGGCGAAGCGGTGTGCGGTGTCGCGGTTCAGCCAGCCGCCGCTGTCCTCGAGGCCCTGCGGAAGGTCCCAGTGGAACAGGGTCGGGACAGGTTCGATGCTGTGAGCGAGCAGGCCGTCGACCAGTCGGTCATAGAAGTCCAGACCCCGAGGATTGACCTCACCTGCGCCGGTCGGCTGGATCCGGGGCCAGGCGATGGAGAAGCGGTAGCCGGTGAGGCCCGCCTCGGCCATCAGCGCGATGTCCTCCTCGTACCGGTGGTAGTGGTCGCACGCCACATCGCCGGTGTGCCCGTCACGGACTGTGCCGGGCCGGGCGGTGAAGGTGTCCCATATTGAGGGGCCGCGGCCGTCCTCCTCGGTGGCGCCCTCGATCTGATACGACGCCGTCGAGGCGCCCCAGATGAAGTCCGCGGGCAGATGATCCAGTGTCACGTCTAACCTCCTGAAACATGAGCATGGCTCACGTTAGCCTGTTCGGTGGGATGATGGAAGCGTGAATCAAGATCGCATCGCAGGGACGCTGCGCCGACTGCCGGTGCAGAAGCGCAGCGCCGAACGCTTCGAACGGCTGCTGGACGCTTGCGCCGAACTCCTGCACGAGGTCGGCTATGCAGCGCTGACCACCAAGGAGGTGGCTCGCAGGGCCGAGGTGCCCATCGGCACCCTCTACCAGTTCTTCTCCGACAGGGAGGGGCTGATCGGCGCGCTCGCCGCCCGCAATCTGGAGTCCTTCTTGGGGCGGGTCGCGGACCGTGTGGAGCGGGAGGAGCCCGAAGGCATCTCGGGCATCGTGGATGTGACCGTCGACGAGTTCGTCACCATGCGCCGGACGATCACCGGTTTCGGCGTGGTCGACTTCGGTGCGGTGGGACAGGACCACATCCTGGAGCCGACCCTGGACAACAACACCGCGGTAGCCGGAAGGCTGCGCTCACTGACCACCTCCCTGACCGGGGCCCAGGACAACGCCGAATTCGAGATCGCGGTGCGGGTGGCCCTGGAGTGCGCGGACAGCGTGCTGAAACTTGCCTTCCGTACCGATCCACAGGGCGACGCCCAGCTGATCGCTGAGTGCAAGCGAGTCCTCAACAGCTATCTGAACGATCGGCTCCGGTGACCGGCAACCAGTAGTGGTCAAGGCGTGCTTCGCGGCCGGAGGTGCGAATGACCGGAGCCGCGCGGCAGACGACAGCCCTCAGCGGACGGCCTTGACCTTCCAGACCAATACCGCGCCCAGCGCGGACATGGCCGCGGAGCAGAGGAAGAGCGACCGGTAGCCCCCCGGACTGCCGAGCACGACCGAGGCGATCGGGGGAACGAGAACGTAGGGCAGGGAAGTCATCAGGTTGGCCAGGGCCATGTCCTTGCCGCGGTCCGCCGAGGCAGGGAGCACTTCGGTGACCAGGGCGGTGTCGACGGCCAGGTACACGCCGTAACCCAGGCCCAGGATGACGGCTGCGACGAGCGTCATGGTCCATGTGGGCGACAGTGCGAGTGGGACCGCGGCGACGGCCATCGTGACACCGCCGAGGAAGGCCGGCATGCGCCGCTTGCCCAGCTTGTCGGAGAGCCAGCCGCTGAGGACGACCGTCGAGATCGTGGCCAGGCAGTTGACGCCGATCACGATGAGCAGGCCGTCCTCGGTCGACCTGCCGGGGAACAACTGCTCGTAGTGCAGTGCGTCGTCCAGGAAGTACGGCAGGTAGAGCGTGCCCATCCCATAGCCCAGCCCCATGATGAACCGGGAGCTCATCGCCCAGATGAAGTCGGGGTGCTCGCGCGGGTCGATCCGGTAGCCGTCCAGGAAGGTACGCAGCGAGAACGGCTCGCGGTGCCGAGTGGGAAGCGGTGGATCCTTCATGGTGGTTGCGAAGAGCAATATCAGCAGCGGCAGAGCGGCCATCAGCGTGTACTGCGCGGAGAAGCCGGTGACCAGCCCGAGCAGTAGCCCGCCCGCGATCATGCTGCCGGCCTGCGGGACCATGGCCCAGCCCAGCACCACACCGCGCTGGGCGACCGGGACCTGGTCGGGCACAACCGGGGAGAGTCCGGCACCGATGATCATGAAGGCGGCGGACAGCACGAGGGAGCCGAGCGCGACCCCGGCGACGGTCGTCTGGATGCCGATGCAGGCCAGTGCCGCCATGCAGACCAGTGAGCCGCCGATCATCCACGGCCGACGGCGGCCGAACCGGCCGGTGGTGCGGTCGCTGAGGGCGCCGGCCAGTGGCGCGAGGACGATTCCCGAGATCGCGCCCATCATGCTGACCCAGGCGTAGCTGCCGACCTTCCCCACCGGGTCGATCTGGGCGATCTGCTCGGGCATCAGGAACGTGGTCGGCGCCTGCATGGGAATGAACATTCCGACGTTGGCCAGGACGTACAGGGCGACCCAGCCGGGGCCGACTTTACGGGCCGGCTCGGTGAGGGCCTCGGGCCGCTCGGGGGCGAGACTCATCGGGGCACTTTCTTGAGGTGGACGAGCTCGCTCGTCCAGTCGAAGGACAGCAGCGGCGGGAGACCGTGGCTGAGCAGGACGGCTCCCTCGTGGACGGCGCCGGTGGTCTCATCCCGGTAGCGGGCGTCGGGGGCGAGGCCCTTCAGCCGGGTACGGGCGACCGAGCGGGTCAGCGCGGACGGCTGGAACTGGAAGACGACGACCTCGTCCTCGGTGAGGTACTGCACGGCGTCGTGACCCAGGCGGTACTGGACGCCGCCGTGCACCACGGGCCGGATCCGCTTGTACTGCTCGACCAGCATCCGGGCCCAGGCCAGATCCTCCTCGCTCCAGTTCCTCAGGTTGCCGCCGATGCCCATCGCCCCAGTCATCGAGACGTGGAAGCGGTACCGGACCGAGGTCGGGCGGGCGGTGAAGCCGTGCGGGCTGTCGGTGACCCAGGCACCCATGGTTCGGGCGGGCAGCAGCTGGCAGTGGCCGTGCTGGATGGCGACACGGTCGGCGGCGTCTGTGTTGTCCGAGGTCCAGATCTGGTCGGCGCGGGCGAGCACGCCCAGGTCGGCCCGGCCGCCGCCACCGGCGCACGCCTCCAGGTACAGGCCGGGACGGGCGGCGCGCAGCCGGTCCATCACCTCGTAGACCCCGCGCGTGTGCTCGATCCAGACCCGGTCGGGGTCGACGGCCCCAGGCTGCCCTGCCTCGCTGAAGGGCCGGTTCATGTCCCATTTGAGGAAGACCACGTCCAGCTCGGTGACGGTCCTGACCAGCCAATCGACCGCCCATTCCCGGACGTCGTGGCGGGCGAAGTTCAGCACGTGCTGGTGGCGGCGCTGCGTGCGGGTACGACCGTCCTGGCAGAGGATCCAGTCAGGGTGCGCACGGAAGAGATCGCTGTCGGGGTTGACCGCCTCGGGCTCGACCCACAGGCCGAAGCCCATGCCCAGTGCGCGGACGTGGCCGGCGAGCGGATCCAGGCCGTTCGGGAAGCGGTCGGGGTTGGGCCACCAGTCGCCGAGCCCGGCCATGTCGCTGGTGCGGGCGCCGAACCAGGCGTCGTCCACGACGAAGACCTCGACGCCGAGATCCGCGGCCAGCTCGGCCAGTTCGGTCTGCTGCTTCTCGGTGATGTCGAACTCGGTCGCCTCCCAGGAGTTGAAGATCAAAGGGCGCTCGTCAGGGCGGGCGGGAAGCACCTGACGTTCGACGTAGGCATGCCAGCGGCGGCTGGTGCCGCCGAAGCCGTCGGGGGCATACAGCCCGGTGAAGACAGGGGTCTCCAGGCGCTCGCCGGGGCGCAGTTTCCAGACCAGCCCCTCGTGCCCGAAACCGCCCGTCCAGGAGGCGCGGCCGTAGGGGGTGCGGCGCAGGGTGATCCGGCGGCTGCCGCTCCAGGCCAGGGCCGCGCTCCAGACCTCGCCGTGCTCCTCGGCGGCGTCCTGCGCGTCGAGCATCAGCCACGGCCCGGCGTGCTGTCCCGTGATCCCGAGACGGCTGGTGAACACGGTCTCCCCGACGGGCACCCGGTCGCGCTGGAGTTGGAACTCCCGGCCCCATTCCCCCACCACATGGCTGACCCGGTAGTCGTCGCGGGCGGGCAGTGTCCAGGCGGCGGAGTCGAATCGCAGGACGTCCACCGGCTCGCCCGCGGTGAGGACGGCCCAGCGCTCGATCTGGTCATGGCCGTCCCGGATCCGGTAGTTCAGTTCGAGACCGAGGGAGCGGACACGGTCGGTGAAGGAGAGCGTGAGCAGGTCGTCGTCGACCGTGTGCGAGAGGAACCGCCACTCGAAGCCGCGGACGGCGTCGTCGAAGCGGACGGTCAGCGACGGCATCCCGAAGCGCAGGCCGCCCTCGACCGCGTACTCCTCACCACCGGGATCGTCGCCGGCAGGGTCTTCGGTGGGCAGGTCGGCCGCGATCACGACGGCCTGCTCCAGGGTCAGCGGCCGGCCCCAGTGAACGTGCCGGGGGGCGTCGTCGGCGTCCAGCTGGAAGGCGTAAGAGGTGCCGGGAGTGCTCAGAAGCCAGAGGCGGGCTTCGGAGTGGTGAGTGATCACGCAAATCCTCAAACGTGAGTAGGGCTCATGGTCTTCTCGTCAGGCACGCAGGCCCGTAACGCCAAGCCCCTGACGGGGGCTATCGAATTTCGTGGCGCGTGGTTCCCCGCGCTCTGCGCGGCTCGGTCGTCGAATGCGCCGGAAAGTCGGCCGGGGCCGGCCGGATCGGGAGAGCTGATTCGGTCGGCCCCGGCCCTGGACACCGCCTCACGGGTGCGTCAGCTGGCGTAGACGCCGACCTCGCGAAGTGAGTAGCCCCACTGGGTGCCGCGCTCCAGCCCCGTGATGCGTACGTAGCGCGCCCGAGTTCCGGCGAAACGTGCCGTGTCCAGGCCGCCGTCACCGGCGGCCGTGGACCAGACCGCCTTCCAGTTCGTGCCGTCTTCCGACAGCTCGACACGGTACGACTTTCCGTACGCCGCCTCCCAGTCGAGGGTGACGCGCTTGACCGGGTTCACGGATCCGAGGTCGATCCGCAGCCACTGGTCGTTGTTCCACTCGCTGGCCCAGCGGGTGTCGTTGTCGCCGTCCACGGCCTTGCCGGGCGCAAAGCTGACGACCGGGTTCCACCACTCCGATGAGGACGCCGAGGCGGTGGCACCCGAGGCCAGGTTCGCCCCGGACTCGTGCTTCTCGGTGTTGCCCCAGGTGTGGAGGTAGGACTCGGCGCCGGAGAAGAGGTCGTCCACGACCTCCTGGCCGCCGACGATCCGGATGTCCTCGATCCAGTCCGGGACCATGCCGTAGTGCGCGGCGCCATCGGTGTTGAAGTCCCATCTGCGTTCGCCGGTGGTCTGCTTGTCGATCAGCGAGCCGCCGTCAGTGCTGCGGAAGGGATACGTGACCGGGTTCGGGGTGTCCCCGCCCCGCGGGCCCGGCCAGCCGCCGACACCGTTCATGTCGGTGCCGTAGCCGTAGCCGACCTTGTACTTCTCGCGCAGCGCGTCCGTGCGCTTGGCCTCCGCGCTGAACGCCTCGGAGCCGCTCATGTACTGCGCGATGAACCCGCCGAGCCTGTAGAGCCGTTCGGTCCAGCCCAGGTCCATCCAGCTGTGCGAGGAGATGACGCCCGGGTACGACTCGGACTCGAGGATGTCGAAGGCCTGATCCGCGGCCTTGACACTCATGTGGTCGAGCTCCAGCATCATGTGGCGTTTCATCATGCCGCGCACCGCGTACGCACCCAGGCCGGTCAGCCCGCGGGTGTTGCACTGCGCGTCAGAGGCGTACGAAGGGACGGCCACCCCCGCCGGCAGCTGCTTCTCCGCCGCGGGTGCCTTCGCGTTGCCGATGGGGTTGTCGTGCTGCGGGCCGCGGCAGGTCTCCGTCTTCCAGAAGGTGCCGGTCGACAGGAACTGGCCCACGTTGATGGCCGTACCGAGGGCGCCGGAGTCGTAGCGCACCCCGCACAGGGCGTTGTCGAACTTGTGGCACAGGAACATGCTGCGCACGCCCAGTTCGTACAGCTCGTCCAGGCCGCGGTCGATGTCCGCCTTGCTGCACTGCGCGATGTCCAGGACCTGCTTGCAGCCGAACGGCTCGGAGGTCTCGACCCCCAGGACGACGGCCAGCTTGCCCTGCTTGATGACCTCACGGGCCTGCGCGCTGTCGGTGACGATCCGGAACCAGCCCTTGCCCGGGCCGCCGTACATCTTGTCGATGAAGGCCTGCATGTCGTACGACTTCTGCGCCTCCAGGCGGATGGCGGTCATCTCGTCGCAGCTGCGGTCCTTGAAGAAGTAGACCGAGCAGATGACGCCGTTGGTGACCAGGTCGTTGACCAGCACCCGCTGGCCGCCGCGCCATGCCCGCTCGATCCAGGCGTAGTAGTTCTGCTGGTGGGTCAGCGAGTCGTGGGCGGGCCAGTCCTTGAACGTGGGCCACCCGTTGGGGTCGTGCTTGCCGTCGCCGCCCTTGGTGATGAAGTCGAAGACTGCGCCCGTGCCGTCGGGGTAGTGCTCGGGGCAGTCCTTGAGCGCATCGGCGACGCCCTGCTCCGAGAACGGCTTGCCGCAGATCAGCCGGCCGCCGAAGCCCTCGTTGGACATGATGTGGTCGTGGGCGTCGACGAAGCCCCTTACACGCCCCTGGGCGTCGGTGCCTTTGAAGGGCTCGCCCGTGACGTCGATCTGCGCGTCGGGTATGGGCCGGGCGGTCGGATCCCACCAGTTGGGTTCCGCCGCGGAGCTGGGCATCGGGCCGAGCGCCAGGGCCATCACGGCGAGGAGCAGTGACACCACCGTGAGGGATCCGAGTCTGCGGCGCGGTGGTTGAAGCATGGCCATCGCGTAGATCCTTAAATATGAGCGGGACTCATGTTCTGCTCATAACTTAGGGACCCGGGCCCGCAACGCCAACCCCCTGACGGGGTCTTCGCCGGGAAAGGCGAGGAAGGGCACCTCATCGGAAACGAGGTGCCCGCACGCCTGCTGTCGAGATCACGGTGCGTACGGGTGCCTCGGACATGACGGGTGTGACCGCTGTGCGGGCAGCAGTTGCGCCCACCTGAGCCGCTGTGCCGTGATCCATCGTCCGAGGTCTTTGAAGGTCGTGGGAGAAACCGAGCCCGCCGGACCGGCTCACACCCGCCCGTGTCCCCCCGCAATTTTCGACGCATCCGCCCGAACACCCCCTGCCCGGCCCGAGCGCCGAAACCCTCCCGCCCCGGCGCCGCCCCACGACGGCTGGGAACCGCGGCCGCCGACGGTGTTGCCCGCGTGGTCTGCATCCACCGCGTGGGCCGCGGCGAACTTCACCTCCCGGGCGAAACAGGCGGCTGACCGCCGCAGGATCTCGCGCTCGGCCCGCACACCAACCACCCACTCTTTGCGCGACCGTCACCTCGGCCCACTTTCCTCAAGCCCGGGTCCTCTTGAATACTCCGTCTGCCCCCTTCGTGGACGGACATCACCGACGTGGCAGGAGGACTCCCACACCCATGACCGAAATCAATCGGCGTCGCTTCCTTCAAATCGCCGGAGCCACCTCGGGGTTCGCCGCCCTGTCCGGCTCCATCGACCGCGCCGCAGCCATCCCCGCGGCGCGCCGCAGCGGAACCGTCAAGGACATCGAACACATCGTCGTTCTCATGCAGGAGAATCGTTCCTTCGATCATTACTTCGGGTCGATGAAGGGCGTCAGGGGCTTCGGAGACCCCCGCCCGGTGACACTGCCCAGCGGCAAACCGGTATGGCACCAGACAAGCGGCGGCAAGGAAACCCTGCCCTACCACCCGGACGCCGACGACCTGGGCATGCAGTTCATCGCGGGCCTCGACCACGACTGGGCCGGTGGCCACAGCGCCTTCAACAACGGCAAGTACGACAACTGGATCCCCGCCAAAGGCACCGGCACCATGGCGTACCTGACACGGGACGACATCCCGTTCCACTACGCCCTCGCCGACAAATTCACCATCTGCGACGACTACCACTGCTCGTTCATCGGTGCGACCGACCCGAACCGCTACTACATGCTCTCCGGACACGTCGGCAACGACGGCACCGGCGGCGGCCCGGTCCTCGGCAACCAGGAAGCGGGCTACGGCTGGACTACATACGCCGAACGCCTCGAGAGGGCGGGCATCTCCTGGAAGGTGTACCAGGACATCGGCGACGGCCTCGACGCGGCCGGCGGCTGGGGCTGGATCAACGACGCATATCGCGGCAACTACGGCGACAACTCCCTGCTGTACTTCAACAACTACCGCAACGCCAAGCCCGGCGACCCCCTGTACGAAAAGGCCCGCACCGGCACGAACGCCAAGGCAGGAGACGGATACTTCGACATCCTCAAAGCCGACGTCAAGGCCGCAAGACTGCCGCAGATCTCCTGGATCGCCGCCCCCGAAGCGTTCTCCGAACACCCCAACTGGCCGGCAAACTACGGTGCTTGGTACATCTCGCACGTCCTCGACGCGCTCACCTCGAACCCCGACGTATGGAGCAGGACCGCCCTGTTCATCACGTACGACGAGAACGACGGCTACTTCGACCACATCGTGCCGCCCTACCCGCCGGCCTCCGCCAGCCAAGGCCTGTCCACAGTCGACACCACACTCGACCACTACAAGGGGAGTATCGGATACGCCGCAGGCCCCTACGGCCTCGGACAGCGCGTCCCGATGATCGTCGTCTCGCCATGGTCCACCGGCGGATACGTCTGCTCCGAGACCTTCGACCACACCTCGATCCTGCGCTTCATGGAGAACCGGTTCGGAGTGAGGGAGACCAACATCTCGCCATGGCGGCGCGCCATCTGCGGTGACCTCACATCCGCCTTCGACTTCTCCCTCAAGATCACAGACCCGGCTGACCTGCCGGACACCGCAGGCTATGCCCCGCCGGACCGCGACCGCCACAACAGCTACGTACCGAGGCCACCCGCCCAGGGCACCCTGCCTCGGCAAGAGGCCGGGGCGCGGCCGAGCCGCCCGCTCTCCTACGTTCCCTACGTCGACGGGGCCGCTGACCTCACCACCGGCAAGTACAAGCTGACGTTCAGCGCAGGGGACCAGGCGGGCGCCGCCTTCCAGGTGCGCTCGCAGAAGCGCACCGACGGCCCGTGGACGTACACCGCGGCAGCCGGGAAGCCCGTTTCCGACAGCTGGAACTCGGTGTACTCCGGCGGAAGTTACGACCTCACGGTCCACGGCCCCAACGGCTTCCTGCGCACCTTCAAGGGCAACAACAAAGCCGCCGAGCCGGAGGTGACGGCACGCCACGACGCCGGCAACCTGAAGCTCACCCTGACCAACCTGTCGGCCGTCGACGCACACCTCACCGTGACCAACGCGTACGGCGGCGAGCGCCAAACCTACATGGTCCGCGCCGGCGCCACCGTCGAGCAGAGCATCGACCTGCGCGCCACCAAGCGCTGGTACGACCTGACGGTCGTCGTCGAGGGCAACGCCGGATACCTGCGGCGCCTGGCCGGGCACGTCGAGAACGGCCAAGCCGGCGTGAGTGACCCGGGCATCGCAACCGTGTGAGACCCGCACCCCACCACCCGGCGGGCGGAGTGGCACACACTCGGCGGGTGACGAGGCTTCAGCTGGCCGGGAGCCGGAGTACTGCTCCACCACGACCAATCCCACCTCACCCCTGCCGACCGTTCTGCTTGGTCCACGAGCGGGGGTGACTCGCCCGCCGTCCGTTCGGCGACCGGCGGGGCCGGTGTGCGTATGTTCCCCGGCCCGAACGCCGTGAGCGGAGGCGGTTCGATACAGCCATTGCTCCGGATGGGGGCATGCGCGCGGCGTGAGTGCCGTGGAGAGGGGAACCTGCGGCTGAGGCATCTTCCAGCAGGAGCGGAGACGAGCGATGGCCACCACGATGGGCGAGACGCGGGCGGGTCTCTCGCAGCCGAGGAGTATCCAGTTGCCGGGCATCGTGCTCGGGGTGGGGATGGGCGGGTTCGTCGACGGCATCGTGCTGCATCAACTGCTCCAGTGGCACCACATGCTCTCCAGCACCAACCAGGACCACATCGGGGTGAAGTACTACAACCCCGACACGGTCTCCGGCCTGGAGATGAACACCCTGTGGGACGGCATCTTCCACACCGTGTGCTGGCTGGCGGTACTGCTCGGGCTCGCCATCCTGTACTCAAGGGTCACCCACAACCGGCTGCGGGTATGGACTTCACGGGTGCTGTGGGGCTGGATGCTGGTGGGCTGGGGCCTGTTCAACCTGGTCGAGGGCGTCCTGGACCACCACATCCTCGGCATCCACCACGTCTACGCCGGAGATGGCCAGGTGTGGTGGGACATCGGCTTCCTCGTCCTGGGCGCCCTGCTGGTCGCGGGCGGCTACCTGCTCCAGCGCAGTGGCCGGCCCTTCGACCCGAACGCCCCGGTCGGGCGGCGTGAAAGTCGGCACGCCTGATGGATCTCGACATGCCCGCACACGGACACGACGCGGGCAGCAGCCTTCTCGGGTGGCTGCTGCCCGCACTCGTCCTGCCGGCCGCCGTCGGCGCCTACCTGCTGCTCGCTCGCCGGGCCCGCCACCGCAATCCCGCCCTGGGCTGGAGCCGGTGGCGGACCGCATGGTTCCTGACGGGCATCGTCCTGCTCGGCGCGGCGCTGTTGCCGCCCGTGGCCTCCTTCGCGCATGACTTCCGCGGCCACATGGCCCAGCACATGCTCATCGGCATGTACGCGCCCCTCGCGCTCGTCCTCGCCGCCCCGGTCACCCTCCTGCTGCGTACCTTGCCCGCGGCGCGGGGACGGCAGCTGACCGCCGTTCTGCACAGCCCACCCGCCCGGGTGATCGCTCATCCTGTGGTCGCGCTGGCTCTGTCCGCCGGTAGCCTCGCGGCCCTCTACTTCACCCCCCTCTACAACGCGACCATGGGCAACCCGGGCGCGCACTGGCTGCTGCACGCGCACTTCCTGCTGTCCGGATGCTTGTTCGCCTACGTCATCGCCGGCCCCGACCCCGCCCCCTCCCGGCCGGGCGCGCCTGCCCGGCTGGTCTGCCTCGGTGTCGCGATCGCGGCGCACGCGGTGATCGCCCAGCTGATGTACGGCGGCTTCTGGGTCGACATCCATGCCCCTATCTCTCAGGTCCAGGAAGGCGCGGAGATCATGTACTACGGCGGCGACATCGCCGAACTGCTGCTGGCCGCTGCCCTGGTCGCCACGTGGCGCCCCGACTCCCGTCGCCGCGTGGCCGGCGACCTGCCTGCTTCACGGCGATCGGCAGCGTCCGCCTGAGTACCCGAACCGCCTCACCGCCACAGGTCGCACGTTCAGGGCCACCGTCGAAAGATCTGGCATTCCTGCACGGACCCACTGGCCACGGGGCCGTTCCCGGGCTGCGAGGTAGTGGGTCCAGCTGTCGTTCGCGCACCTCGCCCAGGCCTCCGCGGTGGAAGCGAACAGGTCGGCGATGACGATGGGCGGGAGCGTGGTGACTGCCTCGATCACGGCAGTGTTCCTGGCGCTGAGGACTGGCAGGCCGTGCTGTCTCAGCAGGCTTCCCACCCCGTGCGGGGCCGACGCGCGGGAAGCCGAGTTGCGCGAAGCCGCCCGGATCGCGGCCTGCACCGATGAGCTCCAGGCACTGTGCGAGCCGGGTGCACTGGAACAGACCGAGCCCCGCGCCGGGGACGAAGCCGTCCGGGCCGTCGCTGTGGTGGGAGGTTCGGCGCGGTCCTGTGCATGGTGCTGGGCTCCAGTGGCCGGGGTGGGGTGCTGCCGGGGCGCGGGTGATGGTGATGGTCCTGCCGTCCACGATCACCGTCGCCGACTGCCGCCTCATCACCGCGTCGATCTCGGTCATGGATCCCCAGGGATCTGAGCCGTATAGCCTGGGAAAATGCTCACCGAAGTCACAGCGACCCGCTACGTCACGCCCTTGCGGGAGGGTGGATCGTTGCCAGGAATCGTCGAGGCCGACGACCTCGGCACCTATGTCATGAAATTCACCGGCGCCGGACAGGGGCGCAAGACCCTGGTCGCGGAGGTCATCTGCGGACAGCTCGGCCGCCGGCTCGGTCTGCGCGTCCCCGATCTGGTGCAGATCCAGCTCGACCCGGTCATCGGGCTCGCCGAGCCCGACCAGGAGGTGCAGGAACTCCTGAAGGCCAGCGGCGGGCTCAACCTGGGGATGGACTTCCTGCCGGGATCGATCGGCTTCGACTCGCTCGCCTACCAGGTGGACTCCCGGGAAGCCGGACGGGTCGTCTGGTTCGACGCCCTGATCAACAACGTCGACCGTTCCTGGCGCAATCCGAACATGCTGATCTGGCACGGCGACCTGTGGCTCATCGATCACGGTGCCACCATGATCTGGCATCACAACTGGCCCGGAGCCCAGGCCTCCGCCGCCAAGCCGTACAACGCCTCGGACCACGCGCTCGCCCCCTTCGCCCCCGACGTCGCGGCGGCCGCCGCCGAACTCGCTCCGCTGGTCACGGAGGAACTGCTCACCGAGGTCACGGCCGACGTCCCCGACGAGTGGCTGGTGGACGAGCCCGGCTTCGATTCCACGGACGACCTGCGCCGCGCCTACGTGGAGGCGCTGCTGCCGCGCGCCGCGACCATCCATGAGCGCATCACGATGGAGGCCCCCACCGGACCCAAGCCCTCCCAGGCCCCCGGCTGGCTCACCGAGCACCTCACCCCGTGGCCGCACCCCACCAAGAAGAACGACAAGGACGGCCAGCGGTGAGTGAGCGCGATGTCTTCGAGTACGCGCTGCTGCGCGTGGTGCCGCGGGTGCAGCGCGGCGAGTTCTTCAACGCGGGCGTGGTCGTCTACTGCCGCGCGCGGGGGTTCGTCGCCGCCCGCACCCATCTCGACGAGGCCAAGCTGAAGGCCCTGGACCCGAATGCCGACGTGGTCGGTGTGCGGGCCGCCCTGCATGCGGTGGAGGGAGTCTGCCGCGGTGGTGCGGACGCGGGCCAGGCAGCCGGTGACGACGCCGGCCGCCGTTTCCGCTGGCTGATCGCTCCGCGCTCCACCGTCATTCAGCCGAGCCCCGTGCACAGCGGCCTCACGGACGACCCGGAAGGCGAGGTCACGCGGCTGCTCGACCTGCTCGTCCGCTGATCCTCCAGCCCTGCGGCGCCGCACCTGACCACTGGGGCGGCGGCGCCGTCGGGTGTGACATGCATCCCTGTGGCCGTGGGCCGTTGACACCGGGTGCCAGGGCTTCTAGCGTCTCGTCTGCTGAAGGTACTAAGCGGTTGCTCAGTCATCGGGAAGGTTCCGCGCACACGAGGATCGCGTGCCGGGGGTGCCCCGACGTCCGCTGAGCGGCGATCCAAGGGCGAGGAGAACCAAGCATGTCCACCACCGAGCAGCGCGTCGCCATCGTGACCGGAGCGGCGCGGGGCATTGGCGCCGCCACCGCGGTACGCCTGGCGGCCGAGGGCCGCGCCGTCGCCGTACTCGACCTCGACGAGGCGGCCTGCAAGGACACCGTCGAGAAGATCACCGCCGACGGGGGCACCGCCCTCGCCGTCGGCTGCGATGTGTCGGACAGCGCCCAGGTGGAAGCCGCGGTCGCGCGGGTCGCCGCCGAGCTCGGGGCTCCGACGATCCTCGTCAACAACGCGGGCGTGCTCCGCGACAACCTGCTCTTCAAGATGAGTGAGTCCGACTGGGACACCGTCATGAACGTGCACCTCAAGGGCGCGTTCCTGATGGCCAAGGCCGTCCAGAAGCACATGGTGGACGCCGGGTTCGGCCGCATCGTCTCGCTCTCCTCCTCCTCGGCGCTCGGCAACCGCGGTCAGGCCAACTACTCCGCCGTCAAGGCGGGTCTGCAGGGCTTCACGAAGACCCTCGCCAAGGAGCTCGGCAAGTTCGGCATCACCGCCAACGCCGTCGCTCCCGGCTTCGTCGTCACCGAGATGACCGCGCAGACCGCGGCCCGCATCGGCATGGGCTTCGAGGAGTTCCAGGCCGCTGCCGCCACGCAGATCCCGGTGCAGCGCGTCGGCCGTCCCGAGGACATCGCCAACGCCATCGCCTTCTTCACGGGCGACGCGGCGGGCTTCGTCTCCGGCCAGGTGATGTACGTCGCCGGCGGACCGCTCAACTGATCCGAAGGGAGACGGACGTCATGACTGTGCAGGACAGCGGGAAGGTCGCGCTCATCACGGGCGCGAGCCGGGGCATCGGCTACGGCGTCGCCGAGGCGCTCGTGGCCCGCGGTGACCGGGTGTGCATCACGGGACGCGGCGAGGAGGCGCTCAAGGAGGCCGTCGAGCGGCTCGGCTCCGACCGGGTCATCGGCGTGGCGGGCAAGGCACACGACGAGGCGCATCAGGCGGCGGCCGTCGAGCGCACCATGGAGGCGTTCGGCCGGGTCGACTTCCTCGTCAACAACGCGGGGACGAATCCGGTCTTCGGTCCGATCGCGGACCTCGATCTCAATGTCGCTCGCAAGGTGTTCGAGACCAATGTGATCTCGGCGCTCGGTTTCGCCCAGCAGACCTGGAAGGCCTGGCAGAGGGAGAACGGCGGGGCGATCGTCAACATCGCCTCGATCGCCGGGATCTCCGCCTCGCCTTTCGTCGGCGCGTACGGCATGAGCAAGGCCGCCATGGTCAATCTGACCCTCCAGTTGGCGCATGAGTTCGCGCCGGTCGTCCGGGTCAACGCGATCGCACCCGCGGTGGTGAAGACGAAATTCGCCCGGGCACTGTACGAGGGCCGTGAGGCGGAGGCTGCCGCCGCCTATCCGCTCGGCCGACTGGGCGCTCCCGAGGACATCGGCGGCGCCGCCGCGTTCCTCACGTCGAGCCAGTCCGAATGGATCACCGGACAGACCCTGGTCGTCGACGGCGGGATTTTCCTGAATGCCGGCGTGAGCTGAGCACGGCCTGAGCGGTTTTGGCCCTGATTGACTCAAGTGCCCTGTCGGGCCTACGGATTGACCCGACGGGGCACTGCGGTAAGGTCTGCCGACCCATGGCTGATCGAGGAGCGTTCACGTGTTCTACCGGGCCAGTGTGCAGGCCGCTGCAATCCTTGCTTCCCTTTCTCTGCTGGCAGGCTGCGGACTTCTCTCCGACAGCAGCTCGAAAGAGGAGCAGAAAATAGTCGTCGGTACGACCAGTGAGCCCTCCACCCTCGATCCGGCGGCGGCGTGGGACAACTCCTGGGAGCTGATGCGGAATGTCTTCCAGACCCTGGTGAGTTTTCCCTCGGGCAGCACCAGTCCTGAGCCCGATGCCGCGGAATCGTGCGCGTTCACCGATACCAGCAGCACGGCCTACCGGTGCAAACTCCGCAAGGGCCTGAAATTCTCCAATGGCGACAAACTCGACGCCGAGGCCGTGAAGTACTCCATCGACCGGATCAGGGACATCAAGGTCAAGGGCGGGCCCTTCGGTATGCTCGGCTCGCTCGACCGGGTCGAGACCAGGGGGGACGACGTCGTCGTCTTCCATCTGACCAAACCGGACGCCACCTTTCCCTTCATCCTGGCCACCCCCGCGATGTCGCTCGTGGCGCCCAGTGACTATTCGAAGTACAAGATCCGCAGCGATGGAAAGGTCACCGGTTCCGGACCCTATCTGCTTGATTCGTACAAGCCGGGGAATCGGGCCGATCTGGTGAAGAACCCGGACTACAAGGGCTTCGCCAACCGTAAGAACGACGCCTTGACCATCCGGTACTTCAAGGAATCGGCGCCCGTGGTCGCGGCACTGAAGAAGAAGGAGATCGACGCGATCTACCGAGGCCTCACCGCCGAGGAGGTCGTCAATCTCGAGGACAACAAGGACCCGGACAGCGATCTGCAGATCGTGGAGACGGTCGGTGCGGACATCCGATTCCTGGTCTTCAACCCCGAGGACCCGGCCGCCGGGAACGTGGCCGTACGGCGGGCCGTCGCCCAGCTCGTCGACCGTGACGCGCTGGTGGCCAAGGTCTACCAGGGCACCGCCGAGCCGCTGTACTCCATGGTCCCCAAGGGCATCGCCGGTCACACCACCAGCTTCTTCGACGCCTACGGCGAACCGGACAAGGGCAAGGCGAAGCAGATCCTCGCCAAGGCCGGTATCACCAGGCCCGTCGAGATGACGCTCTGGTTCACGACCGACCGATACGGCTCCTCCACGGCAACCGAGTTCGACGAGCTCAAGCGTCAGCTGGAAGCCTCCGGGCTGTTCCGGATCACGCTGCGGAGCAAGCCCTGGAAGGAGTTCCAGGAAGGCTTCACCAAGGGCCAGTACCCCGTCTTCGGCCGCGGCTGGTTCCCGGACTTCCCGGATCCGGACAACTTCATCGCCCCCTTCGTGGGCAAGGACAGCGTCACCGGGATGCCGTACGTGAAGAACGAGATCACCCAGCAACTGCTGCCGCAGACCCGCAAGGAGAGCGACCGGGGAGCGGTCAGCAAGCAGTTCGAACGGGCCCAGCAGATCCTGGTCGACGACGTACGGCTGCTGCCGCTGTGGCAGGGCAAGCTGTATGTCGCCTCCGGCGAGGACATCGGCGGCGGGGAGCGCGCCCTGGACCCGCAGACGGTGATGCAGATGTGGGAGCTGTACCGCAAGGCCAGCTGGTAGGCCGGCGGCAGGGCTCGCGGGGTCCGTTGTCAGTGGCCCCCGGTAGGTTCTCGGGTGAAGAACGTATTACTTACCGGAGGTTGTTGACGTGACCGACACCGACCTGCTGCCCGAGTCCTGGCGCGGCGTCCTCGGCGAAGAGCTGCAGAAGCCCTACTTCAAGGAGCTCACCGAGTTCGTCGAGGAGGAGCGGGCCAAGGGGCCGGTCTATCCGCCGCGCGACCAGGTGTTCGCCGCCCTGGAGGCCACGCCCTACGACAAGGTGAAGGTCCTCGTCCTCGGTCAGGACCCTTACCACGGCGAGGGGCAGGGGCACGGTCTGTGCTTCTCGGTACGGCCGGGTGTGAAGACGCCGCCCTCCCTGCGGAACATCTACAAGGAGATGAAGGAGGAGCTCGGACTGCCCGTCCCTGACAACGGTTATCTGATGCCGTGGGCCGAGCAGGGCGTGCTCCTGCTCAACGCCGTGCTGACGGTGCGCGCGGGCGAGGCCAACTCGCACAAGGGCAAGGGCTGGGAGAAGTTCACCGACGCGGTGATCCGCGCGGTCGCCTCGCGGCCCGATCCGGCGGTCTTCGTGCTCTGGGGCAACTACGCCCAGAAGAAGCTCCCGCTGATCGACGAGGAACGGCATGTGGTGGTGAAGGGCGCGCACCCGTCGCCGCTCTCCGCCAAGAAGTTCTTCGGCTCCCGTCCGTTCACGCAGATCAACGAGGCGGTGGCGGCGCAGGGGCACCAGGCCATCGACTGGCGCATCCCCGATCTGGGCTGACGCCGGGGTCGTCTCCCCGCCGACGGCGGGCGCCCGGAGGACAGACCCGGGGCGCCCGCCCGAGCCTCTGCGGGATTGACCGCGGCTGCGGCTAGCGTCGATCGGGAACGGGTGGACAGGAACAGGGAGGCCGCGGTGACGGAGCAGCGGGAGGCGTCGCAGGACGCCGTCATGACCAGGATCGGCCAGGCGATCATGCTGCTGCACGGCGGTGACCGGGAGGAGGCCCGCAATCGCTTCGGCGGCCTCTGGTCGGAGATCGGCGAGGACGGTGATGCCCTGCACCGCTGTACCCTCGCGCACTACATGGCCGACACCCAGGACGACCCCGGCGATGAACTGGCTTGGGACCTGCGGGCGTTGACCGCAGCGGACAGCCTGACCGACGAGCGTGCGGCGCAACATGCCGATGCGCTCGCGGTGCGGGCGTTCTACCCCTCGCTCCATCTCAATCTCGCGGCGGACTATGTGAAGCTCCAGCGTCCCGAGGCGGCCCGGATCCATCTGGACCGGGCGCGAGCCGCCTCCGATGTGCTCGCGGACGACGGGGCGGACGACGGATACAGGGGAGGGGTCCGCGCGGCGATCGCGCGGCTGGAGCTGAGGCTGCGGGAGCTGTGAGGGGTGGCCCGTCCCTGGCGGACGGGCCACCCACCCGGCTCTCTCCTGCCGGGCTCAGTGACCGTAGGTGTTCTCACAGATGCGGGACTGCGGGCTGCCCGCGGGCCAGTGCCCGTACCCCCGCCCCAGTGCGCAGACGTCCGTCCCGGAGACGGGGGCCGGCAGGGCCGGGGCGGGCGCGGTCACGGCGGGCGGGGCGTGACGTGGCCGGGGCCGTGCCGCTTCCGGGTGGTTGCGTTGTCGCGGCGCGTGGGGCGCGACGCGGTGGGTGTCCGGCGATGTGCCGGTGGTCGGGGCGGACGCGGAGACGGACGCCCGCGGGCCCGGTACGGCTTCCAGTCTGTCGTGGGCGGGTGGCGGCATGATCTGCGGCGCCAGGTCCTGGCCGGGCCTGCTGTTGCCGGGCCGGGCCGGAACGTCCGCCTGCGGGGCCACGGACACACAGCCGGACAGCGTCGTGACGGCGACGCCGACCAGGAGCTTCACGGTGATTCTGGTTCGTTGCACCTGAGCAACTCTGCTGTGCGGACCCGGTTCGGAGTGAGCCGGGAAGCGCTGATTGGCCCGCACGAGTGACTCCGGTCAGAGCAATGCCCAATCGGAACCCAGCATTCCGCGCAGCAGTTCGGTGAAGCCGGTGCGCAGTTCCTCCTCGGTCGGCACCGAGCGGTGGAACGATCCCGCGGCACACGAGAACATCAGCCCCTCGCACCAGGCCACCAGGGACAGGGTGTGCCGTTCGGGCTCGGCCGATCCGGCCGCGGTCATCAGCGCCGACAGCGGCTCGCGGAACTGCCGTCCCGTCGCGTCGAAGAACTCCCGCAGCTCCGGGCGCCGGGTCGCCTCAAGAGCGAGCTCGTAACGGCAGACCAGCAGTTCGGGATGGCGGGTGAGGTAGCGGTGCAGGGTCAGCGCGAGACCGTCGATCAGTGCTTGCGCGTCGGTGCGCGGCCCGTGCGTCGTCTCGCCGCCGGCGCCGTGTTCCGTGCTCTGCGCCGTACCGTCGTCCGGGCCGTGCCCAGCGCCGGTGCGTGAAGCCTCAGCCGATCCGCTGCCCGGAACCGGAAGTTCACCGGGCGCGAGCGCCCGGGCCTCACGCTCCGCCAGCCGCCGGACCGTCGCCTCCAGCAGGGACTGCCGGGTGCGCGGGGCTCTCTTCCCGGCGCACCCCGGACCCTCGTACGCCGGATTCACCACCTGGCGCATCGTCGTCCCCGCGCCCGAGCGGCCGTTCGCCCCGCACGAGACCTGGGGGCGTGGCGCCCTCTGGGGCACCCAGCCCCTCAAGGACGGCCGGATCTACGCCTACGGGGCCGCGGTGGCCCCCGCCGGAGCCCGTGCCGCCGACGACGAGAAGGCAGAGCTGATGCGGCGGTTCGGCAGTTGGCACGACCCGATCCCCTCGATCATCGCCGCGGCCGAGCCCGGCACGGTGCTCCGCAACGATGTGCACCAACTGACCGACCCCCTGCCGTCCTTCCACCGCGGGCGCGTCGTCCTCCTCGGCGACTCCGCTCATGCCATGGCACCCAGCCTGGGACAGGGCGGCAACCAGGCCGTCGAGGACGCGATCGTGCTCGCCCACCATGTGACGCCCGAGGGGGACCTCGGCGCGGGGCTGGCGGCGTACACCGCCGACCGGCTGCCCCGTACATCCGCCGTCGTCCGCAAGGCCGCCCAGGCCGCCCGGCTCATGTGCCTGACGAGCGGTCCGGCCGTGGCACTGCGCGACGCGCTGATGTCCGTCACTTCAAGGCTCGGACCCACGCTGGTCCTGCGGACCTTCGACGGCATCGCGGACTGGCAGCCGCCGCAGCACACGTATGCTGCCCGGACGAAGGAGGCGCACAGGTCACCGCGGTAGACATCCGTCCGAAGGGCTCCACGGGGCACCCTCGTCCGGCGGCATCGCAACGGCCCGCGCCGGACAGTGAGAGGGAGATCCCTGTGAAGGTCGGCTGCATCGGACTCGGCGACATCGCGAAGAAGGCGTATCTGCCGGTTCTGACCACTCGGCCCGGGGTCGAACTGCATCTGCAGACCCGTACCCCCGCCACCCTGACCGAGGTCGCCGAGTCCCACCGGATCCCGTCCGGGCAGTGCCACACCGATCTGGAATCGCTGCTCGCCCAGGGGCTGGACGCCGCCTTCGTCCACGCGCCGACGGCCGTGCACCCGGAGATCGTGGCCCGGCTGCTGGACGCGGGCGTCGCCACGTACGTGGACAAGCCGCTGGCCTACGAACTCGCCGATTCCGAAAGGCTGGTGAGTCTTGCCGAGGAGCGCGGGGTGAGCCTGGCCGTCGGTTTCAACCGCAGGGTCGCGCCCGGCTACGCGCAGTGTGCCGAACACCCGCGTGAGCTGATCCTCATGCAGAAGAACCGGGTGGGCCTGCCCGAGGATCCCCGCACCATGGTGCTCGACGACTTCATCCACGTCGTCGACACCCTGCGCTTCCTGGTTCCGGGGCCGGTCGAGCACACCGCTGTGCAGGCCAGGATCCGCGACGGGCTGATGCACCATGTCGTGCTGCAGCTGTCCGGCGACGGATTCACCGCCATCGGGATGATGAACCGGCTCAGCGGCTCGACCGAGGAGCGGCTGGAGGTCTCGGGGCAGGACTCCAAACGAGAGGTCGTCAACCTCGCCGAGGTGATCGACCACAAGGGGCAGCCGAGCGTACGGCGGCGCGGCGACTGGGTGTCCGTGGCCCGGCAGCGCGGCATCGAGCAGAGCGTGCTGTCCTTCCTGGAAGCCGTGCGGGCCGGAAAGGTGCTCAGCGCCGAGGACGCCCTGCGCACCCACGAGCTCTGCGAGCGCATCCTGCGCGACCTGGACGTTGCCTGAGTCCGGAGGGACCACCGCCTGCCTCACCCTCCCCGGAAGACATGCGAGGCGCCTGGGCCACCGGCCCCCGGGATGCGTCGGGCCCCACCCCGATGCAGGCTGGGGTGATGGACCACCGGCCCGTGGAGGTGACCTCGTGAGGCCCCACGACGAGCCAAAGGGCTGGGGAGCGCTCCAGCCGCCGCCCGGCTACTACTCGGCCGACGGGCGGCCGCCCGACGCGATGCAGCGCGCACTGATCCTCGACTGGGCGGTCAACCAGCGGATCGCGAGCGGCTGGCGTGTGGAGTCCCGTTCCGAGACCCAGGTCGTCATGGTCCGTGGCCGACCGCTGAACCACGTGCTGCACGCCGTCCTCATGGTCTTCACCTGCTTTCTCTGGGGCGGCGTGTGGCTGGTGCTGGCCGTGACGAACAGGGTCGAGCGCGTCGCGCTCACCGTCGACGCCCAGGGCCACATCGTCTCCGTGCACGGCCCGGGATAGTGCGGGAGGCGGTCCCCGGTCCGGGCCGGGCCGAAGCGGTCGGCCCCGTGGTCCCCGAGCGTGAGGACTCCACCGGACCCGAGGATTCCACCGGAGCCGCCGCGGCCCTCTCCCCGGCCGGCCCGCCCCGGTCACGCCTGCGCAACCACCGCACCCCCTCGAAGGCGCAGAACACGGCCAGCACCGCCACCGCCCCCTGCACGGGCCAGTCGCCCAGCCGCACATAGAGCGTCGTACCGGACGCCAGCGGTACGTCGTACACGACGGCGCCGCTCGTGTCCGTACCGAGCGGCTCACCGACCCGGGCCCCCTGCGGGTCGTACACCGCGCTGATGCCGGTGAGCGTGGCATGCACCATCGGGCGGCCGTTCTCGGCGGCACGCAGCGCTCCGAGCGAGGCGTGCTGCGCGGGAGCCCAGCTGTGCTGGAACGTCGACGTCGACGACTGGGCGATCAGCACCTGAGCGCCGTCCAGGGTCAGCCGCCGGCTCATGTCGGGGAACGCGGACTCGAAGCAGATCAGCGGACCGATGCGCAGTCCCTTCCCGCCGAGCGCCGAGGGCAGCCGCATCGTCACCGGGTGGGTGCCCCGCAGCCGGTCCTCGCCCGCGGCCTTGCCCAGGGATGTGACCCACCCGAGCACCGACCGGGCCGGGACGTACTCACCGAACGGCACCAGCCGCATCTTGTCGTACCGGTCCCCGGTCAGCCCGTCCGGGCCCACCAGCACGGCGGACTTGAAGATTCCGTTCCGCCTCGATCCGCCGGTGTGCCGGGCGTCCATGTTGACCAGCACATCCGCGCCCAGCCGGCGTGAGAGTGCCGCGATCCGGGCAGTGATGTCCGGGTGCCGGGAGAGGTCCACACCGACACTGCTCTCGCCCCACACCACCAGATCGAGATCGCGTCCCACCAGAGAGCCGGTCAGCCGCTCACCGACCGCGAGCCGGCGCTCGACGCTCCGCGGACCCGTGATCACTCCTGGCTGCACGACGGCGATCCTGGCCACGCCCGACTGCTCGGGCCGCGGCGCCCACTGCGC
The DNA here is from genome assembly GCF_044754145.1 of Streptomyces sp. NPDC093149. Lineage (NCBI taxonomy): Bacteria > Bacillati > Actinomycetota > Actinomycetes > Kitasatosporales > Streptomycetaceae > Streptomyces > Streptomyces sp. NPDC093149. Next base: position 63,717 of record NZ_JBIVON010000010.1, read on the forward strand.
CATCGTCCCCACGGCCAAGGCGCACACCACGAGGCCGACGGCGGCGACCGTACGGGCGGCGGCGGTCACGAACAGCAGGGCGACCGCGGTGTTCACCGCCACCAGCAGAAGGCTCACCAGCCACACTCCGCCGACGGACGCCACCCGCAGTGCCGGAGCCACCTCCCACTGGCTGGCACCGAGCAGCCCCCAGGGACCGCCGAGGCCCTGCCAGGAACGGACCAGCTCGATCATCAGCCAGCCGCACGGCACCACGACGACCGCAGTCGCCGCTTTCGCGGCGGACACCGGCCCGCGCAGCAACCGGAGGACCAGCAGCCCCCAGGGTGCCCACAGCAGGCCGAGCAGCGCCGCCAGGATCACGAGGAAGACATGGAGGCTCGGCAACAGCCATTGGTGCACGGCGAGCAGGTAGCCCGTCCCGCCGAGCCAGCCGTCGAGCGCCGCCCTGCGTCCCGTATCGGCGGAGCGGATCAGCAGCAGCCACGGCACCAGTGCGACCGGTGCGAGCCACCACAGGGACGGCGCGGGGAACGCGAGCGCGGGCAGCGCACCGGCGAGCAGAGCGAGACAGCCTCGCCACCGGCCGGACCGCAGTATCCGCTCCCACTGCTCGCGCCGACCGGCCGGAATTCGCATGCCGCGCCTCCTCGTCCCGCCTGATCAGCAGTCTCCCCCCTGGCTCCCCGTTCCGCAGTTCTTCCCCCGGGCCGGGGAGCGGAAGCCCCGACAGGCGGGATCAGCCCGGCAGGAGCGGGTCCGTCGTGTCGCGCCATCTCTCGTGGACGGTGACGGTACGGATCCGCCAGCCGCTCCCCGTACGCGCCAGAGCGAAGGTGTACCGCCCGCCGGAGACGAAGTTCGGCGCGCCCGCCCGCGCCCCGGAGCCGCCCCCGTCCCCTCCCGCGCTCTCCAGCCGCATCGGGTTGACGTAGTCGGCCCGCACCTCGGCGCGGTCGCCCGGACAGCCGTCCAGGTCAGGGAGGGCGACCAGACGGTTGACGATCAGGTGCTGGCGTACGGGGAAGAGCCGCATGGTCTCCGAGAGCCACCTGGCCACCTCGGCCGCGGACCCCTCGATACCGCCCGCACTGCGGTAGTCGGCACGGCCGTCCTCGGCGAACAGGGCGCGGTAGTCCGCCCATGCGCCGTCGTCCACCGCCCTCGCATAGCCGGTGATCACTGCATCGACGGACAGCCGGTCCATCACGGTCGCGAGATCCACGCGCTGCGTCATCGGGTCAGTGTCTGCCCGTCGGCGTGCGAGGCCAAGGGGTGTGCACGCACGGCGGGCCGGGCGATGCCGTCAGCAGGGCACCACCGCCACCGGGCCGAGCGCGTGCGTGAGCGTGGTCTGCGCGACCGGGGAGAGCCCGAGCCCGAGGGACTCACCGCCCTTGCGCCGCCCGATCACGGTCAGTGCCGCGGTGGCCGAGGCGGTGACCAGGGTGCGTGAGGCGGAGCCGCCGACGGGTTCCCTGACCACCTCGACCTGCGGGTACCTCTCCCGCCAGCCCGCGGTGACTTCGGCGAGGCTCCGTTCGGCCGCACCCGCCGCCGCGTCCCGGTCGAAGACGGGCCCGCCCGACAGCATCGAGGAGAACATCGTCCAGCCGTGCACGATCCGCAGTCGCGCACCGGGCCGGGAGGCGGCCGTCGAGAACGCGAACTCCAGCACCGCTTCACTGCTCTCGTCGGCGGCGACGCCCGCGACGATGTCGGGGAAGGCCTCCTTCGACTCCTCCTCGTGCTCGTCGGACGGGCCGCTGTGGATGACGACGACGGGGCACCTGGCCATCGAGGCGATCGCCAGGCTGTTGGAGCCGAGCATCAGTGACCGGAAGCCTCCCAGACCGCGCGAGCCGACGACGACCAGCGAGGCCTCGTTGCTGAGCGAGGTCAGCGCCGCCGCGGGAAAGTCCAGCGGTGCGAGCGTCCTCGGGTGCAGATCGGGAGCGATCCCGGCCACCCTTTGCACGGACCGGGTGAGCAACTCCTCCGCCTCGCGCTGCTGCGTTTCCGGGACGGCGCGGCGGGTCGGCGTGCGGGCATGCACGATCACCAGCGGGAGCCTTTGGCGGACGGCTTCACGGGTGGCCCAGTCGAGCGCCTCACGGCTGTGCGACGAGCCGTCGACGGCTGCGATCACGGGAAGCTCGGTGGCGGTCATGATTCCCTCCAGGTTCCGGCGGTACATGTCCCACCCTGGTACGCGCGCACGTGGCGCGGCAGGGACTTTCGGCCCCATCTGTCGGGAATCCGGACGGATGCCACCACTGGTGCACGGCCGTCGCACGCCGTGCAGGGGCCGCATGCCACGTAAGGTACGGCCGGTCGGTGCCCGGCTTCGGCATCCGGTACTCCGCTCGGCGTACCGCGACCGCCTGCGCGGCCACGGCCGGGCGGTTGTCGTCGGGGCGCCGGTACGGGCGGTCGTCGCCCACTGACGGGTGGGGGCGCTTCCACCGCCCGGGGTGCACCAGCCGCTCCTCGACCTTCCCTCGGGGGGTCCCGGCGTGTGCAGCGGCGCGACGATCCTTCAGCGCCGCGGGCGCGAGACGTGGGCCCCCGGTGGCTCCGGATCGCGCTTGCGACCGAGCGTCAGAAGGTCACGCCGACTCGTTCCACGCGCCCCACCGGTCCGGGGTCAACCCGCCTTCTCCGTGATGTGGGCGGCGTCCAGTGCCGGGGCGATCACGGCGAAGGCCCGGTCGATCAGTTCCATCGGGTCCTCGGTGCCGTCGCTGTCGCTCCACCGCCGCAGCACGGCGTCGAAGGCGGCCAGCGCCATTCCGGCGGCCAGTTGCGGGTACAGATCGGTGTCGGGGACCGGTCCCGGACGGTGAGTCAGCTCCGCCGTCAGGTCGGAGCGCCACTGTGCCTGGCGCTCCAGGAAGCGTGCGAGCAGGGCGGGGGTGCGCAGAATCAGCTGAACCACGCGCAGTGCCCTGTCGGAGTGGTCGGCGCAGGCGGCGATGGGGACCGAGACGGCGTGCCGCAGCGCCACGGAGGGCCGCTCCTCGACGGGGCGAGCCGCCAGCTCGGCCCGGATGCCGGTGCCCATGTCGGCCAGGAACTGGACGACCACGTCCTCCTTGGACGCGAAGTACCGGAAGAACGTCCGCTTGGACACGCCGGCGGCGGTCACGATCTCGTCGATGGTGACCGCGTCGAAGCCCTTCAGCGCCAGCAGTTGCAGCGCCGCCTCGGTCAACTCGTTCGAGACGAGCTGACGTTTGCGCTGGGCCATGGTCACTTCAGGACGGGAACTCACCGCATCATCGTAACGCCATGCCCTGCGTGACACCAAGGAGCGTCTTGACACTCGATGCCACCAAAGGCAATCTGTGCCGCATGACACAGCAGCAGAGCTGGACTGCCGAGCAGATCCCGGACCAGACCGATCGGGTGTTCGTCGTCACCGGAGCCAATGGCGGGCTCGGTCTGGCGACCACCCGGGCGCTCGTCCGCCGGGGCGGGCGCGTGATCCTCGCGGTACGCGACGAGGAGAGGGGGCGCCGGGCGGTCGCGGAGATCACGGCCGAGCAACCGGACGCGGACCTCGAGGTCCGCCACCTCGACCTCGCCGACCTCGACTCGGTCCGGACCTTCGCGGAGCGGTTGCACGCCGACCGTTCGAGGCTGGACGTGCTCGTCAACAACGCCGGCGTGATGGCACCGCCCCGGTCGACCAGCGCGCAGGGCCACGAGCTGCAGTTCGCGTGCAATCACCTCGGCCACTTCGCGCTCACCGGGTTGCTGCTCGACCTGCTGGCTGCCGGGCGCGACCCGCGCGTGGTCACGGTGAGTTCGATCAATCACCGGCAGGGGCGCATCCGCTTCGACGACCTCGCCGGTGAGCGCCGGTACAAACCCATGGCCTTCTACAACCAGTCGAAGTTCGCGAACGCCGTGTTCGGCAGGGAACTCCACCGGCGGCTCACCGAGGCCGGCAGCCCGGTACGCAGCGTGCTCGCACATCCCGGCTACACCGCCACCAACCTGCAGACGGGTGCCGTCGCCCTGTGGCGGGTGGTGTTCGGCCGCATAGGCGGCCCGCTCCTGGCCCAGGCCCCGGCGCAGGGCGCGCTGCCGCAGTTGTACGCGGCGACCGATCCGAACGCGGAGAGCGGGGACTTCATCGGGCCGGACGGTCCGGCCGAGCTGCGCGGCGCGCCGACGCGGGTGCGGCTGTCCTCAGCGGCGGCCGATGCCGGGACGGCCCGTCGTCTGTGGGAGGTGTCGGAAGAGATGACCGACGTGCGGTTCGAACTCAGAGCCCCGTGACTCTGGCGCTCGCCGACAGCTCGTAGACCAGGGTGACCGTGCGGCGGCTGCCGGGTGGGAGGGTGACATCCCAGCGGGCGATGCCCTCGGCGTCGACCGCGTCGGGGGCCGGGGAGCACGAATCCTCGCGCAGGCGTATCTCCACCGCCGAGACCTCGGAGACCGGTATCCGCTCCCGGAGGGCGACCATCCGCTCGCCGTGCTCCCCGGGGGCGGAGAACCGGGACAGATGCAGCCGGACCGTACGGGTGACCACGGTCCGGTGGGTGATACCGGCAGTGTCGCGGGACTCCTCGGCCTGCCGGACCACCCTGTGGTCGTCGCAGCTGCCGAAGGCCAGCTCGGCGGGGGCGCCGGGGGCGGTGAAGTCCAGCGTGCCGCGGCCGCTGAACCCGCTGCCGCGGACCAGGTCCACGGGCCCGGCGAGCAGCGCGTGGCCGGACAGGTTGTCGAACCGCACCACCTGGGTGACCAAGGGGGACAGGGCCGGTGCGCAGGCGTACTCACTGCGCGCGGCCGTCGTGAATGCGGAGAGCGGCACTCGGTGGGCGCGGCCGTCACCGGGCACCGAGACCGGCACGGGGGATCTCAGCACCCGCGCCTCGCCGCCGTCGTCCACCCCCGGCAGGCCGAGCACCGGGGCGGCCGGGCCGAGGGTTCCGATCTCCTCCTCGCGCAGTTCGACGTCGACCGTACGGCGCTCCGCCGCGGAGCGGTCCTTGAGCGTCAGCCGGTCCTCGCCGAGCCGTGGCGGATCGGTCGCCGACGCCGAGCGGGCCGTCGACAGTGTCAGCCGTACGTCCGACCAGTCCTCCCCGGTGCGCTGCCAGACCATCGCGTCGGTCTCCAGGGTCAGGGAGTCCCCGTCGAGCACGGCCCGGTACGCGGGGCGCCACAGCGCACACGGGGTGAGATGGCTCAGGCGCAGCTCGACGGGCCCGGCGACGGCGGCCTTCACGGTCAACTCGATGTGACCGACCAGCTCGGCGGGCTCCTCCTCGGAGAGATCCATGGCCCGGCGGGCTTCCCCGAGTTCGACCGCGAGGGCGGCCAGCCTGGCCTCCACGGTACGGAGCCGCTCGCCGTGCAGGTCACGTTCGTGGTCCACCCGGTCCAGTTCCCGTGCCCAGCGGGGCCGTTCGCTCTCCCCGGAGCCGGCGCCCTCGCCGATCTCCCGCAGCACGTCGGCGGCGAGGCGGCCGAGCAGGTCGAGGCGGGCATGCAGCCGGTCGCGTCGCTGCGCCAGGGCGAGCCGCTCCTCTTCGAGGGTGTGCACGCGGTGGCGCAGGGCGGAGTCGTCGTCGGCGGACGGCTGGGGCCCGCGCGGCGTCCAGCTGCGGACGATCCGCACGTCGAGCACGGTCGCGAGGTGATCGGCGGTCAGCTCGGCATGGAGGGTCCGGTCGACGGCCAGCGCACTGACCGGTCCGAGACGCAGCCGCTGGACCCCGGCCTCCAGGTCGAGCACGACGGCGCGCTCGACGTGGGCGCGATCCTCAAGGCATGTGACGGCGGTGACGGGGAGGGCGATCGGCTGCGGGGCCGTGGGCATGGTGTGTGTCAGCTCCTGCGGTTGCCGCCGACCAGGGCCTTGCCGGCCGGGATGCGGATCTCGTAGCCGCCGTCGAGGGCGGCAGTGGCGCCTGCGGGCAGGTCCAGTCGCCAGACGCGGGTGCCCGGCGCATGTCGATCGGGTCCCGTGCCTTCCTCGGGTGCCGTCCAGTCGGCCCGTTCCTCGATCCGGACGTCCGGATCGGAGGCGACCGGCACCCGCTCGCGGACTTCCACGGTGACGGGCCCGGCGAGCCGGTTGGCCAGCTCCACGTGGACGCGGTGGTCGAGCACGGTGGTGGTGTTGCGCAGGCCCGACGTCGACTCGTGCAGGTTGGTGCGGCGGGTGACCCGGATGCCTTCGGCCGGCCCGAGCCCGACCCGGCCGACACCGCCGGGGGCGAGCGTGGGCAGCGCGGCGGTCAGCAGGAAGTCGTCGTCGACGGTGATCTCCACCGGGCCGGCCAGCAGTGCCTGGTCGGTGGAGTTGGAGAGCACCGACGTCGCGTACACGGTCTGCTCCACGGACGGCACGCAGAGGTACTCGGTACGCGTGCCGACCGGGATCTCGCCGACCGTGACGGTGTGCCAGGTGCCGTCCGACGGAATGTCCGCGCGGGCGGCGGCATCGAAGCGGTGGTCGAAGGAACCCGCCGACTCGCGGGGCCGCACGGCCTGTTCGGGCAACGGCAGCGCGGCCACAGCTTCGGCACGGCGGCGGTACTCGGCCGCCACCGGATCGAAGGGAGAGCCGGGGAACAGCCGGCCCCTGCGACCGCCCTGCTCGTCGGGGCCGCACAGGACAAGGGCGGCATAGTCGAGCTCGGCGCCGCTCGGCTGCGGCGCACCGGCCATCGGTGCCGGAGGGGGTGGCGGCGCAGCGAGGCCAGGCCCCGCGGGCGCGATCGGGGCGGGGGTTCCCGTGAAGGATCTGCCGCCCGAACGCGGCCTGTTGCCCGGTCGCGACCCGGCTGGTTGCGGGAGCGCGGGCGTCCCGCCACCGATGGCTTCCGGGGAAGCGCCGTCGGCGCTGCCGGGCACCGGGACTGCGGCCGGCGGGGCGCCGTAGCCCTGCGGTGCCGGCGGCGGTGGCGGAACGGGACCGGACGACGAGCCGCCGGCGGCACCCGTGGGCGCGGAGACCGCCACGACAGCCACGGGTGCGGCGGTCGTGGCCGGGCGAGGGCCTGCCGCGTCGTACCCGGAGAACAGACCGACGAGCCCGGAGGGGGGCTCGCGCCAGCCGGAAGGCGCGGGGGCGGGCTGACTGCGTCCGATCCGGATCGAGCGGAGCCTCGGCAGATCGGTGCGGCGCCGAAGATCGGCGGTGGCCAGGGCGATGCGCACGCCCGTCCAGTCCTCGCCGGTCCGCTGGGCGACCGAGGCGCGCAGTACCAGACGGCCGCTGCCGTCGCCCTGGCGGTGAGTGAGACGGTAGGTCGGTACCCAGACGGCGCCCGGCACCGCGTACTCCAGCTCCAGCTCCACCTCGGCATCACCGGTGCCGTCGAGGGTCAGGGCCGCGCAGACCGTGGTCTCCACATGTGCTGACGGTGCGTCGGTGGAGGCGCGGGCGAGCCTGTCGGCGGCGACGGTGAGCTCGTGCTCGACGGCGCGCAGTGCCTGCTCCAGCTCGACGAGGCGCTTGTGCAGTCCCGCCAGCCGCTCGTCGACGAAGTCGGCGAGCTCCAGCCACGCGTCGACCGGGGTGCGGCGGTGCGGGTCCTCGCGCCTGCGGGCAGGTGGGACCGGGTGAAGAGCCCTGACCTCCTCGATCAGGTTCAGCTGCCGGTCCCGGCGTCCCTGCGCCGCCGCGTACTCGTCGCCCAGCCGCTCGACCTCGCAACGCATCTCGTCGGGCGTGCCCGTACCGAGCGGCTCGGCCTCGACCTCCGTCCGGACCTCGGTGACGCGCACCCCGGGGGCGCCCAGGACACGGGCCCGCAGTGAGCCCGGGTCCATCGAGCGGGGCAGTCCCGTCACCCGTATCCGGCCGTCGGGCGAGACGCTGCCCCGGGCCAGGCGTCGGCAGACCGCGCCCTGCGCGTACACCACGACCGAATCGAGGGTCGACCCCCACCTCTTCATGTGCTTCGCCCCCCGTCGCGACCATGCTGAGCGCAGCTTACGCCCGGACCGTCCGCGCCTTCGCGCCTTCGCGTCGAATCAGGAGGACGGCGGCTTCTGCCCGCTGTCACGGTATGCGGGCCGTTCGGGGTCCTGTTCGACGATGAATGTGTCATGTACAGTTCATTAGCTCGCTGTGCGGTAGGAAGCTCGCCATCGTTCTACGCGCGCAGAGTTGGCACCCGCGCCGCCTCTTCCCCACTCCCACCCGGAGGTATGCAGGATGCTCGGACACCGAAAAGCCGGCGGACTCACCGCCGCACTCGCCGCCTTCGGACTGCTGGTCGCGGGAGCCGCCACCGAGGCGGGTGCAGCGCCGCCCGCCGTCGCCTCCGTGCCGGCCTCCGCGGCGGCCGCCCCGTACCGTGTCCTGTTCGACAACGCCCATGCGGAGACGGCGGGCAACGCGGACTGGATCATCTCCACCAGCCAGCCCGACCCGCTGGGCCAGGACCCCACTCCGTCCGCCGAAACGGACTGGACCGGCGCGCTGTCCTCGTGGGGAGTCGCTCTCCAGCAGACCGGCGACTACAGCCTCAAGACGCTGCCCTCGGGATCCGGTCTCGCCTACGGCGGCTCGACGGCGACCGATCTGTCGAACTTCGACACCCTGGTCCTCCCCGAACCCAACACGCTGTTCACCACGGCCGAGAAGACGGCCATCATGAACTTCGTCAAGAACGGTGGCGGCCTGTTCATGATCTCCGACCACACCGGAGCGGACCGCAACAACGACGGCGAGGACGCGGTCGAGATCTTCAACGACCTGATGTCCGACAACGGCGTGGACTCCACCGACCCGTTCGGCTTCTCGGTCGACACGCTGAACATCGGATCCGATCACCCGACGGCCATCAGCGACAGCACCGATCCCGTCCTGCACGGTTCCTTCGGCACCGTCACCAAGAGCCTCATCGCCAGCGGCACCACCGCGACGCTCAAGCCGGCCGACAACTCCACCGTCAAGGCGCTGCTCCACCGCACCGGCTACTCCGGCAACACCGGCGCCTTCTTCGCGACCAGTACCTTCGGCAGCGGCCGCGTCGCCTTCTGGGGCGACAGCTCACCCATCGACGACGGCACCGGCCAGGCGGGCAACACCCTCTACGACGGCTGGAACGACCCGAGCGCCACCAACGCGGCTCTCGCCCTCAATGCCACCGCATGGCTCTCCGGCGCGACCGGCGACGGCGGGGGAGGCGGTGGTGGTACGGACCCCTGCACCGCCGCCCAACTGCTGCGCAACAACGGCTTCGAGTCCGGTGCCACCTCCTGGAGCGCCACCGGCGGAGTCATCACCAACGCTTCCGGTGAGTCCCCGCGCACCGGCTCGTACTACGCGTGGCTCGACGGAAACGGCACCGCCACCACCGACACGGTCTCCCAGTCCGTGGCCATCCCGTCCGGCTGCTCCGCGACCCTGAGTTTCTACCTGCACATCGACACCGCGGAGACCGGCACCACCGCCTACGACACCCTCAAGGTCCAGGTGCTCGACACCTCCGGAACGGTCCTCGCCACCCTCGCCACCTACTCGAACCTGAACGCGGCCGCCGGATACACCTTGCGCACCTTCGACCTCGGCAGGTACGCGGGGCAGACGGTCACGGTCAAGTTCACCGGGACCGAGGGAAGCAAGCTCCAGACGTCGTTCGTCCTCGACGACACGGCGGTCGGCGTGAGCTGAAGAGCGAGCCCTCCGGCGCCACGGGCGCGCTCGGGCGCCGGAGCGGTCTGCTGCCGGTTCCCCGTCCGGACGGGATCGCCCTGACCGGCGACCGCCCCCACCCGGGCGGCCCCGCCCCGGCCGACGGACGGGCCGGGGAGGGGCCGGGGAGGGGCCGGGCACGCCCTATACGGCCGTCAACTGCGAAGGCACGAAACCCTCCTCGGCGAGCCGTTGCCACAGCCCGTCCGGGATCGGGAACCGGGATGCCGCGGCGTTCGCCGTGACCTCGGCCGCCGACCGGCAGCCGACCACGACCGACGTGACGGCGGGATGCAGGTACGGGAACTGGATCGCGGCCGCGGCGAGCGGAACCCCGAACTCGGCGCAGATCTCGCGGCACCGCTGCGCGCGAGCCAGCGCCTCCGCCGGCGCCGGCCGGTAGTTGAACATGGCGTCGTCCGAAGGGTCGGCGAGCAGACCGGTGTTGAAGACCCCGCCCACGACCACGGCGGTGCCGGTCCTCGCGCACAGCGGCAGCAGGGTCGTCAGCGCCTCGTGGTCGAGCAGGGAGAACCGGCCGGCGACGAGGACGACGTCCACCTCGAACTCCGCCACGTACGCGGCGAGGCGATCGCCGTGGTTCATCCCGAACCCGATCGCCCGGACCAGCCCCTCGTCCCTGAGGCGGCGTACCGCCGGGTAGGCGGTACGCCGGATCTCGTCCGGGTAGTCGTCAGGGTCGTGCAGGTACAGGATGTCGACCGACGGGCGCCGCAGCCGCGTCAGACTCGACTCCAGCGAAGCGCGGATCCCGCGCTCCGTCCAGTCGGTCACCACGGTGCCCGGCGAGCCGTCCGGCTCGGGCCGCAGCAGCCACCCCGTCTTCGTGGAGATCACCGGCTCGGCGATCCCGGCCGGGGCCAGCAGCCGGCCGAGACGGTCCTCGGCCTGCCCGTGCCCGTAGCGCGGGGCGGTGTCGAAGTAGGTGATGCCGGCCGCGGCGGCGGCCTCCAGCGTGGCGGCCGCGTCCTGTTCCGACACCTCCTGGAACAACCCGCCCAGCGGGGCCGTGCCGATCCCGAGCCGGGGCAGGTCGAAAGGCAGCCGGGAAGACGCGCCGTGCGACGACGCGCCGGTCATCGGGCCGCCTCCCACGGGGACCGGTACGTCGGCCGGCCGTCGCGCAACGCCATCGTCAGCGTCAGCCGTACCCGCGTGGCTCCGGGCAGGTCCACCCGGCAGTACGGTCCGCCGACATCCTGCGCCGGTCCGTCGTCGACGCGGACGGTGTGCACGAGGTGTTCTGCGAACGAACCCGCCTGCACGATCACCGAACGATCGGTGCCGCCGAGGTTGACCAGCTCCACCACGGTGTGGTCCGGGCGGATGTCGGACACGAGCGCCGCGACGTCCGGGGGCAGTCCGGGCCGTGGGTCGAGGGCGTCGTGGTAGCGCAGGTGCAGTTGGGCCAGGCCGCCGTTGTAGAGCACCTGCGGCGATCCGGTGGTCAGTTGCAGCAGGGCCTCGGTGACCACGGGATTGAGATGCTGCCAGTGATGGATGTCCAGGGCATCGGGGCCCACGGCCGGATCCACCGGGTCGTTCTCGATGGCCTCCATCCGTTCGGCGCAGGAGGCCATGGCGCTGCGCAGCATCCGCTCGGGGAAGTCCGGATTGCGGCCCTGGAGGAACTCGTACCACGGCTCCTCGTGTCCGGCCTCGTCCTTGATGCGCTGGGTGTGCACCGCTGTCCAGTCCCAGTTGGATCCGGCCCGCAGCTGCTCGATGCGTTCCTGATCCACCGCCTCGCGGCTGAAGTGCCAGAGCGACAAGGGAAGTTGGCCGGGCATGATCGTGAAGTCGAACCAGCCGGAGTCGTTGTGCCGCTGGGGCACCATGAGCGTGCGCTCGTCGGCCATCGCCCGCAGATGCGGCTCCCAGCGCTCGCCCAGGGTCCCCATCTCGTCGGCGCTCCGGTGCTCGGCCCGGCGCAGCACCGCGTCCAGTGGGTTGCGGGCCAGGTCGAGGAAGGACCGGTCGCCGGTCAGCAGCGTCGCGTTGGACGCTCCGACGAGGGTGGCGCTCCCGACCGGGGAGAGCCCGTGCGGCCACGACCAGCCGTAGTGGCCGCCGTACCACCGGCCGTCCAGATACTCGCCCACCTCACCGTGCAGCCCGGCGTTGTCGGGTACGACGTCGTGCCCGGCGAGCCGCTCCCGCCACGCGCCGACGTACTCGGCCACCCAGTCCGCGTAGCGCCGGTCCCCGCCGAGCAGGTACGCGTTGGTGGCGAGCCCCGTCGCGGCCAGGTTCACGAGGGTGTCGCCGCGGCCCATCCGGTCCCACATCGCCCGGCCGTAGGCGCGGGCGCGCTCGGGGGAGGCGGCCAGCTCGTCGAAGGACGTGACGTCGTCGAACCCGTCGAGCGGCAGCCCGTAGGGGCGCAGGGCGAGACTCCACGGAAAGTACGTGTCGTGGTCGCTGAAGCCCCGGCGCGGGCCGGCGGAGCCGTTGTGCGGGGCACGGATCACCCGGTGCTCGGCGTCGTAGTTGGAACCGCCCGGCAGGTAGAAGTCGGCGAAGCGGCCCGCCATTTCGCGCAGTTGGGCGTCGCCGGGGTCGGCGAGGCACAGACCGTAGAAGAGGAGCAGCCCCTCGCCCTGGTGGAACCAGTCGTAGCCGCGCTCAAGGCCGCTCTCCAGCATGCCCATCTCCGTGAGCTGCTCGGAGACCCCGCGCCAGTGCCGCCGTGCCGCGGTCAGCAGATCCGCGCTGCCCCCCAGCAGGTAGAGCGTCGGCCAGTTGAAGAACGGCTCGTAGAAGTCGTCCACGCCGTCGCGGCCGTCGAGTCCCTCTCCCAGTGCGCCGCGGAAGACGAGGCGGCCGTCGCGTTCGGTGTAGCGGTCGGCGAAGACGCGCCACGCCTTGTCCTGGACGGCGAACAGTTCCCTTTCGAGTGCCGCCCACCGGGGAACGTCGGTGACGCGGCGGGTCGCACGCACATGCGGCACGTGCGCGGCGTCGGTGGTGGTCGTCATCGGTGCGCCGCTCCTGCCGCGGACGTGCCGCCGATTCGCCCGGTTATGAGCATCAAGAACACCCGGCCCCTCACAATCGCCCATCGATTACCGATGGCTAGACTCACTGGCGGGGGCCGGCGTGTCAATACTCGGCAACACCTCCGGAAAGGAAGCCGTCCGTGATCGACTGTCATGCTCATCTGTGGAATCCGGGGGAGGGGTTCCCCTGGATCCGTCCGGATTCCGTGCACCATCGGTCGTTCTCGTCCGGGGATCTGGAGGACGCGGGTGCCGGCCTCGGTCTGACCGGAACCGTCCTGGTCGAGGCGTCCCGCGGTGACACCGGTGAGACGCTCGCCCTGCGCGACCTGCTTCTGCGCCGGCCCGATCTCGTCGCCGGATACGTGGCGAACCTGCACGTCCACGGGGAAGCCGGCCCGGATCGCTTCCGGGGACTCCTGGACGGTCTGGGCGACACGCGGCCCAACGGGATGCGTCTGGGCGGACCGGCCTGGGTCGACACGCCGGCGTCGGCCCGCGCGCTCGTCCCGGTGCTGGCCGAGGCGGGTGTGGTGCTCGAACTCAACCTCGGCACCGGCGCCCTGCGGGCCGCGGCCGACGTGGCCGCCCGGCATCCCGGGCTGACCGTGGTCGTCGACCATCTCGGCAATCCTCCGAACCTCAGGGCGGATCCGGGGGACTGGTACCGGGACGTCGAGCGCACGGCCGCGACGCCCCATGTGGTCGTGAAGATCTCCGGCCTGCTCACCCAGCAGCACGGGGTTCCGGCCGACCGGGTGGCACATCTGGTGCGGCACGTGGTGGACGCCTTCGGCCCGGATCGCTGCCTCATCGGCTCCGACTGGCCGATCTGCCTGCCGCGAGGCTCCCGGGGCGACTCGCTGGCGGTGGCGCGGCTCGGACTGGCCCATCTTCCCGCCGGTCAGCTGGAACGCGTGTTGCACACCACCGCCGAACGCGTGTACGGACTGTGTGGTTGACAGCGCTGAGAGTGCCCTGCTTCGATTCATAGGATCATCGATAGGCGATAAGCGGTCGCCTTCTTCCGGCCGAGCCGGCCCCGACCTCCGCGGAGACCCGAGATGGCTTTCTTCGACCTGCCCCAGGACGAGCTGGAGAGATATCGCCCCACCCTGGCCGAGCCGGCCGACTTCGACGAGTTCTGGCGACAGACCATCGCGCAGCAGGGGGAGTTCGAGCTCGGCGCGACGTTCGAGCCGGTGCACAACGGGCTGGCCACGATCGACACCTTCGACGTGACCTTCGCGGGCTACGGCGGGCATCCGGTCCGCGGCTGGCTGCAACTGCCCGTGACCCGCACCGGGCCGCTGCCGGCCGTCGTGGAGTACCTGGGCTACGGAAGCGGCCGCGGCGCCCCGCACGAGAAGCGGCTGTGGGCGTGCGCGGGGTACGCGCACTTCATCATGGACACCCGCGGCCAGGGTGCCGAGACCCCCGACCCGGACCCCGCCGCCGGTGACATCGCGGCAGCCGGTTTCCTCACACGTGGCGTGCTCGATCCGCACCGCTACTACTACCGCCGCCTGTTCACCGACGCGGTGCGGGCCGTCGATGCGATCCGCACACATCCGGCCGTCGACCCGGCGCGCGTCGTGGTCACCGGCACCAGCCAGGGCGGCGGGATCGCGCTGGCCGCGGCGGGTCTCGTCCCGGACCTCGTCGCCGTCATGCCGGATGTGCCGTTCCTCTGCCATTTCCCGCGCGCCACCACGATCACCGACCACCAGCCCTACGTCGAGGTCTCGCGGTTCGTGAAGCTGCACCGGGAGCACGCGGCCACGGTGGCCCGCACGATGTCCTACTTCGACGGCGTCACGCTGGCCCGCAGGGCGAACGCGCCGACCTTGTTCTCGGTCGGGCTGATGGATCACATCTGCCCGCCCTCGACCGTGTACGCCGCGTTCAACCACTACGGCTCGGAGCGCCAGGTCGACCAGGCGGACAAGCAGATCAGTGTGTATCCGTTCAACGACCACGAGGGTGGCGGACCCGCGCACGAGGTCGTCAAACTGGAATGGCTGGCGAAGCAGCTGGAAACCGTGGAATGAGAGTTTCCGCAATTTGTCGGACCGCGTTTCGGGATCTCGCCATCGATAGACGATGAGCGCGTATCATGGCACAACTGGCTCTCCCCCCATCGCAGGATTGGGAATTCATGGCATCGAATGCGTCGGCTGGATTCGTCTCCACGCTGGCCACCAACAAGGACCGCTTCCGCAAAACCCTGATCTCCGACCAGGTGTACGAGTTGCTCCGCAAGGCCATTGTGGAGGGCGACCTCGCACCGAACGACCGGGTGGTCGAATCGGAAATCGCGCGGCGCCTCGGGGTGAGCCAGGCCCCGGTGCGTGAGGCGGTCAAGCAACTGGCCCGTGAGGGCCTGCTGATGCACGTCCCGCGCCGTGGCCACTTCGTGATCGAGATCTCCTCGCAGGACGCGGATTATGCCCGCCAGGTGCGGGAGCCGCTGGAGCGGTTGGCGGCTCAACTCGCCACCGAGCGCATCACCGCGGAACACCTGAGTGAGCTCGACGCGCTCGTGGAGCAGATGCACGAAGCCGTCGCCGCCAACGACATCAGCCGGTTCCGTGACGTCGACATAGAGTTCCACACCCTGGTCGCCCAGATCGCCGGCAACCCGTTCCTGGCCCGGATGTGGGAGGTCATCGAGCCGAGTCTGCGCGCGCTGCGTGCCATCTCCGACCCGCTCTTCGAAGGTGACCGGCACGCGATGGCCGACGAGCACGGCCGTCTCGTGAGCCTGCTGCGCGCCGGCGACGCCGATGTGGCGGCCGCCGCGTTCGCCGACCATGCGGCCGGGCGCGGACCGGTGCCCGACGCACGCGCGGCGCGGAAGCCGCGGAAGGCTCCCGCAGCCAGGAAGAAACAGTAGGACCTCTCGTGCGGTTCGGACGGGGCGCGTGTGCGTGGGCACACGCGCCCCGACGCGTTCGGTGTCCCGGCCCGTTCGCCGCCTGCCCGGTGGGCCCGAGGGCCGATGCCCGGCGGGCGAAGGCCGGTGGCCCGGGGGAGGAACGGCCGAGCACGTGGGCCCGAGCCGGACATCCGGCTCGGGCCCACTTCCTGCCGCTCAGTTGCTACCGGCGGGCGCCCGCCGTCCACTTCGGCGCACCGTACTGGTAGGCGCCGAGGCTCGGGGTCGCGTCGGTCGACCCGTCGTTGATGCCCGGCAGCGGTATCGCCTGGTTGCGCGCGGGGGAACCCTCGGACAGCCGGTAGTCGCGCTGCGCCGCGTCGACGAACAGCGGATCCGTCTCCGCGGGCAGGTTGTTCGACAGCACCAGTCCGCCGTCGGTGGCACCGGCCAGGCCCCGGATGGCGCCTATGTTGTTGTAGATCCTGGTACCGGTGGACTGCCCCGGTTCCTTGACGTAGAACAACGTCATGCCACCGGTGTTGTTGTACACACCGTTGTTGTGCGACCCGGTGCCGAGTCCGTTCAGCATCACCGTCCCCTCAAGGTTGTTCCAGCCCACGTTGTTCGCGATCACGAGGTTGCTCTGCCCGTTGTCCGCGTAGACACCGGCCACCGCGAACGGGGTGACGCCCGGGGTGGGCGTGCCGTCGTGCAACAGGTTGTGGTCGATCGAGGACCCCATCATGTCGGCGCTGCAGCAGGTGTAGATCCCGGCGGTGTCGAGGCTCAGCCGGGCGTACTGGGAGATGTCGTTGTGGGCGATCCGGTCCGGCCCCGGTGCGAGGCCCTCGGTGGTGCCCCACTGCAGGTTGATCCCGCTGCGGCCGACCCGGTGGATGGTGTTGTGCATGACCGTCTGGCTGTTGCCCTGCACGGCGATGCCGGCAGCGTACGTACCCAGGTAGTCGACATCGTGGATCACGTTGTCCGTGGCGGTGTTGTTCTGCCCGCGCAGCGCGATCCCGTTGCCGGCGCTCAGCGACAGATCGCTGTTGACGATCTTGTTGTGCGTTCCGTCGATGACGATGCCGGTGTCGCCGACACCGCGGGTCACGGAGCTGCCGCAGTCGGTGGTGCCGCGCGTGATGTCGGTGTAGTGCGACAGGTACCTGCCCGTGATGCCGTCCAGCGTCACTCCGGTGCTGGACGGGCCGGTCCTGATCGTCGAGGCGAACAGATCGATGCCCTCGACCGTGGTGTGGCTGATGTTCGTCAGGTCGAGCGCCAGCGGCCTGGTCCTCGCCTCGATCCGGTGCAGAGCGGGGTCGTCCGTGCTGTACACGTACAGCCGCTTCGCGTCCGGGTCGTAGAACCACTCACCGGGGTTCGAGAGCTCCCCGATCTTGCCGGAGAGCGAGTAGCGGGTGTCCTTCGGCACGACCTTGTGGACGCACGGCGGCGCCGCGTCCAGTTCCACCGATCCGACGCCGGAGCTCTTCACGGTGGTCGTGGCGGACACGTACCAGTAGCTCGTCAGCGCACGCGCGCCGTTCCAGTACCCCGCCGGACGGGTCAGATCCGCGTCGGCGATCGTGGCGTCCGCGCTGCCCGCACCGGCGTACTGGAGCTCCGGGTCGAGCAGGTCGAGGCCGGGATAGGGCCACTGGGCCTCGATGCCCATCTTCTTGTCGGTGAAGATCTGCACGGTGGTCACGTCGGATCCCAGGTCGACGTCCGTGCTGTAGACCCGGCCCGCCTCCACGGCCCCGCTGAACGCCGAGTTCAGCGCGTAGGGGTCGCTCTTGCCGATCTCGGCGACGTCGTCACCGGTGACCGGCGACCAACCCCGGACCTGCGTGGCGCCGCTCAGCGTCACCTTCGCACCCGGGGCGGCGCGGTAGGTGATCGGCTTCTCCGCCGTGCCCGAACGGGCCGGCACGACCGTCTCCTCGTACGTGCCGGACGCGATCAGGCAGGTGTCTCCTGGAGCCGCCGTGTCGGCGCACTCCTGGATGTTCCGGAACGGCGTCAGGAGCGTGCGGCCATTGGCCGTGTCCCGTCCCCACGGTGCGACGTAATAGGTGCGGCCGTTCCTGGCCCCGGCCGGATGGGCGCCGGCCGGGACGGCGGACGCCACCACGCACATGGACGCCAGCACGGCGGCGGCCGCGGACCACAACCCCCGGTGGGGCCGTGACAACCGTTTCATCAGCACTCCATTGTCCTCTCTCCTTTGCTGGGTGGATGGAACCGGTTCGCCCGGATCACCCCTTCACCGCACCGACCGTGAGGCCGCTGATGATGTGGCGCTGCATGTAGATGAAGAAGATGATCACGGGAGCGATCGCGAGCAGAAGGTTGGGGAACACCTTCGTCAGGTCCGTCGAGTACTGGCTGATCCCGGCGTAGATCGCCGTCGTCACCGTGTAGTGCCCGGAGGACGGGCTGAGCAGGATCTGCGGGCTGATGAAGTCGTTCCAGATCCCGATGGAGTTGAGAATCAGCACCGTGACGACCGCCGGGCGCATCAGCGGGAAGATGATCGTCCAGAAGGTCCGGTACCTGCCCGCGCCGTCGATCGTCGCCGCGTGGTCGATGTCCACCGGGATGGTGCGGATGAAGCCGACGAACAGGAAGATGCTCACCGGCAGGGTCGACGCCACGTCGTGCGCGATCAGACCGGTCACGGTGTTCGCGAGCCCGATCTCACGGAGCACATAGATCACCGGGATGATCACGGCCGCGCCGGGGATGAAGGTGCCGGCCAGGAAGTACAGCAGCACCAGCTGGGTGCGCCGTTTGAGGCTGCGCGCGATCGCGTAGGCCGCCGGTCCTGCGAGCGCGATGCACAGCACGTCCACGACCACGACGAGGAACAGCGTGAACCCGTAGCCGCCGATGACGTTGTACTGGGGGCTGTTGACGGCGGCGGACAGATGCTCCAGCGTCAGGCCGCCCAGCGGCAGCGAGAACGGGTTGTCGAGGATGTCGTCCTGCGACTTGAACGCGTTCACCAGGAGCAGGTAGACCGGCACGATCATGATCACGAACAGCAGCGCCAGCATCACCCAGCGTACGACCGAGCGCGACTCCCGCTGTTCCGTGCTCCGGGGAGCGTCCTCGGGATCCGGCGGCTGCGTGCGCTTGTCGCGGATCTCCGCCTCTAGTACCACCACCACCGGCTCCTAACCTGTCGCAGCTTGATCTTGTCGGTTGCGCAGCGCCGTCACGATGAGTGCCAACGCGGCGGACACGATCATCAGGAACACCGCCTGAGCGGTTGCGTAACCGACCTTGGTGCCCTCGAAGGACCGGGCGAGAATGAGGTACGAGAACGTCTGCGTCGAGCCGGCGGGCCCACCGCCGGTGAGGCTCACCACGATGTCGTAGGCACGGATCAGGCCGACCAGGTTCAGCACGGTCGCCACGGTCACCACCGGCGCGATCATCGGGATCACCACCCGCAGGTTCGTCTGGCGCCGGGTGGCGCCGTCGATCGCCGCGGCCTCCAGCAGTTCGGCCGGCACCGTCTGCAGGGCGGCCACGAACAGCACGACGTTGAACCCGAACCCGGCCCAGACGATCACGCCGATCAGTGTGATGAGGGCGAACCGCTCGTCGAAGAGGAACCCGACCGGCTCGATACCGAACCTGGCGAGCGTGTTGTTGATGGCACCGTTGGTGCCGAGGATCGCCGCCCACAGGTACCCGAGGATCAGGGCGCTGATCACGTGCGGGAAATAGGCCACCGCACGGAAGAACGAGTTGGACCGCGACCGTCCCTTGAGGACCAGTGCGTACGCCAGTCCCAGGCCGACCATGAGCAGCGTGCCCACGGCGGCGATGAGGGCGGTCACGTACCAGGAATCGGTCGAGCTGGGGTCGTCGAACAGGTGCCGGTAGTTGTCGAGCCCGATGAACTCGGCCGTGGAGAATCCGTCCCAGTTCGTCAGGCTGAGATACACCGCGACGACCACGGGCACGACGGTCATCACCGTGTAGAGCACCACGGCGGGTCCCATCAGGCCCAGGGAGACGGCTGCCGCACGGAACCGGGCACGCCGGCGGTCCGCATCACGCCCCGCCCGGGCGGGGGCGGCGCCGGACCGCCCCCGCCGTGTCAGCTCTGCGAGTTCCACCACTTGTCCAATCCGCCCGCGGCGTCCTTCGCGGACGCGCCCGTGTACAGGGACTGGATCTGCTTGTTGAGCTCGTCGCTGAACCCGGCGATCGGCTGGCCGGGCCCGGACTTGACGATCACCGACGGCGTCTTGTCCAGGACCTTCTGCACCTCGGTGCCGAGGCTGGACATCGGATAGCTGAAGCCGCCCCGCAGATTGCCGTCGGCGGCGAGCTGGCTCTTGATGGCCTCCCGGTCGGTGACCAGCCACTTGACGAACTCGATCGCCTCGGCCTTGTGCCGCGACTTGTTGACCACGACGTACGGGTTGGAGATGTTGCCGAACTGGCCCGAGGGGTACGCGCCGTCGGTCGGCATGGTGAACACGCCGATGTCGTCGCTCTTCTTCGCGGCGTCCGCGGCGGGCACGAAGAACGAGCCCATGATGTACATCGCGGACTTGCCGTTGAGGAACGCGGTCTGGCCGTCCGCGTAGGTCAGGCCCAGGGCGCTCTTGTCCAGGTAGCCGGAGTCGATCCAGCTCTTGTAGTGCTCCAGGTAGGGCACGTAGCCGCTGTCGGCGAAGGAGACCTTGCCCTCATTGCGCTCGACCGTCCACTTCGGGTTCTCGGTGAGGACACCGGCGTCGGCCATCATCGAGAACTGCGAGCCCGTCACCCACTGGCCGGCCGTCTGCAGCGGCTTGTAGCCCGCGGACTTCAGCTTGCCCATCGCGGTGGTGAACTGGTCCATGGTCCGGATCTTCGTCGCGTCGACCCCGGCCTTGGTGAAGGCGGCCTTGTTGTAGAAGACGAGCGACTGGATCTGCTCGCCCACGCCGACCAGGTACCGCTTGCCGTCGAGGGCGTACTGGTCGACCAGCGGGGTGTCCTTGGCCCACGGCTGGTCCGACAGATCGGCGAACAGGGAGGCGTTCTCCGCGGTCGGCGTGATCTGCTGTGCGATGTCGGGCGGGTCGCCCGCGGCCAGGTCCTGGGTCAGCTTCGCGTTCGCCGAGATCGTGCCCGTCAGCTCCAGCTTCACCTTCACATCGGGGTGGCTCTTTTCGTACCGGGCGAAGAGTCCGGACCAGTACTTCTCGGTGAGGTTGGGCGTGATGTTGACGATGACGCGGAGGGTCGTCCTTCCCGCGGCATCTTCGGAGTCGTTGCCACCGCAGGCGGCGGCCGACGCCATCACCAGCGGAGCCACTGCGAGTGCACAGGCGCGGCGCCACATTTTTCTCATTCGGGACACGCTCCATTGCTCAGTCATGAATAATCGATTGTCGAGATCGAAGCACAGGCGTTTCGGCGAGGTCAACAAGTAAAAGAAATCGGAGACCCCGCCAGGGGTGCGTGGAATTCGGCATATCGCACCGTTTGACGAAACCGCAGGTCAAGTGCTGGTTCGCCGGAAATATTGATTCCCGATGTGACGTCCACTCATTTCCGACATCACCGATGTCGAAGATGATTTCCGTGCCTGGATTTCTGGTGATGCCAGGCATGTGTGCCCCGCCTCGTTCCGGGACGGGGCCGTCTGCTTCCGCCGATTGTCTGCAATCGCCCGATCGGGCGACGCAGCGAGAAATTCCTATGGGTTTTCGGCGGCTTTTTCCGGGTCAGGAATTCGGCCCTGCCCGTTTTCGGTGCAGATGTCGGCCGCCGCGGACCATGGGGCGCGCGGCGCCGGACGGACGGGAGTGCGATCGGCGGCGAAGCGCCGGTCGCGCCGTGGTTCCTCGAGAGCGACACGCGGCAGGGGGGTGCATCGGTGCGGGCCGCCGCCCTCGCGGTGGCGCGTGCGGTGACGCGGCGACAGCCCGCCATCCACGAAGGAGTCGCACAGGTCATCACCCCCATCGCTATCGTCTATCGATTACTGATGCTATGTGGGTCACCCCGAATGTTTCAAGAGTGCTGCGGCAACCCTCTCTTCACTGTTTCGTTGCCACCGCGCGGCGACCCGGCCCTCGGCGGCGGGCTGTCCGGCCGTCGGCGTCAGCCGGCCGAGCCGGTCCCCCCGACTCCGTCCCGGCTGTGGATCGTCCAGGGCCCGGTGTTCGACCGAGGCGACGGCCACGTGCGGATCCCGGAGCATCCGCAGCCCCTCGCCCCGCCGCGCGGCGTCCGGATGGGGACAGTCCCCGGGCGCCGCGGACGAGGCCGCCACCTCGCCGGTGTGCACGGCCGCCGGCACCAGCAGGCTCACCCGTTCCCGCGGTGCCCAGGCCCTCGTGCGCGCTCCGGCTGCCGTCGCGGAAGTCCCGTGCCCAGGCCGTGGCGAGCGGACGCGGGGCGGGGCAGGCCGGTTCCTCCGCGGCGGCGGACCGTACTCCCTCACGCACCCCCGAGGGCACCGCGTCCCAGGTGGAACGACAGGTGACATCGGGAACGCCGATCCGCCGAGCGGTATCGGCCGGCGGCATCTCCAGTCCTGTGCTGCCGTGCGCGTCCGGCAGTGGAGCCGGCCGCCCGTGCAAGGGCCCGGTCATGGGATCACTCATCCCCGAGGAGTTCGAGCTCGACCACCGGCAGCAGCACATCGGGCCGGGCGATCGGCAGGGTCAGCGTGAGCGTGCCCGCCGCCTGGCTGGGCGGGGCCAGATTGTTGTGCTCGTGTTGCGTGCCGTCCAACTGCTGGAACCGGATCTCCGAACCGTCGTGCAACAGTTGGGCGTAGCGCACCCGACCGGCGAGACCGGGCAGATGGATCTGCTTCAGCGGCCACGCGAGCAGATGCAGATACAGCCGACGCCCGGCCTGGGTGTAAAGGGCGTTCGCGGGTGCCTCGAAGGTGCTCGGTCCGGCATCGCGCACGGCCCGCTCGTGCAGGGCCGTCCAGTCGGCGATGGCCGCCAGTGTGTCCCGGGCCCGCGGATCCAGCGCACCGCGGCCGGTGGGCCCGACGTTGAGCAGCATGTTGCCCCCGCACGCGACGGACTGCACCAGCATCCTGACCAGCATCGCGGGGTCCTTGTACTCGTGGTTGTCCCGGTCGTAGCCCCACGAGCCGTTGAGTGTGTGGCAGGCCTCCCACATCACCGGGGCACCGTCCCGCTCCAACGGCCGGTCGGGCTGGTACTGCTCGGGTGTCACGTAGTCACCCGGGATCCCGAGCCGGTCGTTGACGAGAATGTCCGGCTGCAGCTCGCGGACCGTGGCCATCAGCTCCTGCGCTCCCCACTCGGCCGGTCCCTTGTCGGGATACGTGAAGTCGAAGAAGAGCAGGTCGATCGGCCCGTAGCCGGTGAGCAGTTCGCGCACCTGGCCGCGCAGGTACGCGCGGTAGCGCTCCATGTCCCGCGGCTCCTGCTCGGCCTGCGTCCCGCGCAGCGGGTGATAGCGGTCGACGGTGAAGTCCGGGTGGTGCCAGTCGAGCAGGGAGTAGTAGAGGCCGACGTGCAGGCCCTCGGCACGCATCGCCTCGGCGAACTCGGCCACCAGGTCCCGGCCCGTCGCGCGCATCGAGGTGTAGTCGGTCAGCGACGAGTCGAAGAGGCAGAAGCCGTCGTGGTGCTTGGCGGTCAGCACGGCATAGCGCATGCCGGCCTCCCGGGCCGCCCGCGCCAGCTTCCGCGCGTCGAACAGGTCCGGGTCGAACCGTTCCAGGTAACGGTCGTAATCCTCCTGCGACATGGCCTCCCGGCTGCGCACCCACTCGTGCCTGGCCGCGAGGCTGTAGAGGCCGAAGTGGACGAACAATCCGAAGCGCGCGGCCTCGAACCACCCGATGGATGCTGTGGGCACTGAACTCTCCTGTCGCGGTTGACAGTCCTTATCGATCGGCTGTTATCTACCATCGATAGGCGATGATGTCACTGGTGGTGCGTGCGACGGAGCGCGCGGAGAGGCATGTGAATGAACCCGAATGGGGATCAAGGAACGCCGTCGACGGGGGAGGCGCAGACCTACGAATCGATGCTGGCGCCGGTCCACACCGCTTCCTTCAAGCGCCCGACCACGCGCATGGTGGAGGCCCTCGCGGACGTGAGCGCGGCGACGGCCTGCGCGAAGCTGCATCAGATGGGCATCACACGGACCTTCATCGACGGCCCCGTGCCGTTGCACCGCGAGCCGGACGTCAAGATCACCGGCGGCGCCGTGACCCTGCAGTTCCTTCCGCAGCGCGAGGACGTCTTCTCCGGCGCCGACCAGGAGGACGCCGAGCGCAAGACGGCGTTGTGGGGCGTCCTGGAGTCCGTGCGGCCCGGTGACGTACTGGTGGTATCGGCGTTCGCGAGCCACTTCACGGGCTGTCTCGGCGACATGCTGGTGCGCTATTTCAAACTGCGCGGCGGCGCCGGCATCGTGGTGGACGGGCGGGTGCGGGACGCGGCACGGATCCGCGCGCTCGGTGTGCCCGTCTGGTGCACCGGAGTGACCCCGCACTACGCCTCGCAGACGGAGCTCTTCCCGTCGGCCTTCAACGTGCCGGTGGGTGTCGGAGGCGCGTTGGTGACGCCGGGGGACCTCATCGTCGCCGATGAGGACGGGGCCGTCGTCGTGCCGCAGGAGAAGGCCGTCCCCTTGGCCGAGGACTCGCTGCTGCACCAGGACCGCGAGGCGTTCGCGCGTCGGCGCCTCGACGAGGGCGGGCGGCTGTCCGATTACTACCCGCTCACCGGGGCGGGCCTCACCGAGTATCTGGCAAGCCGCACCGCCGACGGCAGCGCGTAGCCGACGGGTCCGCGGTCACCCGCAGCGTCGTCCCCGCCGGGCCGGCGTGATGCCCGGCACCGGCACCGCCTCTCCGGGCGGACCCGTACGCGCATCCGGCGGGTCCGTGCCCACGCGCCCGTCCGTGTGCCGTCCGTACCTCGGGCGGCACACGGACGGGCCCCGGGCGGCAGCCGGACGGGGCCTCGGCTCAGCGCACCGACGCGGCCGGTGGCCTTTCACGCAGCGCGCCGTAGGCGAGGAAGTACGCCGGCACGCGGTTCAGCCACCGCGAGCGCGTGACGAGCTCGCTCAGCCGCCGGGCGCGCTTCGCGTCGCCGAACGCCGGACGGCCCGAGAGGACCGGCGCGATGACGTTCCGGTGGGCGAAACCCTGCAAGGCCTGCGTCGCGACGGTGGTCGGCAGACGGCGGCGCTGGATGCGGCGTACGGTCCGCAGGCCGACCGAACCCCCGCGCAACGGTTCGACGAGATGGCGGGCGGCGGCCACGGCGTCCTCGACGGCCAGGTTGATACCGATGCCGAAGACCGGTGACATCGCGTGTGCCGCGTCGCCGATGCACAGCAGCCCCGGGCGGTGCCAGCGCCGGAGGCGGTCGAGCCGTACGTCGAGCAGCTTCACGTCGTCCCACGACCCCAGTGTGTGCACCCGGTCCGCGAGCCACGGGACGGCGGCCGTGAACTCGTCCATGAACCGGCCGAGACCGGCGGCGCGGCGCCGCCCGTCGGTTCCCTTGGGGATCAGCGCGGCGCACTGCCAGTAGTCCCCACGGTCGATCATGGCGCTGACGAACCGGTCGCCCACCCCTCCCACGAGCCCGTGCGGATCGTTCTCCCGCCGCGGCAGCCGGAACCACCATGCGTCCATCGGGCAGGTGAACTCCCGCAGCCCCAGCTCGGGCAACGACCTGGCCAGCGAGTCCCGCCCGTCGCAGGCCACGGTGAGGGTGGCGCGCAGCTCGCCCGTACGGCCGTCGGCGGTGCGGTACCGGACCCCCGTGACCCGCCCCCGAGCTCTCGGCTCCGCCCGGCCGGGAGGAACCTCGCCACGCTCCACCAGGAAGGCGGTCGCCTCGGTGTTCATCCGCAGGGAGAACGACGGCTCCCGCCCGGCCTCGTCCACGAGGAGGTCGAGCAGGTCCCACTGGGGCACCATCGCAATGTAGTTGTATGTGCCCCGCAGCGCGCCGATGTTTCCGACGGTGACCAGCGAACGGTCCGGGCCGAGCGGCAGCTGTACCGTCTGCACACGCCGCTGCGGCAGCCGGCCGAACCGCTCGGCCAGTCCCAGGTCCTCCAGCAGCGCCAGGGTGGAGGGGTGCACGGTGTCGCCGCGGAAGTCACGCAGGAAGTCGCCGTGCTTCTCCAGGACCGTGACGGCCACTCCCGCCCGTGCCAGCAACAGCGCGAGGACCATACCGGCGGGGCCACCGCCCACCACACAACAGGTGGTCCGCTCCATGGCAACCGCTCCTTCCGGTGACATCACCCGGCCGGCGAGGGGGCGATGGGCCCCGAATCCTTCGTCGCCAGGGCCGCCTGCCGAAAACCGCACCTACTGTCCGTGACAGTACTGTCCGTCCACCGACGATGCCGGATGGATTCGACTTGTCAGGACTAATCATCCGGACCGCTCGATACTGGGACCATGGCACAGAAAACCTCTCGGCCGCACGCCCCGCCGACCCTCTCCGTCAAGGGCCGCGACGTACGGATACGCACCATCGGGCTCGTGGTGCTGGCGGGGCTCGCGATCTGGTTCATCGCCGTGAACACCGAATCCGTCGGCATCCGGTTGTGGGTCACCACGCTCACCCTGCCGCTCTGGGCGGTCCTGACGGTCACCCTGCTGGTCGGGCTGATCATGGGCGGGGTCCTGGCCCACCGCCGTGCGAAGCGTTGAGCCCCCGAACGGGCGATCCGTCCCGATGGGCGTCGACGCGCCGGCCGGACCCGGCGGCCGGAGACCGGTCAGAGTCCGCACCGGCACGGCGGTTGTGGCCGGGCGCGTCGACGGGTCTTTCCGCGGTGGGAAGTTGGCCGCTCCTCCAGGGGCGAGGGACCGGCACGCGGTCGAACCAGGTGTTGTCCGGGTTCACGGCCGCTCCTCCAGGGGTGACGGACCGGCCGGGGGCCGGTCAGCGGGGCTCGGAGAAGAGCGCGTCGAGTTCCGGGAAGGCCATGCTGTCGGCGAGGGAGGCGTAGTCGCCGGTGGCGAAGAGCTCTTGCGCGGCGCGACGGGCGGCAGCGTAGGCGACCTGCGCCACGCCCGACCCCAGACTGACGCGGGCCACACCGAGCGCGCCGAGGTCGCCAACGGTCGGGGCGCCGGCGCCCGCCATGACGTTCAGAGGCACGGAGATGTCCCTGGCCAACGCCGAGATGGTGGCGGCGTCGGTGACACCGGGGACGAAGATGCCGTCGGCGCCCGCATCGACGTACATGTGGGCCCGGGTCAGGGTTACCTCCAGTCGGGTGTCCGGGTCGCCGAGCCCGAACAGGAAGGTGTCGATACGGGCGTTGAGGAACAGGTCCGCGCCTGCCCGGTCGGCGGTCTCCCGCGCCGCGGCCAGCCGTGTCGCGAGCTCGACCGGAGGACGGGTGCCGTCCTCGATGTTGACGCCGACGACGCCCGCCGCGAGCACTCCGGAGACGGTCTCGACAACGTCGGCTGCGTCCTTCCCGTACCCGCCCTCGATGTCGGCGGTGACCGGAACCGCGACGGCGGCGACAATCCGGCCGATCACCTTCAGCGCTCGGTCGCGGTCGAGGAGGTCGCCGTCCGGAGAACCCAGCGACCAGGCGACACCGGCACTGGTCGTGGCGATCGCGGGGGCGCCCGCGGCCTCGATGACACGCGCGCTCGCGACATCCCAGGCGTTGGCGAGCGCGAGGGGTGCGGACGGGGTGTGAAGGGAACGGAAAAGGTGGGCACGGTCCGGCTGCGTCATGGTCATGGGCGCAGTCGAACATCGACTGCCACCCATCTTCTGGCGAGAATCCGACATCACGACGATCCTGAGCCGGGCAGTGAGCGAGGCGGTCCGTGTCGTGGAGTCCGGCGCGCCTCACGAGTCCGACCAGTCGGGCAGGTTGCGGGATCGTCGGGTGCGGTCCGGCGGCCTCCCCGTTGACGGCGACCCTCCGCGTCGACGGCGCGCCTCCGCACTCCGGAGCGAGACGGACCGTGATCGACCGGCGGGGCACTCATTCCTCCGGAGTACGTCCGCTCGACAGCTCGTGCCCGCCGTGAACGAACCGGCTCAGGGGGTGGCGGGCGCGTGGTGCGACCGGTCGATCGTTCTCGGGGTGCGCTCCACACCGAATGGTGTCTAGGCTTGTTTCGGCAATCCACGAGGCATGCCGGAGCGGTGCGGACGACACCCCGGCCGGGACGGCCACAGTCCCCGTCCTTCGAGGGGCGCCATCGACACCTCACGGACCTTCGCCTAGAGGGAAGAGGAATCGGTATGAGGTCACATCGCATCCGCACGAGCGCCGCAGCGATCACCGCTGTGGTGGCCCTCCCGCTCTCGCTCGGCGCGTTCGCCCCGCAGGCGTTCGCCAGCAACGCAGCATCCAGCACACCGAGCCCGTTCGGCCCGGGATGCTCCAAGCTGCCGCACAGCGGCAAGGGCAGTGCCACCGGCATGTCCAAGGAACGCGTGGCCACGGCGGCGGCCAACAACCCGAAACTGACCAAGCTGGCACTCGCGTTGAAGGACGCCGGGCTCACCACCAAGCTCAACGATGCGAAGCACATCACGGTCTTCGCTCCCACGAACGCGGCCTTCGACAAGGTTTCCAAGAAGCAGCTTGCGAGCCTGCTCAAGGACAAGCCGAAACTCAAGAAGATCCTGACCTACCACGTCGTGGACAAGACCATCACCCCCAGCGAGCTTCCCAACGGCAGCTTCAAGACGCTGGAGGGCTCCAAGCTCAAGACCTCCGGGTCGGGCACGTCGTTCAAGGTCAACGACACCGCCAAGATCGTCTGCGGGGACATCAAGACGGCCAACGCGACCGTCTACCTCGTCGACGAGGTGCTCATGCCCCCGTCCTAGGACCATCTCTGCCTCGGGCTTCGATCGGCCGGTGGCAGGTGCCAGGTGTACGTCCCGCCTCCCGCCCCAGGGAGGCGGGACCACCGGCCCGGGTCCAGAGAGGCGGGACCACCGGCCCGGGGCAGCCGAGACCGATGTCCCGGCGAAAGTGCCCGCAGGCCCCGGATGCCTCCGTCACCGCATCGCATCCGGCGATTGACGATCTGCCGGCTCGAGGATCCCGGAACGCGACAGGCACGGCTTCCGAGATCACGGAACTCCCGGAGTCCCGCGTCTCAGGGCGTTGTGGCAAACCGGCCGCAGCGCTGGGAGGCTGGCGGCACGTGCGATGAAGGCGTACGCGTTGCTTGACGGCATTCTGTTCCCGATCGACCGTATCGACGCAGATCGGCTCCTCAGTGGGGTGTTTGAGCTGCGTTGGTGGAGGAGGTCTTCCTGGGCGGTTACCAGGACGAGGGAGGTGAGATGCGGGTGACTACGGTGGGAAGCTGTCCGCTCTCGATGAGCTGCCTGGGGAGGGCCAGCCCGAAATGTTCACCGGCGACTGTCAGTACCCGGCGTTGCTGTTCGCGGGGCGACAGTTCCTCATCGTCGCCGAGTAGGTCGTCGAGGGAGTCTTCCGGTGGGATGAGTCCGGCGGCTTCCAGCGCCGGGCGCAGTAGGTCGGGCTGGGCGCCGGCGGGGTCGTAGCCGAACCCCAATTCGAAGTGCAGTTGTACCGCCCCGTCGGCGAGATACGTGAAGAAGGAGGGCGGATCGTCCGGCCAGGGGTCGAGGATCAGGACTTCGGCGCCGCGGGAGACTGCCGGGTCCAGGGCCCAGCCATCGCTGCCTCCGCATTCCACGATGAACGACCAGTCATCGCTTCGC
Source organism: Streptomyces sp. NPDC093149 (assembly GCF_044754145.1). NCBI lineage: Bacteria > Bacillati > Actinomycetota > Actinomycetes > Kitasatosporales > Streptomycetaceae > Streptomyces > Streptomyces sp. NPDC093149. Next base: position 93,027 of record NZ_JBIVON010000010.1, read on the forward strand.
CCGACGCGGCCGACGCAGTAGATCTGCGTGAGGTCGACCATGCGGGACGCTTCGTGCATGGTGAGGGCAGGCCCGATCTCGACAGGTTCGTGGTCAGCCATGCGTTCGGCCAGCTGCTCAGGGGTCAGGCCGCGGGCGCAGGTGATGTACAGGTCACCGGCGTTCAGCGTCGCGCTCCGCCAGGCATCCGCGATCCAAGCAAGACCATCGGACATTTTTGCTCTCCTTCCGTACGCAACATGGGGCCGGGCGGGGCCCAGCGAAAACCTGGAGCTGTGCCCCACCCGGAGATCAGCAACTTACGGCTTCGGAATCGTGCAGGTCACGGTCGCTTTGGATGCGTCGCAGTGCGCGAACTCGGGGAAGTCCACCCAGTACGGGTCCTTGTCCAGCATCCGGTACTTGGTCGAGAAGCCCGAGCTGAACGCTCCACCCATCGAAGTGGAGTTTATCCAGCTCGACATGGCCGAGCGGCCACACACCTCCTGCCAGGTCGGAGCAGCCTAGGAGGTCTGTTGGCGCTGCCCGGTGATCGAACCGTGCCTTGACTGGGCGCTGGGCCTGCCGGAGCGCCACGGGGTGTTCGGCGGCCTGGACAAGAACGAGCGGAAGACCCTCAGACGGCGGGAGCAGCGGCGCGCCCGGAAGCGTGCCGCCCGCCTTCGGAAGGAGAACGCAGATGCTCCCGCAGCAGCCGAAGTTGCCGAAGCAGGCACGGCCGGTGAAGCGGAGGTCGAAGCGCTGGACGCTGCCTGATCTGCCGCCGAGCGGAGTCCTCGACTGGTCCGACTCGAAACGGCGTTGGGGGCCCAGATGGCGGCCGTGCCGGTACTGCAAGGGGCCGACGAACCTCCGCGACGAGGAAGGACGCCCGTCCCACAAGGTCTGCGCGGAGACGCGCCGGGCCCAACAGCAGGCGCACGCCGTACAGGTGTACGCCGATCGGGCCCAACTCCCCCTACGCCGCGCGGACGACTGACCAGCCCCCTGAGAAACCTCCGGGCCGCGCACGGCACCCCGGCCCCGCGGCACCTCCACGCATTCGAAAGGCGGTCCCGTGAAGTTCCGTTCATGGTCGGCCTGTCCAGCGGCGTCATCGTCTGGGCCGGTATCACGTTCGTCCCAGTCATCGGCCCCTGGGCGCCCGTTCTTGGCCTGTCCGTCGCTCTCGTCCTGTGGATCTGAAAGCCCCCGAACCCCCCTGCAGAAAGGTTCTCGTCCGTGGACATCGCCGCCCTCTATGAGGAGCGTCAGAGCATCCGCGCTGTGGCCGAGCACATCGGCCAGCCGTACTCGCGCGTGCGCCGCCAACTTCTCCAGACCGGGGTGAAGCTCCGCCCCAGCGGAGGCCGCCCGTTGGACCTGGAAGGCGATCCGGTCGCCGACTACCTGGCTGGCCTGCACCGGCGCGGCCTGAGCCTGCGGGCCATCATGGCGCTGACGGGCTACGCGTACGGGTTCATACGGTTGCGCGTCGGCGAACTCCGCGACCAGCAGGGACGGCCCCGGAAGGCAGCCGGCCTGTGACCCGCTACTGGCACGGTGGAGTTCCTGGCCTCGCGCCCGGCGACCTGGTCGAGCCCCACCCGCCGGCCGTCGTCGACAACTGCCCGATCTGCACGGCACGGGCGAACGGCCAGACGTACGCCGACGAGCACGGCCGGGTCATCGACCCGCCGACCGGCCGCCCGGACCGCGTCTACATCACCACCGACCGCGAATACGCCTGCTTCTACGCGTCGAAGGTGTGGCTCGGGGACCTGTACGTCGTCGAACCGGCCGGGGAGATCCAGGAGTCCGCCGAGGACCCCTTCCCGACGTGGACGTGCGAGTTCGCCCGGGTGCTGTCGGTCTACAGCCGCGCCGTCCGCCTCACCCCGGGGCAGCGGCAGACCCTGGCCAACCGGTGGGGGCGTGCCGACATGGCATCCGCCCTGCGGGCCCTCAGGGGTGGCCGATGACACCGGCCGCCCAGCCGCCGCTCGGCGACTGCCAACTGTGCCGCACCCGTCGGCACTTGTTCCGGCACAAGTCGGGGGACAGGCTCGTACGGAACCTGTGCGGCTCCTGCCACGGGGCCGCGACGGCCACCGAGGAACGCGGCGGCGCTGTCGACTTCGACCAGGCGCTCACCCATGGCCCGGACGACGACCTTCTGTCGTGGCTCCGAGGTGACCTGTGATGCCGCCGCGGTCACCTCTTGTTCGGCCCCCGCCCTGCTCCTCCTCGCCTCGCTGTGATTCCCCAGCCCATCCCGCCATCGCCGCCGCTCCCGCCCGACACCACCTGACCAGCACGAGCAGAGAGACACCCCAGTGAGCAATGACGAGCAGGACAGTCGCAAGGACGGCGCCGTGCCGAACTCCTTCGGCAACGCGCTCGCCTGGAAGTGGACGTGGCAGATGCTCCGTGGCCTCAAGGGCGGCTTCCTGACCATGCTCTACGCCCTGCGCGCCATGGCCGCGCCTTCGGGTGAGCTTCGCTTGAGGGACGGCAAGCCCATCAGGATTCAGGATCTGGCCAAGGCGGCGGGGTGCCGCGAGCATGACGCGCGCCGGTACCTGGACGCGGGCATACGCGCGGGCGTGGTGCTGGTCGACGGTGAGCGGCGTCGGGGAAAGCCCACCAGGTACGCCATCACCGGCGATGTGCCGTGGCCGGACGGGAAGGCAGCCGAGGACTACCTGAAGGACACCGCTCCCCGACGCAGCCAGAACGAGGAACCGGCGGAAAGTTCGGGCCACAGTGGCACGAACTCCGATGATGCCAGTTCGGGCCACAGAGGCCAGAACTTGGGGCTACGGACGAGGAAACGGTTCGGGCCACAGAGGCCCGAACAACCCAGGTAGTTCCCATGGGGTTTCCCATGACGGGGCTGATGTAGGCACTCAACCTCAGGTAGTTGGGGACTCGTCGGCACGGAACGATCAATCCCCGAGCCAAAACGAGAACCAGGACGGCCAACCGTTCGGCCGGTGCGAGGAGTGCGGGCAGCCGCTGCTTCGCCCCGGGGTGAAGCGCTGCTCCGCCCATCGGGGGAACACGGGCCGTCGCAGGCCCCGTGAAGGGCGCAGCAGGGCCGTACAGGCGCCGCTGATGATGCCCGACCCGTTTGCCCCGCTGCGCGTGTGCGGTTGTGGTCGCGAGTTCCGTGACCGCGATCCGGCTGCTCGCTGCGCTTACTGCCTCTACGCCGAGCACACCGAAGCCGCCCGCCTCAACCAGTTCGGCACCTGACCCGCTTTCTAATCCCCGACTCACCGAATCGCACTGGAGACCCCCTTGCAGCAGTACGACACCCCCGAAGCGCTCCGAGGCTTCCTGAAGCTCTGCCTCGACCCTGGCCACGCCATCAAGCGGACCCCGGTTCGGTTGGCTGAGGTGCTGAGCCGCTGGCCCGGAAGGCCGCCGAGTTCGCCCCGCACCTGGGCGGGCTGCGGCGCCATGCCCAGGCCCTCGACGAGCAGTCCAAGCGTGCCGCGCAGCGCGCGAAGGAAGCGCACCGCGTGTACGCCGACGTGCTCGCCGCATGGATCCACGCCGAGGAACCGGAACCGGTCCACCAGCCGATGTCGCTCCTGGACGCGGTGGCCGCCAGCACCCAGGCCGCGCAGGAGCACGCCGAGCAGTGCGACACCTGCGACAGGAGCATGCGCCTGGCCGAGATGTGTTTGCAGGGGCAGCGCGCCGTGCTCGCCGCCCTCACCCCCAGGTGCGCGCACGTCGCTTGGGAGGTCACGTGGCTCGGCGAACGGTCCGGCAGGAGCGACACCCCCGTCATCCGGTTCCGCGAGAAGTCCACCAGCCCGGCGCCGCCCCGCCCCGTGTGACAGGGGACCGGGGCGACGCCGGGCCAGCCGGTCATCACTTTTCTGGCCACCGCCGGACCGCTTTGCCGGAGATGACTTGATTCCCACTGACGGCTTGTCGCGTATATGACATATACGTGTGTGGTTGCAATCCGACAGGGGAGGAATCATGCGGTCGACCAAGAAGCTCAGAGCAGGGATAGCCACGCTCGCCATGACCGGGGCGGCACTCATGAGCACGGCCACGCTGGCCAGCGCTACCGAACAGGGGACCACGGCGACGTGTGCGTACCCCTACGTCTGCTTCATCAAGAACGGCAGCATCATCGGCCAGTTCCAGGATGTGACATCGACCTGGCAGGCGCTGCCTTCCAAGCCGACGGCACCGCTCACCGTGGTGAACACCCGCCACGATGATGTCGCATACATTCGCTGGGTTGGTGGCGGGACAACGTGTATCCCTCCGCAGCAGTCCTTCGGTGTCACGGGCGGCCAGCTCGATGCGGTGCGCATTTCCAGCGCAGCTACCTGCTGACTACCCAGCCGCCCCGAGGATCACGGGCGCGGCTCGGTCGTAGCCAACACCGAATGCTGCCCGCCACGGCTCCGACTTGGTGGCGGGCAGCACCTTGGCATGGCGTAGACGGCACCACCGCCGTCAGTACCTCGTTCACGTGCGTGGTACTCCCTTGCTCTTCTGGGTTGGTGCGGGGGAGACCGCCGGGCTTGCCAGCCGTCACACAGGTGACTGGACGGGGCTCGTGGGGGCTACGCGGTCGCCAGCGCGCCCGGCCTGGGACAGAGAGAATGCGTGACCAGGGGGCGGGCAGTGAGCCCGTACCAGCACGTCTGATCACGGGCGATGAAGTCGAATTGCCGCCGTAGACCTCGTCTCCCGCGAGCCAGGCGGCCCGGTGGCCGGCGTCCAGGAATCGGGTGACCATGCGGGCGGCAAGCTGCGGTTTGGTCGCGAATTCGGTCGTGTCACCGAGTCCGGCGGCCCGGCAGCGGTCGGGGTCCGAGGTCCAGGAACGCGGAACGTACAGTTCCCGGTCTACCGCGGCGTGTCCGCGGCGGCCGGCGTAGACGAGATAGACGGCGACCTGCGCGTTCTCGATCCTGCCCGCGGTGCCGGTGTACTGGCGCTGGACACCGACGGTGTCGGTGCCCTTCTTCACGTCGTCGCTCCGGCGGGCGTCGACATCAGCGGTCTGGGCATCGAAGTGACGGTCGGCGCCGGTGAAGGACTGCCGTTCGAAGGCGTGCTGCGGCTCGCGTTCCCGCGTCCAGGCTTCACCCCGTGCACGTGGCTGACCACTGTGTCCCGGGACGACCTGATAGAGCGGGCGGCCGTCCTGTCCTCCGTGAAGCTCAGCGAGATTGACGACGCCCTCCGACTCGCTGAACAAGCGCAGGAGCGGACCCCGGCCACGACCGCGAAGCCCAGCGAGATAAGGGATGCCCTCCGTCTCGGTGAACTCGGGTAGACGGAGAAGGAGCCGACGCCCGCGACGGCGTGGGCGATCTCGGGCAAGATGATCGACGCTGGCCACCTGCCGCCTCGGCGTCCCTCACCACCGAGATCACGATCTACGGCTGGAGCATTAGCAGGCGACTACTGGGTCGTAGACCGACACGTTGCCCTCGTAGATCCACCCACGGGTCCAGTTCGGGTAGGAGGTGACGTAGAACCACTTGTTGTTGAGTGTGTTTGAGTAGTAGCAGTAGACGACCAGCCCGTAGCCATTCCGGAGGGTTTCCCTGGTACCGCAGTCTGCATAGGGGCCTGGCCGCAAGGGGGCAGTCGCTTTTATGACGCTGCCCTCGGATGGGTTGTTGTACCAGTCGGGGTTCGGAGACCAGGTCATGCAGGACAGAGCGGCTGCCGTGCCTGACGTGGCCGTCGGCCCTGCAGTGGCTACAGATGATGGGGCCGCGAGTACCAAAGCGGCCGTGGCTGCGGGCAGCGCAATTTTCGATCTTCTGGATAACAGAAGCATCGTTCCCCTCAATCTGAGTGGCCGTTTCCACTCTTTGTGGCGATTCGGTCAGTGACCCTACTCTGCCCGAGGGGAGGGCAGGTGAGTAGAGCTCGAATTAGTCGCCAGTCCGAATCAGTGCTACTCCGTCTCAACGTTGGCCGGCCTTCGTGCTGATCCACTCCGTGACGGAGCACAGAATCGGATGAAGGCCGCCTAAGCGTCCGCCGAACTGCGAAAACACTGATCAATTTCGAGCCGTGTTCGACGCCGGACATTAAAACGACAAGGTAAGGGGCTGTTGCCTGTACTCTCACCCGCGCGCGGCAGCCGACGTCCTCGCGTGGCTACCGGACAGCTACCGCACCGGCCTGGTCCGGTCGCGCGCTGTCGACCTCCAGAACCAACTCACCGGCCGAAACCGTGACCGGCTGGCGAACGCGATCGAATAGAACAGCACCTGCGCGGAGACCCCGGACGCCGAAATACCTCGACCCCCGCCGGACCAAGACCAGTACGGTCGGCACATGGAGAAGATCCCGACACTATTCGTCCGAGACTTCAGCGCCCGTCCCGCAGTCGTACTGCCGGAGGTCTCCCAGGGGTGCGAATGGGTGATCAACGGCGAGGGCGAAGCCACACGGAAGTACGACGGGACATGCGTCATGCTCGACCCGGCCGGGCAGTGGTGGGCACGCCGAGAGGTCAAACCCGGCAAGACCCCGCCACCCAACTACGTGACGATCAGCACCGACGAGCAAACGGGAAAAACAGTCGGCTGGGAACCTGTCGCACAGTCCGCCTTCGCGAAGATCCACGCCGAAGCCGTCAAGAACACGGCCATCGGGAAGGCCGGAACCTACGAACTCCTAGGCCCGAAGATCAACAGGAACCCGGACGGCTACGCCGACCACGTCCTGATGCCCCACGGCTGGTCAATCCCGACCATCCAGCAGGATTTCGCCACTGCCCCCCGCGACTACGACGGCCTCCGTGAGTGGCTGCACGCCCGACCATACGAGGGCATCGTCTGGCATCGGTACCCCGGCCACCCCAACACCGAGATGGTCAAGATCAAGGCCAGCGACTTCCCATCGCCTGAGCCCACGGTACAGCCCGACGTCGGCTGACCTGCAGAGATCCGCACCGCGGGGCAGCACCCCGCTCGGCTGAGACCAGAGGCGGGGTGCCCCACCCAGCGGCCGTATCGGGGCGAACGGTCCAGCGTGAGTGAGGGCTTGGCCGTATAGATGTGCTTTGGCGCACGGGCTGGCTACCACCAGCCGCTAACGGGTCACGCGCCGGACCACGGACACGGACTCAGCGCTCGGCAGGCTCCAGGCAGGGCTTGGCCCTGCTTGTGGTGCTCGGGCTTCCCGCGCTCGGGCCGACCGCGAACGGTCGGCCCGAGCAGCCCTGCGTGGGTCGGGGCGTCGTGAAGATACGGCGCCGGCCGGCCTGGTTGGTCACCTACGGGGCGGGGATTTCCCTGATGAGACGCGAGGTCCAGTCGCACCAGACCAGGCCGGGCAGGAAGGCGCCGCCGGCTTCGTCGAGGTTGTCTTCGACGTACGGGATGGTCGCGTCACAGACTTCGAAGGCCTGGTCGAAGAATTCCGTGCTGTCGGGGTTGTTGTGGTAGCTCCAGCGTGGGTTGTAGGGGGCCTGCCGCTTGAGAATCCGCGTAAGCAGGTGGGGACGGTCGGTGGTCTCCCCGCTGACGAGTTCCCGGGCGTGCTCGATGTTCCCGGGCTTGGTCAGCTTGACGACGAACTCCTCCCGCGTGATGTCGGTCATCACGAAGTACGCGGCGCTCGCGGCGGCGTGGCCGGGCTGGTTGCTGAGGGTGTCGGCCTGAGCGGCCTGTGCCGTGGCGAAGGCCAGCAGGCCGACGGCGGCCAGGCCGGCCGCCTTGGTGAACACGCGTCGCATGGGGTTCTCTCCTCGGTTCCAGGCGTCGTGCATTTCACGACTGAACGCAGGGAGTATTGGATTAGTTACTGAATGTGATTCTGTAGCGGAACTGATGTCGCAGGGGTGACGACGCCCGGCCCGCTCTGTGGGCCCGGGTCATTCGTCGGTGGCGTGCTTGCCGCGCAGGGGCCTCAGGCCGCCAGGCAGGTCGGGGAGCTGGAAGGAGTAGCGAGCATGTTGATGCGCTGCCGCACGAACGGCGACAGTTGGGCGACGTCCTCGTCGCGGACGTCGAACCCGTCCGCCCGCAGCTGGTCCACCGCGGTATCCATCAGGAAGAAGAACCGCTCCAACTCCGTACGGGACGGCGCCCCGTCGAACGCCAAGCAAGCGGCGGCTTGCGCATCCGTCAGAAACTCGACCGGCACCACGGGGCTTCACTGTCCGTAATGGCCGTATCGGGGTGAACGGTCCAGCGTGGGTGAGGGCTTGGCCGTATGGATGGGTTCTGGCGCACGGGCTGGCTACCACCAGCCGCCGGCTGGTGCCTCTTCATCACCCGGCCGCGCCGGACCTGGGCCCGCCCCCAGCGCAGCTGCCCACTGCGGCCACGACACGAACGGGAACATCTGAAAGGCCCGCATCCGCCGTGCAGAAACGGTCAAGCCCCCAGCGTGGCTGAGGGCTAGGCCGTATGGATTCGCTTTTAGCGTACGGGCTGGTTACCACCAGCCGCCGCGCGACCTGCAGATCGGCGTCGGCCGCCCCGTCACCTTCCGGTTAAACGCTAGATAGGAATGGAAGTGGGTACCTGGTCAGCCCGCGGACTCGCCCGCGTGCGGGCTCAGAACCCCGGCGCCGACCAGGATGAAGAGCAGAATGCCCAGAATGATCCGGTAGATGACGAACGGCATGAAGCTCTTGGTCGTGATGAACTTCATGAACCAAGCGATGACGGCGTAGCCGACACCGAACGCGATCAGTGTGGCGAAGATGGTCGGCCCCCAGGACACATGTCCCTCGCCCGCGTCCTTCAGCTCGAAGACCCCCGAGGCCAGCACCGCCGGGATGGCCAGCAGGAAGGAGTAGCGGGCCGCCGCCTCGCGGGTGTAGCCCATCAGCAGACCACCGCTGATGGTGGCGCCGGAGCGGGAGACACCCGGAATCAGCGCCATCGCCTGGCAGAAACCGAAGATGAGACCGTCCTTCACCCCGAGCTCCCTGAGCGTCTTGCGCTCCTTGCTGGCCCGGTGCCTGCCGCCCGCCTCGTCGCGGGCGGCGAGGCGGTCCGCGATGCCCAGGACGATGCCCATCACGACCAGCGTGGTGGCGATGAGCCGGAGATCCCGGAAGGGGCCCTCGATCTGGTCCTTGAGCGTCACGCCGAGCACTCCGATGGGGATCGAGCCGACGATGACCAGCCAGCCCATCTGTGCGTCGTGGTCGCTCCGCATCGACCGGTTGACCAGCGAACGGAACCAGGCCGAGACGATCCGGACGATGTCCTTGCGGAAGTAGATGAGGACGGCCGCCTCCGTGCCGATCTGGGTGATGGCGGTGAAGGCCGCACCCGGGTCGTGCCAGCCGGCGAACGCCGCGGTGAGTCGCAGATGCGCGCTGGAGGAGATCGGCAGGAACTCGGTCAGTCCCTGAACGAGGCCCAGGACGAACGATTCGAACCAGCTCATGGGGCTTTGGCCATCCCGGAGGTGATCGTGCATCGGCCGACGGCCGTGAGAGCCGTCGGCAGCGTGCGGATGAGGTGTCGAATGAGGGCAGGGCCGTGCCTCGCCCGGATATTTCGGTCGGTCGCGGGCAGGGTATCGCCCTCAGATGAACAGCATTACGCGTACCCCCGCGCGGCTGCACGCCCCCGCGCGTACCGGATCACTCGGCGGCGAGGCGGTGGCGCTTGCGCCAGGCGACGACGGCCGCGCCGACCCCCGTCAGCACGATGAACCCGGTCGCGGCCAGGAATGCGGGCGACGTCGGTGACGAGGCCTCGCTGCCCGCGACGACATACGCGGCGGTGTTCGGGACCGAACCGAGCCCCGTGGCCATCAGGAAAGGCGGATACCTCATGCGTGAGACCGCCGCGCAGTAGTTGGCCGCCGCGAAGGGCACACCGGGAAACAGCCGCAGGGCCAGCATCGAGCGGAATCCGTGCCGGCTCAACTGGCCGTCCGCCGCCTTGAGCCAGCGCCCGCGCAGCAGCGTACGGAGTGCGTCCTGCCCCAGTACCCGGCCCAGCGCGAACGAGATGCCCGCGCCGAGCACCGTGCCCGCCAGCGAGGCGGCCAGGCCCGCCTGCGAACCGAACAGCGCACCGGCGGCGAGGTTGAGCAGCGGCCGCGGCACGAAGGCCACGGTGCACACGCCGTACGCGACGGCGAACAGCACGATCGCGGTGGCGCCCCCGCTCAGCCGGGTGGGCCAGCCGGTGGCGAGCAGCCGTTGGGGGTCGAGGAGCAGCGTCGTCGCCGCGGCGCCCAGCAGCACTACCACGAGCAGTGAGAACCGGGACCAGGGCGAGAGCAGAGCCCTCGTACAGCGCACGGCGAGGCCGGTGGCGGGCCGGGCGGCGGGGACGGGGTCGAGCATGCGGGGAGACTAACCGACGCCCGTGTGTGATCGCCGTAACGCGAACGGTACGTACCGGGCGGCCACCCGCGCCGACGCCGACGTCCCGGGGGCGACGCGGCCGGGGCGCCGGGGTGGAGGCCGAACTCCCTTGTCCGCCCGCGCCGTCCGCATGGGAAAACCATTCGACGTCACCACGTTCCTCGGCCATCATCGGAGCCATGTTCCGGTACGCCTTCCTCGCAGCGTCGTCCGCAGTCGCGGACGCGCCGAAGGCTGCCGTGAGCCCCGTCACCGCAGCGGCAGTCGTCGCAGCAGCGTTCGCCGCTGCCGCAGCGTCCATCGGCGGCGCCCGAAGCTGACCCTCCCCCGACAGTCCGGCGGACCCCGCAAGGGGAGGGTCGGCGGGGCCCTGGGGTCTTCTCACTCAGCTTCGAATTCCAAGGAATGAGCCATGCCCAAGACGGCATACGTGCGCACCAAGCCCCACCTCAACATCGGCACCATGGGCCACGTCGACCATGGCAAGACCACCCTGACCGCGGCCATCACCAAGGTCCTCAGCGACCGGGGAACCGGGACGTACGTCCCGTTCGACCGGATCGACCGGGCGCCGGAGGAGACGCAGCGCGGCATCACCATCAACATCGCGCACGTCGAGTACGAGACCGACACCCGTCACTACGCGCATGTCGACATGCCGGGGCACGCCGACTACATCAAGAACATGGTCACCGGAGCCGCCCAGCTCGACGGGGCGATCCTGGTCGTCTCCGCGCTCGACGGCATCATGCCGCAGACCGCCGAGCACGTACTGCTCGCCCGCCAAGTGGGCGTCGACCACATCGTCGTCGCCCTCAACAAGGCCGACGCCGTCGACGACGGCGAGGACACGGTGCTGACCGACCTCGTCGAGCTGGAGGTCCGCGAGCTGCTCTCCGCGCACGGCTACGGCGGTGACTCCGCCCCCGTCGTCCGGGTGTCGGGCCTCAAGGCCCTGGAGGGCGACCCGCGCTGGACCTCGGCCGTCGAGGCGCTGCTGGACGCCGTCGACACGTATGTGCCGATGCCGGTCCGCTACACGGACGCGCCGTTCCTGCTGTCGGTGGAGAACGTCCTGACCATCACCGGCCGGGGCACCGTCGTCACCGGGGCGGTCGAGCGCGGCACCGTGCGGGTCGGCGACCGGGTGTCGGTGCTGGGCCCGGACATCGAGACGGTCGTCACCGGTCTGGAGACCTTCGGGAAGCCGATGGAGTCCGCCGAGGCCGGCGACAACGTGGCCCTGCTGCTGCGCGGTGTGGAGCGCGACCGGGTCCGCCGCGGCCATGTGGTGGCGGCCCCCGGCAGCGTGACGCCGAGCCGGCGCTTCACCGCGCAGGTGTACGTCCTGTCGGCGAGGGAGGGCGGTCGGACCACCCCGGTCACGACCGGCTACCGCCCGCAGTTCTACATCCGCACCGCGGACGTCGTCGGAGACGTCGACCTCGGCGCGGTGGCGGTGGCGCGACCCGGTGACACGGTCGACCTGACCGTCGAGCTGGGCCGTGACGTCCCGCTGGAGACCGGACTCGGATTCGCGATCCGCGAGGGCGGCCGCACCGTCGGCGCGGGCACCGTCACCGGACTGCTCTGAGACGTCCCGCACCAGGGGCCCGCCTCCCGTACCCCGCGGGAGGCGGGCCCGATGCCGTGCGTAAGACTGACGGTATGACAGAAACTGCACTGGTGCTCGGTGCCGGCGGTGTCACCGGCGGCGCCTGGGAGACCGGAATTCTGTACGGGCTCGCGAAGGCGGGCGTGGACCTCGGCGGCGTCGACGTGATCATCGGCAGCTCGGCGGGCGCGGTGGTCGGCGCGCAGCTGGCCTCCGGGCTGGTCGGTCTTCCCGAACTCTACGAACTCCAGCTCACCGATCCGCAGGGCATGACCGGCGGCAGGCTCGGCGTGGCGACCCTCCTGCGCTACACGGGAGCCGTGCTGTCCTCGCGTACTCCCGAGGCGTACGGCCGGAAGCTGGCCCGGATCGCGCGAGGCGCCCGCCTCGGCATCACGGCGGAGCAACGGCGCGCGGCCATCGCCGATCGCCTTCCGTCGTCCGACTGGCCCGAGCGGGCCCTGCGCGTCACCGCCGTCGACGCGGCCACCGGCGAACTCCACACGTTCGACAAGGAGAGCGGAGTCCCGCTCGTGGACGCCGTCACCGCGAGTTCCGCCGTCCCGGCCGTCTGGCCCGTCGCCACCGTCGACGGACGTTCCTGGATCGACGGAGGAGTCCACTCCACGGCCAACGCCCATCTCGCCGAGGGCTACGGACGCGTCGTCGTCATCGCTCCGGCGGCCAGTGGCAACAAGGTCATCGTCTCGCCGCGCTCGCAGGCGGCCGAGCTCGCCGCGAAGGGGGCCCGCGTGGAGGTCATCACCCCGGACGCGGCGGCGAAGAAGGCCTTCGGGCGCAACCCCCTCGACCCTGCGTGCCGGGCCGCGGCGGCCCGCGCCGGGCTCGCGCAGTCGGCCGCGCACACCGAAGCCGTCACCATGGTCATGAGCGGCTGAACGTTCACCGCACAATGGGGGAGTGAACGAGTCGATACCCGTCATCAGGGACGTGGACCAGGGCACCGCCAGGCTCCTCCCGGACGTCGACCGGGACAGGGCCTGGCTGCTCACCGTCGACGGCGCACCCCAGTCGTACGTCGACCTCGACGCGCCGCACCATCTCGAATTCGAGTACGTGCGACGCCTCGCGCACGTCGTGGACTGCGCCGCGGCACCGGGTGCGCCGCTGGACGTCCTCCACCTCGGCGGCGGTGCGCTCACCCTGCCCCGCTACGTGGCCGCGACCAGGCAGGGATCCCGCCAGGACGTTGCCGAGGCCGACCTCGGGCTCCTCGCCCTGGTCGCCGAGCAACTGCCGCTCCCCGACGGCAGCGGGATCGCCGTGCACGGCGAGGACGCCCGCAGCCGGCTGGAACGGACGCCGCCCGGATCCCTCGACGTCCTGGTCGCGGATGTCTTCGGAGGCTCCCGGGTACCCGCCCACCTCACCACCGTCGAGTACGCCGGGGCCGCCCGCCGGGCGCTGCGCGACGGCGGGACGTACGCCGCCAATCTCGCGGACGGCGCGCCGTTCGGCTTCCTCCGCTCCCAACTGGCCACCTTCGCGGCCGTCTTCGAAGAGCTCGCGCTGATCGCCGAGCCGGCGGTGCTGCGCGGCCGGCGCTTCGGCAACGTCGTCCTCGTCGCCTCCCGAAGCCCCATCGACACCGCGGCGCTGACCCGCCGCTGCGCCGCCGACGCCTTCCCCGCCAGGGTCGAGCACGGCCCCGCGCTGGACCGGCTCACCGGAGCCGCCCGGCCGGTCGGGGACGGCGAGGCGGTCGCCTCACCCGAGCCGCCCGACGGAGCCTTCGGCATCGGCTGAGGTCGGCCGCGGGGCCTTGGCCGCCACCACCTCGGTGGTGGCACGGGTCAGATTGCGTACCTCGGGCACGAACAGCACGGCGCCGGTGACCAGCACGATCAAGGCCGCGCAGCCCCACAGGGCCTGGCTGCGCCCGACCAGGGCCTCGACCGGACCGGCGAGCGCGGTGGCGACCGGCATCATGGCAACCGAGCCGAACCAGTCGTACGCCGAGACGCGCGACAGTTTCTCCTCCGGGATCTCCTGGTGCATGGTCGTCATCCACGCGACCCCGAACACCTCGATGGCGACGCCGCTGACGAACATCACCACGCAGAGCCCGGCCACCGGCAGCGGGACCGCGAGCCCGGCCGACGGCAGGGCCAGCGGGAAGACGCAGAGGGTTCCGGCCAGCAGCAGCCGTCGGGGCTTCCAGCGCGTCATCAAGAACGCGCCGCCCAGCGTGCCGACCCCGAACGCGGCGAGCGCGAAGCCCCAGGGACGGGCGCCACCGAGCTCGTCCCGGGCGACCAGCGGTCCGTACACCGACTCGGCGGCCCCCACAGCCGCGACCACCACCGAGAACTGGGCCACGATGCTCCACAGCCAGGGGCGGCCGATGAACTCCTGCCAGCCGTCGCGCAGATCGGCGAGCAGCCCGCCGCCCGGCGCGCGCGGAGGAACGTGGCTGACGTCGAGGAAGGCCCGGAGCGCACCCGCCAATGCGAAGGACGCGGCATCGATGGCCAGCACCCAGCCAGGATCCATCGCGGCGATCATGGCGCCGCCGAGCGCCGCTCCGCCGATCGTCGCGCCCTGCATGGCCATCCGGAACAGGGCGAAGGCGCGGCTCGCCTGCTCACGGCTGACGCTGGACATCAACATGCCCTCGGCCGCCGGGTTGAAGAACGCCTGCCCGGTCCCGCACAGCGCGGTGAGCAGCATCATCTGCCACAGCTTCGGATCGCCGGCCAGCACGAGCCAGGCGAAGGCGGCCTGCGAGACGCAGTTGAGGGCGTTCGCCGCGACCATCACACGGTGGCGGGGCAGGCGGTCCGCGACCGCCCCGCCGATCAACAGGAAGAGCACCAGCGGTGCGGCCCTGGCGGCGGCGACCAGACCGACGTCGCCGCCGTCGCCGCCCGACTCCAGAACGGCGAACGCCGCCGCGATCAGCGCGCCATGGGTGCCCAGGCCCGTGATGATCGCGGCGGTGGTCAGGAGACGGTAGTTGCGGCCGGAATGGCGCACAGGGGGAGCGGGGGCGGAGGCTGCAGTCACCAAGGGACTATCGCCGCCGCGCCCCCGCCGTGCCAACTGCTTTCCCGGTGGTGGTGGTGAGGATCAGGAGGACGGGGCGACGTCCACCAGCCGTACGGTGCTCAGGATCTGCTGGATCGTCGTGTCCGGGAGTTCGTCCTTGACGTTGTGGGCCCCGTAGAGGATCCAGGAAGCGAACTCGCCCTTCTTGTTCTTGAAGGTGAAGGCGATCGTCTTGCCGTCGGTGTCACACTTCTTCCGCTTCGTGACATTCGGGGCCGTGGCCGTGACGACCTGGCCGGTGAGACCCGACTTGGTGGTGTACTGCTTGGCCTCGGTGAACTTGATGGTGCTCTGAGGCATGTGCTGCGCGTAGGCGGCCCACGCCCAGGTGCCGGCCTCGCTGTGGGCGTTCTTGGCCGCGTCGGTGGCGCCCTGGGCGCCCCTGGTGCCGGCGCTGGCCAGGCTCACGTCCTCCTTGGTGCCGTTCTTGTCGGAATCGTCCACGCACCACTTGCGCTGGTAGTACGACGGTGCGGAGAAACCGATGAGGGGCGAGCCGTCACCCTTCTTGTCGTCCTCGAAGTACGAGAACGTGCCGGGAGAGCGGACCTCCCAGTCCCCGGGTACGTCGAACTGTGTTCCCCACTTGGGGTTGGTGACGACCTTCCAGCCGGCGATCAGGGGCTTGGCGTCCCCGTCCGTGCCGCGCGGATTCGTCTCGGACTCGGATTCGGACGGCTTGGCGGGCGCCGAGGAGTTCTTGTCGTCCGCGACGTCCTTGCCCTTGTTGTCGTCCTTGTTCATGACGACGACACCGGTGACCGCGGCAGCCACGACGACAGCGGTGGCCGCGACGATCGCGATGGCGGTGGTCTTCTTCTTTCCACCGCCCGGCTGCGGACCACCGGGAGGGCCGGGGACCGCGTACTGCGGCATGGTCGGCTGCTGGTACGGGTTCGGCTGCGGGTAGCCGGGCTGCTGGCCCTGCTGCGGGTATCCCGGCTGCTGACCCGCTTGCGGATACCCCGCTTGCTGTCCGGGGTGCCCCTGCTGCTGATATCCCGGTTGCTGGTAGGGATTCGGCTGCTGGTACCCCGGCTGCTGATACGGGTTCTGGTTCTGGTCCTGCGGGTTTTGCTCGCCCCCGGGCGGCTGCTGTCCTGGCCACATGGCGAGTAACGATAGAGGGGCGCCGACCGCTCGGCTACGTCCGCCCCCGTGAGCGGATGGTGAAGGCGGCGGCCGGGTGAGGGGGTGTGGGGATCCCGGGGATGGCCAAACGTATTTACTGATGAGTAACATCTGGTCATGAGTGCTGAACAGATGACCGTCGGCGAGATGCTCGCCGCGACGGTTCCGATGGCCCGGACCCTCAACCTCGAATTCCTGGAGACGACCGCCGAGCGCGCGGTGGTCCGCCTGCCGGACCAGGCCGACTACCACAACCACCTCGCCGGGCCGCACGCCGGCGCGATGTTCACGCTCGCGGAGTCGGCGAGCGGCGCGATCGTCATCGCCGCCTTCGGCGACCAGCTGTCACGCGCCGTGCCGCTGGCGGTGAAGGCGGAGATCGCCTACAAGAAGCTCGCCAAGGGCGCCGTCACGGCGACGGCCACCCTCGGCCGCCCGGTGGCCGACGTCGTCGCCGAACTGGACGAGGGCCGGCGGCCCGAGTTCCCCGTGCTCATCGAGATCCGGCGCGCGGACGGCGCGGTGACCGGTGAGATGACGGTCGTCTGGACGCTGCGCCCCAACACCTGATCCCGGGCGGCTCCCCCGAAGGGCCGACCGCGCACCGCCGCCGGGCGAGCGCGGCGGCCTTTCGTGCTGTCCGGGCCGAGGGCGGGACAGGTAGCATTCCCGCCGTGCGCCGAGGAGTTGACCGGCGAGCCACGAGACATCATCACGGGAGGAACCGGCGTTGCACATCCAGGAGTGGCTGGAGACCGTTCCCGCGGTCAGCGTGTACGTCCTGGTGGGCGTCGTCATCGGACTCGAGAGCCTCGGCATTCCGCTGCCGGGTGAGATCGTCCTGGTCAGCGCCGCACTTCTGTCGGCCGGTCACGACGGGATCAATCCATGGGTCCTCGGGGCCTGCGCCTCGGCCGGCGCGGTCATCGGAGACTCGATCGGATACGCCATCGGCCGCAAGGGCGGACGACCGCTCCTGGCCCGGCTCGGCGGGAAGTTCCCCAAGCACTTCGGTGTGAACCAGATCGCCATGGCGGAGCGGTCGTTCCAGAAGTGGGGCATGTGGGCGGTGTTCTTCGGCCGCTTCGTCGCGCTGCTGCGGATCTTCGCGGGGCCGCTGGCCGGCGTGCTGCACATGCCGTACTGGAGGTTCCTGATCGCCAACGTGCTCGGCGGCATCGTCTGGGCCGGCGGCACCACGGCCGTCGTCTACTCGGTGGGTGTCGTCGCCGAGGCCTGGCTCAAGCGGTTCTCCTATCTCGGCCTGGCGGTCGCGGTGCTGATCGGTGTGACCTCGATGCTGATCCTGAAGAACCGGGCCAAGAAGGCGGCGGCGCAGTCGTCGACCGCGACCGTGCCCGACGCGGGGGCCGTACCGGCCGCGGACTGACCGGCGGCGCCCGGCCGGAGGCGGCTGTCCCGGCCGGTGACGAGGCGGCTCGGCGGAACCGTTCGCCGAGCCCGCTCCGTTCAGCTCTCGTGTGCCTGCCGGTGCGCCTTGGCGAGTTCCATGTAGCCGACCGCGTTGAACCTGATGCCTTCGAGTTCCTCCTCGGTCAGCTGTCGCTTGACCTTGGCGGGGACTCCCGCGACGAGCGACCCCGGCGGCACCTGCATCCCCTGCGGGACCAGCGCCTGCGCCGCGATCAGTGAACCGGCCCCGATGCGGGCACCGTTGAGGACGGTGGACCCCATGCCGACCAGGACGTCGTCCTCGATGGTGCAGCCGTGGAGCACGGCGTTGTGCCCGACGGAGACGCGCTCGCCGACCGTGACGGGGAACCCGGGGTCCACGTGGACACTGCAGTTGTCCTGGATGTTGCTGTCGGCACCGATGGAGATGGGACCGCAGTCGGCGCGCAGTACTGCGTGGTACCAGACGCTGGAGCCCGCGGCCATCGTGACCTCACCGATCACGACCGACGTCGGTGCGGTGAAGGCCTCCGCATCGACGACCGGCTCCTTGCCGCCCATGGCCGTGATCAACGCCTGCTCTGACATCGCCCGTTCCTCCGTGCTCAGGTGTGGTGCGGTCGCGGTCGTCCGATCGCGTCAGGAAAACGGTATGCGACGGCCGGGGGACCGCCGCCGAGTGGGGTGAACATCACAGGAGGCCACGGTGATCGTGCCGGGTGCCGCCGACTACCGTGTGCGAGTGCCGAAGAACAGGAACACGTTCTCTTCCCTTGCCGCCTGGCGGCGGCGCGCCCTGTCCAGGGCCGTCCACCGCGGCTGGCGCTGGGTGCAGGAGTCGGGCGCGGTCACCGCGGAACACCCCGGTCCGCTGCGGTTCGGCCGGATCGGCGCGGGTACCCGGCTGGCCTTCCCGCAGGGCACCGTCTTCGGGGAGCCGTGGATCGAGCTCGGCGCGCACTGCGTGATCGGTGAACAGGTCACGCTGACCGCCGGACTCATGCCCGATCTGGACCTCGGCCCGGAGCCGATCCTGACCCTGGGGGACGGGGTGGTGCTCGGCCGGGGCAGCCATGTCGTCGCCGACACCCGGGTGACCATAGGCTCGGACACCTACTGCGGACCGTATGTCTACATCACGTCCACGAACCACAGTTACGACGATCCGCACGAGCCCGTCGGCAAGCAGTGGCCCCGCATGGAGCCCGTCTCCATCGGGCCGGGCTGCTGGATCGGCACCGGAGCGGTGATCCTCCCGGGGGCCGCGCTCGGGCGCAATGTGGTGGTCGCGGCGGGGGCGGTGGTGCGGGGGGAGGTGCCCGACCGGGCGGTGGTGGCCGGTGCTCCTGCCCGTGTGGTGCGCAGCTGGGATTCCGAGAAGGGCTGGCAGCCCCCGCTGCGTACCCCGGCCCCGGTGCCGATCCCTTCGGGTGTCACGCCCGAGCAACTGCTGGCCCTGACGGAGCCGGGCGAGGCACCGGGTCCGTCGGGGGACTGACGCCGTCGGGATCCGGTCCCTCAACCGGTTGCCAGCAGCACCGTGCCGACCAGGGCCAGGCCGGCCCCCGCCGCCTGCACCCCGCGCAGCCGTTCCCCCAGCACTCCGCGCGCGGCCAGGGCCGTGACCACCGGATAGAGCGAGGCGAGCACGGCGGCCACGGTGACGGGGCCGTGCTGCGCGGCCAGCGAGTACGTGCCGTTGGCCGCGACATCCGCGAGCCCGACGAACGCCAGGGCGGGCAGGGCGGACAGCACCGCGGCACCCCCGCCCTCCTCCGGCAGCGCGTGTGCCCCGCGGCGCACCGATGCGTACAGGGCCGTACCGCCCACCGCGATATTGGTCAGGCGCTGGACGAAGAGCGCCAGGAAGAGTCCGGTGACGTCGGTGGACGCCTCCGCGATCAAGGACATCACCGACCCGAAGCCGAACGCGGCCAGCAGCGTCAGCAGCACCGCCCGGCGCTGCACCGGCGCCCCGCGCAACTGCGGTCCGCCGGCCAGCACGATGCCCACCACGGCGACGGCGACGCCCGCGAACTGCAGCAGCCCCGGCCGTTCCCCGACGATGATCCCGACGCTCACGGGTACGGCGACCCGCAGCGATCCCAGCGGGGAGATCACCCCCATCGGGCCGAGAGCCGGGGCCTTGTAGAAGCTCAGCATCGCGATCGGTCCGACGGCCCCGGCCGCTACGGCGAACCAGAGCTGCGGTCCCGCCTCGCTCCAGCCGCCGGTCGCGATCACGACGGTGCCCAGCACCACGGCGGCGACGGTCTGCGAGGCGACCACCACGGTGAGCGCGGGCACGCGTCGCGTGAGCAGCCCGCCGCCGAAGTCGGCCAACCCCCAGAGAAGGCTGGTGGCCAAGGCGAAGACTGCTGTCATTGCGTGCCTCGCAGTACAGTGCGGTGAATGGTGGGTACACCACACCGTAGTGCAGTATTTTCGACCCTGTTATCCAAAATATTGGACGGAATGTGTCTGACCTCGATCAGCTCACCCAGTCGCTCGCGCGCAATCTGAAGCGCTGGCGCGGGGAACGCGGCTTCACTCTGGACGCACTCGCCGCCCGTGCCGGGGTCAGCCGCGGCATGATCATCCAGATCGAGCAGGCCCGCACCAACCCGAGCGTCGGCACCACGGTCAAGCTCGCCGACGCGCTGGGCGTCAGCATCACCACCCTGCTCGACTACGAGCAGGGCTCACCGGTGCGGCTGGTGCCCGAGAGTCAGGCGGTACGCATGTGGTCGACGGAGGCGGGCAGTTCGACCACCCTGCTCGTCGGCACGGAGGCCAGGGGGCCCCTCGAACTCTGGTCGTGGCGCCTGATGCCGGGCGACAGCAGTGCCTCGGACCCGCACCCCGAAGGCACCGTCGAGCTGCTCCACGTCACCGCGGGCGAGCTCACCCTGGTCGTCGACGGGACCTCATACGCCGTACCCACCGGCGGCTCCGCCACCTTCGAGGCGCACCACCCGCACGTCTACCGCAATGACGGCTCCGAGCCCGCCGAGATCACCATGGCGGTGTCCATCCCGCCCGTACGGTGAGACGCTCGACCGACGGCCTTCGGGGCGCTGTTAGCGTGGCGCACATGCGCGCACCCATCGGATCCTTCGAGAACGCCGGACCGGCGGCCGACCGCCTCGACCTGCTCACCACGCCCGTCGCCACCGCTGTGCGCGAGGGCTGGGGCGGTGTCCCCGCCGAGCAGATCATTCATGTCGACACGGATCCGGCGATCGCCGACACGGCGGTCTTCGTCGAGCACCACGGTGCGGAGCTCCTCGACCGGTCGGCCAACTGCGTCGTGGTGGCGGGCAAGCGCGGCGGCGAGGTGACGCTGGCGGCCTGCCTCGTCCTCTCCCACTCCCGCGTCGATGTGAACGGCGCGGTCCGCAAGCACCTCGGTGCCCGCAAGGCGTCGTTCGCCCCGATGGACACGGCGGTCGGCGAGACCGGCATGGAGTACGGCGGAATCACCCCCATCGGACTCCCGGCCGCCTGGCCGCTGCTGATCGATCCCGCCGTCGTGGACGAGGCATGGGTGCTGATCGGCAGCGGCAGTCGGCGGGGCAAGCTGATCGTCCCGGGCAAGGCACTGGCGGCGCTGCCGGGAGCGGTGGTCGTCGAGGGGCTGGGCGTCCGGGGCTGAGCTCAGCGGTGCGCACACCCGAGCGCCCGGACCGGTGCGCCGCCCCGGTGCGACGGCAGCCAGTGGGACGCGAAGTCGACGGCATCGGTGATGCGGAACAGACGGCTCGTCGACGAGCCCACGGGACCGGTGCGCACGGCCGCGCCGTCGTCCGCGCGGGAGAAATCCGCCCCCAGGGCCGCGAAGTCGCTGTCGTCCAGCGCGACGTCCTCGTACTCCCACCACCGGCGCCGGCCCGCGGCCGTCACCACACAGCGATAGGTGCGGCGCGGCGGCGCGGGCACCCGGTACTCACCGAGATGGAACGCGGTGCAGGTGCCGAACCCGGTTCCCAGCAGCAGCACTTGGGCCCGCAGGCCGTAGAGGCGGGCCAACGGCGAGTCCTCGCCGAGGTGGCAGTCGGGGCGGTGGTGCGCCACCAGTTCCCGGGCCGAGGGGCCGAGTGCGACGAAGGACGTCTGGGGGTGGTCGCTTCGGGCCGCCCCCTCGGTGAGCCGTACGGTCTCCGCGAGACGACCCATCGACGGCGCGGGGGAGGTGGCCGGGTCGAAGGGCGGCATGCTCGCCCGCACGGCCTCCCGGGCCTGCTCGGTGAGACCGCGCACGCGGTCGAGGTAGTGCGTGGAGGTGTCGGAGTTCTCCGGGGTGAACGCCGGGACGACGAGTGTGCCGCCCGCTCCGAGGGCGTCCCGCAACGCATCGACCACCGCCCCGGGCCCGCCGCTCACCGGCCCCACCGCACGCATCGACGCGTGCACCAGCAGAACACCGTTCCGCTCCACGCCCAGATCGGTCAGCTGTCCGGACAGGCCGGCGCGGCCGTGGCGGACGGTCGTCGCAGTCGCAGCAGTAGTACCCACGGTCCGTCATTCTCCCAGCCGGGCGCCGAATGTGACACCGCGCACATCCGCACGGGAGACGGACGTGCTGCCGCTGGTGCTGTGGCCGGAAAGGTTTGCCGGGAAGCTCGCGGCGTCCGGTGCGGTGCATCGCAAGGCGGAGGATCGCCCTCGTACGGGACGTACTCGGGTGATACGACAACGCGGCGAGGTGCCGTGCCGGACCGGGCGTCGCGAGTTGGTGAACCCTTCCGGTCGCAGCACTAGCGGTCCAGCGCGGGAATCTCGATCGCGGGGCAGCGGTCCATGACCATGTCGAGCCCGGCCGCGCGCGTGCGTTCGTACGCCTCGGTGTCGACCACGCCGAGCTGGAACCAGACGGCCTTCGCCCCGGTCGCCACCGCCTCGTCGGCCACGGCGCCCGCCAGTTCGCTGTTGACGAAGACGTCGACCACATCGACCGGGAACGGAATGTCGGCCAGCGACGCATAGCCGTCCTCGCCATGGACCCGCTCCGCCTTCGGGTGCACCGGGACCACGCGCTTGCCGAAGCGCTGAAGCACCTCGGCGACGCGGTAGGCCGCGCGCGACCGGTTGCCGGACAGGCCCACCACGGCCCAGGTCTCGCCGGAGTTCCGGAGAATCCTGCTGATGGTCTCTTCGTCTGCGTACATGATCGGGACAACGGACGGGGGACCGGGACCATTCCCGGCCGGGGCATAGGGTGGCCGGATGCAGGAGCAGTACCGGACCGTCGCCCGAGCGGGCGTGCACGAGACCGAGATCAACCGATCGCGCTTCATCTGCGCGCTCGCCCCCGCCGCCACCGAACAGGAGGCGCAGGACTTCGTCGCACGCGTCCGCAGGGAACACCCGACCGCCACCCACAACTGCTTCGCCTACGTGATCGGCGCCGACGCCTCCGTGCAGAAGGCGAGCGACGACGGAGAGCCCGGTGGTACCGCCGGCGTCCCCATGCTGCAGATGCTCACACGCCGGGAGATGCGGTACGTCGTCGCCGTCGTCACCCGCTACTACGGGGGCGTGAAGCTCGGTGCGGGCGGGCTGATCAGGGCGTACGGAGGGGTGGTCGGCGAGGCTCTCGACGCACTCGGCACCATCACCCGTCGGCGGTTCCGCCTTGCGACGATCACCGTCGGCCATCAGCGCGCCGGCAAGCTGGAGAACGACCTCCGGGCCACCGGACGGACCGTGCGCGAGGTCCGTTACGCGGAGGCCGTCGTCATCGGGATCGGGCTGCCGGACGCCGATGTGGAGTCGTTCCGGGGCTGGCTTGCCGATGCCACGGCGGGCGAGGCCGAGCTGGAGCTGGGCGGCGAGGCGTACGAGGAGGCCTGACCGCGCCCGTCCGCACGCCCCCACCGCACTTTCCCCGCGTCGCGGGGCATTCTCGGGCCTTGGACGGCCGCGCCGGACAATGGGCCCATGACCCGTCTCCTGACCAGCAGTGACCTTCTGGCCGTGCTCGATCCGGAAGCCTCCCTGGCCGCGCTGCGGGAGGGCTTTCGTCATGCCGGCCCTCCGACGCCTGCCGGGCAGCGCGTGCGCACCGATCTGCCGTTCCCGGGCACGGCGACGGCCCTCATACCCGGACTGCTGCCGGGCATCGACGCGTACACCGTCAAGGTCAACGCCAAGTTCCCCGGTGCCCGGCCGGCGCTGCGCGGTGTGATCTGTCTGCACAGCGGCCGGGACGGCGAACTCCTCGCCCTTCTCGACTCCGCCACCGTCACGGCCTGGCGCACCGGACTGGCCGCGGCCCTCGGCACTCACGTCCTCGCCGTACCCGACCCCGCAGGGGAAGCGGTGCTGGGCATCGTCGGCGCGGGTGCACAGGCCGAGATCATGGTCCGTGGGCTACGGAGTCTGCGCGGCTTCCGCGAACTCGTGGTGCACGACACCGATCCGGAACGCGCCGCGCGATTCGCCGCCCGGCACCACGGACGGGTCCTCGGCTCCGCCGGCGAGATCGCCGCCGTCGCCGATGTCGTCCTGCTCTCCACCTGGTCCCGCGCACCCCTGCTGCACCTCGCCGACAGCCGCCCCGGGCAGCACTTCACCACGCTCGGTGCCGATGAGCCCGGCAAGCAGGAGCTCTCCGCCGATCTGCTCGCCTCCGCCCTCCTCGTCGTCGACGACCGCGAGCAGGCGGCGGCGATGGGGGCCCTGGCCGCGGCGGGACTTCCGGCCACCGCCGCGGACGCCACCCTCGGGGAGCTGCTCGGAGGCACGCATCCCGGCCGTACCGCCGGCACGAGCCGCTCCGTCTACGCACCCGTCGGGCTCCCCTGGCAGGACCTGGCGCTCGCCTGGGCCGCGTACCGTCGGGCGGAACGGCTCTCCGTCGGAACGCGGATCGATCTTCTCGCCTGAAGGCCACGGTGGCGGCCGATGGTGATGGGACACTGTGGTCGGTGAGGGAAGAGGGGCTCACCGCCGTCGATGCGGCCGATGCGGACAACGAGGCTCCGCGCCGGACGGGCCGAGCACGGCGCGACGGACCCGGGCCCCGGGGGCGGAGGAAGAGAACAATGCAGGTCGGAGCCGACTCTTGAGGATTCTGCACACGTCGGACTGGCACCTGGGGCGATCGTTCCACCGGGTCCCGCTGCTCGAAGCCCAGGCCGCCTACCTGGACCACCTCGTGGCGACGGTGCGCGACCACGAGGTGGACGCGGTCCTCGTCGCGGGTGATGTGTACGACAGGGCCGTTCCTCCCTTGTCCGCGGTCGAGCTCTTCGACGACGCGCTGCACCGGCTCGCCGCCGCCGGTGTGCCCACCGTGATGATCTCCGGGAATCACGACTCGGCACGCAGGCTGGGCGTCGGCGCAGGACTGATCGGGCGGGCCGGAATCCATCTGCGTACCGATCCCGCCCACTGCGCCACCCCTGTCGTCCTGCGCGACGCACACGGCGATGTGGCGTTCTACGGGCTGCCGTACCTGGAGCCGGCCCTGGTGAAGGACATCTTCAAGGCGGAGCGCGCCGGGCACGAGGCGGTGCTGACCGCGGCCATGGACCGGGTCCGCGCCGACCTCGCGAGCCGGCCCGGAACCACCAGGTCCGTGGTGCTCGCCCATGCCTTCGTCGCGGGCGGCGAGCCCAGTGACAGTGAACGCGACATCACCGTCGGCGGGGTGGCCGCCGTGCCCGCCGGAGTCTTCGAGGGTGTCGACTATGTCGCGCTCGGGCACCTGCACGGCTGTCAGACGGTCACCGACCGGGTCCGCTACTCGGGCTCGCCGCTGGCGTACTCCTTCTCCGAGGCCGCCCACCGCAAGACGATGTGGCTGATCGACCTCGACGCCTCGGGCACGATCGCCGCCGAGCGCCTCGACTGTCCGGTGCCCCGTCCGCTCGCCAGGCTCCGTGGCCGCCTCGACACCCTCGTCGACGACCCCGCGCTGGAACGGCACCGGGAGTCCTGGGTGGAGGCCACGCTCACCGACCCGGTGCGCCCGGCCGAGCCGATGGCCCGCCTCGTCGAGCGGTTCCCGCACACACTCAGCCTCGTCTTCGAACCCGACCGGGCCCCCGACGACCCGCTCGCCTCGTACGCACAGCGTCTCAGGGGGCGCGACGACCAGCAGATCGCGGAGGACTTCGTGGCACATGTGCGGGGCGGGTCCGCAGCGGACGAGCAGGAGCGCACGGTACTGCGCGGCGCATTCGACCACGTACGGGTGGACGACGGCGTGCGCGAGGTGAACCGTTGAGACTCCACCGGCTCACCCTCACCGCCTTCGGACCGTTCGGTGTCACCCAGGACATCGACTTCGACGCCCTCTCCTCGGCCGGGATCTTTCTGCTCCACGGCCCGACCGGCGCCGGCAAGACCTCGGTCCTGGACGCAGTCTGCTACAGCCTCTACGGCGCGGTGCCCGGCGCCCGCCAGAGCCCCGGCACCTCGCTGCGCAGCGACCACGCCCCCGCGGACCTCCCCACCGAGGTCAAGCTGGAACTGACCGTCGGCGGCCGGCGCCTCGAAGTCACCCGGCGTCCCGCACAGCCCCGCCCCAAGAAGAAGGGCAGCGGCTTCACGACGGAGAAGGCCCAGAGCTGGCTGCGCGTGTACGACCCCGACGACGGCTGGCAGCAGCTCAGCCGCTCGCACCAGGAGATCGGCGAGGAGATCACCCGGCTCATCGGCATGAGCCGGGACCAGTTCTGCCAGGTGGTCCTGCTGCCGCAGGGCGACTTCGCGCGCTTTCTGCGCGCCGATGCCGAGGCGCGCGGCAAACTGCTCGGCAGGCTCTTCGACACCCGCCGTTTCGCCGCCGTCGAGGAACGCCTGGCCGAACTGCGCCGCACCGCCGAAGCACAGGTGCGGGCCGGTGACGAACGCGTCCTCGCGGTCGCCCAGCGGATCGCCCAGGCCGCCGGTCCGGCCGCCCGTGAATCGCCGCTGCCCGACATCCAGCCCGGCGAGCCGGGGCTCGCCGACGGCGTGCTGGCGTGGGCCGCCACGGCCCGTAGCGCCGCCCGCGAACGGCTCGACATCGCCGCGTCCGTGCTGACCACGGCCGACGACCGGCGGACGGCCGCCCGACTGACCCTCGACGCCGAACGCGAACTCGCCGGACTCCAGCGGCGGTACGAGGAGACGCAGCGCCGCGCCACCGCGCTCGAAGCCGGCCGCGCCGACCACGACCGGCACCGGGAACGGCTCGCGCAGGCCCGCGCCGCCGACCTCGTGGCCCCCGCGCTGGAGCTGCGCGACGAGGCCGAGCGCGGCTACCGCACGGCCCGCGAAGCCCGTGACCGCGCCCGTGCGCTGCTGCCCGACACCCTGGCCGACGCCGGTGCCGAACACCTGGCGGAGCTGGAACGAAAGCTCAGGCAGGAGCTCGGCGGGCTCGACGCCGCACAGCGCGCCGAGCGGCGCGGCGCGGAGATCGAGGCCGAGCGGGCCGGGCTGGAGCGCCAGGCCCGCGCGGACGACGAACTGATCCACGAGGCGAAGGGCTGGCTGGCCGACTGGGAATCCGTCCGGCACGGCCTGCGAGCACGCATCGAGGAGGCCCAGGAGGCGGCGACCCGCGCCGAACACCTCGCCGGCCGCCTGGAGCCGGCCCGCGCACGGCTGGATGCCGCTCGCCGCCGGGACGCGCTCGCCGTCGAGGCGTCGGCCGCCGCCGAGCGGCTGGCCGTGGCCCGTGAGAGGGCCGCCGGCGCCCACGAGTCGTGGCTGGAGCTGCGCGAACGACGACTGCGCGACATCGCCGCGGAGCTGGCCGCCGAGCTGGTCGACGGCGAGGACTGCAAGGTCTGCGGCTCGGCCGACCACCCCAGGCCCGCACGCGCGGCCGACGGCCATGTCGACCGGGCGACCGAGGAAAGGGCCCTGGACGCCCACCGGCGGGCCGAGCAGGCGCGCACGGAGGCGGACCGGGAGCTGGGGGTCGTACGCGAGAAGCACATCGCGGCCCGCGCCGCCGCACAGTCCGTGGTGCCGCAGCCCAGGGACGGCGCCGACGCCACACATCCCGCCCAGGTCGCTGCCGCCGGTTCGGCCGCGTCCGGGGCGATCGACGACGGTGCGGCCCGTGGCGAGCAGTCCCCTCCGGCTTCCGCCGCCGATCCCGCCACCGACCCCACGGTCGTGGAACTCAGCACCCTCGTCGGTGACCTGACGTACCGTCACGCCCAGGCGCATCGGAAGGCCGCCGGTATGCACGCGGCGCGTGAGGCCCTCGCGGTCGCCGAGCGGGAACAGTCCGAGCGTCTTGAGGGTCTGCGGCTGGCCGAGCGCCGGGCTGCGGCCCGCACCTCTCTGCGCGAGGGCCTGGACCGTGAACAGGCTTCACTGGAGGCGGAATTGGTGAACGCCCGAGGTGACTTCGGCAGCGTCGCCGAGCATGCCGCCCTGCTGGAGCGCCGGGTCGGTCTGCTGGCCGAGGCCGCCGAGGCGGTACGCGAGGAGGAGACGGCCGCCCTGCGTCGCAAGGAGGCCGACGGCCGGCTCGCGGACGCCGCGTTCCGGGCCGGGTTCGCCACCCCGCAGGCCGCCGCCGCGAGCCTCCTCGCCGGTACCGAGCAGCGCGAACTCCAGCGTCTGGTCGACGCCTGGCAGTCCGAGTCGGCCGCCGTGGCCGACCGGCTCGCCGAGACCGCGACCCGTACCGCCGCGCAGAGCCCCCCGGCCGCGGTGGATGTCGCCGCGGCCGCGTACGACACGGCCGAGCGGCTGCTGCGGGACGCCTCGGCGACGCTGGCCGCCGCCCGCGAGCGCTGCGCCGAGCTCGGCAGACTGTCGCGCGCCGCCGCGGACGAGGTGCGCGGACTCGGCCCGCTGCGCGAGGAGTACGACCGGGTCGCACGGCTGGCCGGGCTCACCGCGGGTACGTCCGCGGACAACGAACGCAAGATGCGGCTGGAGTCGTACGTGCTCGCGGCCCGGCTCGAACAGGTCGCCGCGGCCGCCACCGCACGGCTGCAACGGATGTCGTCCGGCCGCTACACGCTGGTCCACTCCGACGCCCGCACCGGCGGCCGCAGATCGGGCCTCGGCCTCCATGTCGTCGACGCCTGGACCGGACGCGAGCGCGACACGGCGACGCTCTCGGGCGGCGAGACCTTCTTCGCCTCGCTCGCCCTCGCGCTAGGCCTCGCCGACGTCGTCACCGACGAGGCGGGCGGCGTACGGCTGGACACGCTGTTCATCGACGAGGGCTTCGGCAGCCTGGACGACCAGACCCTCGACGAGGTGCTCGACGTACTGGACTCGCTGCGCGAGCGGGACCGCAGCGTCGGCATCGTCAGCCATGTCGCGGATCTGCGCCGCCGCATCCCCGCTCAGCTCGAAGTGGTGAAGGAGCGGCACGGATCGGCGGTACGGCACCACACACCGGGAGCGGTCAGCGGCTGATGGCGCGCCGGGGGAGCGGGGAGGAGTAGACGACGCTCGTGGTCACGGAGCCGAGCGTGCCGATCCTCCCCGAGACCTCCTCCAGATGACGCATCGAGCGGGCGGTGACCTTCAGTACAAAGCAGTCGTCGCCGGTGACGTGGTGGGCCTCCACGATCTCCGGGGTCGTGTCGAGCAGATCGTGGAACGGCTTGTAATTGCCGTTCGGGTAGCGCAGCCGTACGAGCGCGAGAATCGTCAGCCCCAGCCGTTCCGGGTCGACCACCGCCGTGTAGCCGCTGATCACCCCGGCCTCCTCCAGTCTGCGCACCCGCTCGGTGACGGCGCTCGGGGACATCGCCACCTCCCGCGCCAGCTCGGCGAATGTCGCACGGCCCGCGCGTTGCAGGACATCGAGGATGCGCCAGTCCGTCGAGTCCGGGGAATAGTCGGTCATGCCTGAAGACAACAGGGAAATCATCGGTGGATCAAGAGTTGTGCCGGGGATCTCATCTTCCGGGGAAGGGGCGCCGACCATAGATTTCTGAGCATGACAACGCAGCCCACCCCCGCGGCCAACCCCGTCCTCCGTGTCCCGCCGGCCTCCCCGGCCGCGGCGGCCGCCCACTTCGGTGCCTCGCTCGCCTTTCACGCCGATGTCTCCGACGTCGAGGCCGCGCTCTCGGCCGACGGTGACCCCGGCTTCGTACTCCTCGACTCGCGCTCCACCGCCTCCTGGGACCAGGGGCACGTCCCCGGCGCCGTCCATCTGCCGACCGCCCTCATCCCCGAACAGGCCCGGAACCTTCTCGACCCGGCCGTGCCCGTGGTGACCTACTGCTGGGGCCCCGGTTGCAACGGCGCGGCGCGTGCCGCACTCGCGCTCGCCGAACTCGGCTACCAGGTCAAGGAGATGCTCGGCGGCTTCGAGTACTGGGTCCGGGAGGGCTTCGAGTTCGAGACCTGGGAGGGACACGAGCGGCGTGACGCCGACCCGCTCACCGCGCCGGTCGATTCCGGTGACTGCGGCTGCTGACCGGCCGGGCCGGGAGAGTGCCTCCTCCCCGCCCGCTCTCGTCCGGGCGTTCCGCGGCGGGCGGACGCGAGTGCGGGAGGGGCGGGGAGGAGGCAGGAGCGGCGGTCAGAGCCTGGACAGTTCGTCCACGAGGTCGTCGAGCCCGAGCGGCCCCTGCGACAGCGCGGCCATGTGCCAGGCCTTGGCGTCGAACGCGTCACCGTGTGCCTTGCGGGCGTTCTCCCGCCCGAGCAGCCAGGCGCGTTCGCCCAGTTTGTAGCCGATGGCCTGCCCCGGCATCGAGAGATAGCGGGTGAGTTCGCTCTCCACGAAGTCGGCCGGACGGCCGCTGTGGTTGCCGAAGAACTCCTGGGCGAGGTCCGGGGTCCACCGCTCACCGGGGTGGAAGGGGGAGTCCTCGGGGATCTCCATCCCGGCGTGCATGCCGATGTCCACGATCACCCGGCAGGCCCGCATCATCTGTGCGTCGAGATAACCGAGCCGGCGCTCGGCGTCCGGCAGGAAGCCCAGCTCGTCCATGAGCCGCTCCGCATACAGCGCCCAGCCTTCCAGGTTGGCGCTGACACCGCCGATCGACGCCTGGTAGCGGGAGAGGCTGTCCGCGACATGAGTCCACTGGGCGATCTGCAGATGATGGCCCGGCACGCCCTCGTGGTACCAGGTGGAGACCAGGTCGTACACCGGGAAGCGGGTCTCTCCCATGGTGGGCAGCCAGGTGCGGCCGGGACGTGAGAAGTCCTCGGACGGCCCCGTGTAATAGGGGGCCGCGGCGCCGCCCGGCGGGGCGATGCGGGACTCCACCTTCCTCACCCTTTCGGCGAGTTCGAAGTGCGTGCCGTCGAGCGCCTCGATCGCCTCGTCCATCAGACTCTGCAGCCAGACCTGGACCTCGTCGACCCCCTCGATGTGCTTGCCGTGCACATCGAGATGGGCCAGCGCCTCCCAGGGGCCGGCGCCGGGCAGCACCTTCTCGGCCTCGGTCCTCATCTCGGCGAGCAGCCGGTGGTACTCGGACCAGCCGTACGCGTACGCCTCGTCGAGATCCAGGTCGGTGCCGTTGAAGTAGCGCGACCAGCGCGCGTACCGTTCACGGCCCACCGTGTCCGGAGCGCCCTCGACCGCGGGGGCGTACACCTCGCGCATCCAGTCGCGCAGCGCCGCGACGGAATCGGTGGCCCGACGGGCGGCGTCGTCCAGATCGTCACGCAGAGCGGCGGGGCCGGCTGCCGCGAATTCCCGGAAGAAACCCGTTCCGTCGGTGGCGGCCCATTCGTCGAGCTGGTCGACGAAGGTGGCGGTGGCCCGGGGCCCGCCGTACAGCCGGCGCTCCAGACCGAGCGCGAGCGACTCGCGGTAGCCCTCCAGCGCGGCCGGGACGGCGCGCAGCCTGTCCACGACCGCCGCCCAGTCCTCGTCGGTCTCGGTGGGCGTCACCGTGAACACCTCGCGGACGCTGTGCGCCGGGGAGGAGATGTTGGAGACCGCTCGCAACCCCTCGTCGGCTTCGTGGACGGCGAGCTCCGCCGTGAGGCGCTCGCGCAGGAGGCGTCCGCAGCGGCGCTCGGCATCGCTGTCCGCGCCGGGCAGCCGCTCGGCGGCGTCGAGCTTCGCCAGGGTGGTGCGGGCGAGTGCGGCCACGGCTTCCTGCCCGGAGGGGGAGAAGTCGGGAAGGCGGCGCGAGCTCTCCGTGACACCGAGATAGGTGCCGGCGATCGGGTCGAGTTCGATGAACGCGTCGACGTAGGCGTCGGCGACTTGGCGGGGCAGCGCGCTGCTGGGAATGTCTGACATGCGGACATCCTCGTACGGCGGAGGCCTCCGCGTCACCATCATCCTGGCTCAGGGGCCTGTCCCGGCCGGTCCCACGGTCGGGGGCAGCAGCGGCCCGCACTCCCACTGCTGGAATATCAGGCGGGTCTCGACCCGGGCCACTTCGCGGCGTGAGGTGAATTCGTCCAGCACCAGTCGCTGCAGATCCGCGGTGTCGGTGACCGCGACATGGACCAGGTAGTCGTCCGGCCCGGTGAGATGGAAGAGCGCGCGGGACTCGGGCAGCGACCTGATGCGCTCGACGAACGGCCCGATGAGCTCTCTGCGGTGCGGACGGACCTGTACGGAGAGCAGCGCCTCCAGACCGCGGCCGAGCCGCGCCGGGTCCAGACGGAGTTGTTGGCCGAGAATGATGCCGGAGCGGCGCAGCCTGGCCACCCGGTCCAGGCACGTCGACGGCGCGACACCGACCTCGGCGGCCAGTTCGCGGTAACTGGTCCGGGCATCGTTCTGCAGCAGCCGCAGAATATGCAGGTCCACCGGGTCGAGAGCGACGGAATCGGCCATCTGCCGAACGTAGCACGGGACATGTGCACACAGTCCCGGTGTTTGTTCAGAGTTGTGTCATGGACACTGAAGCCTCGACGGCGCCCCGGACGACATCCCGGTCCAGGGCGCTGGCCACCGAAGCCGTGCACGCGGGCCGCGACGATCTCGCGGCGCTGGGCCTGCACGCCCCGCCGATCGATCTGTCCACCACGTACCCCTCGTACGACTCAAGGGGCGAGGCCGAGCGGATCGACACCTTCGCCGCCACCGGCGCCAGACTCGAAGGCCCGCCCGTCTACGCGCGGCTGGACAATCCGACGACCACCCGATTCGAGACCGCGCTCGCGCGGCTCGAAGGGACCGAGAGCGCCGTGTCGTTCGCCAGCGGAATGGCGGCACTCACCGCCGTCCTGCTGGTCCGGGCGGGCATGGGACTGCGCCACGTGGTAGCCGTCCGTCCGCTCTACGGCTGCAGTGATCACCTTCTCGGCACCGGTCTGCTGGGCACCGAGGTGACCTGGACCGACCCGGCGGGCATCGCGGAGGCGATCCGTCCGGACACCGGGCTGGTCATGGTGGAGACGCCCGCCAATCCGACACTCGCCGAGGCCGACATCCGTGCCGTCGCGCACTCCTGCGGCTCCGTGCCGCTGCTCGTCGACAACACCTTCGCCACGCCCGTACTCCAGCGTCCTGTCGAGCACGGCGCACGGATCGTGCTGCACAGCGCCACCAAATACCTCGGCGGGCACGGCGATGTGATGGGCGGCGTCGTCGCCTGTGACGAGGAGTTCGCGGCCGGGCTGCGGCAGGTGCGCTTCGCCACCGGCGGCGTGCTGCACCCGATGGCGGGGTATCTGCTGCTGCGCGGCCTCGCCACACTTCCGGTACGGGTGCGTGCCGCTTCCGCGAGCGCCGCCGAACTGTCGCGCAGGCTGATGGTCGATCCGCGCATCGCCCGGGTCCACTATCCGAAGCTGGGCGGCGCGATGGTCTCGTTCGAGACGTACGGGGATCCGCACCGGGTGATCTCGGCCGTACGGCTCATCACGCCCGCGGTCAGCCTCGGAAGTGTCGACACCCTGATCCAGCATCCGGCCTCCATCAGCCACCGCATTGTGGACGAGGGGGACCGGCAGGCATCCGGCGTCGGGGACCGGCTGCTGCGCATGTCGGTCGGCCTGGAGGACGTCGAGGACCTGTGGGCCGACCTGTGCCAGGCACTGAGCTGACGGCAGGAGCGGCGTCGAGGGAGGGGCAGGTCGTGGGCCCCGGGGTTTCGTGGCTCCGGGGTTGGAGTCCCCGGAGCGGAATTCCCGCGTGAGGAGGTCAGCGACCGGCCTGTTCGTACGGTGGCAGCGAACGGATCGGAGTCGCGTCCAGTCGGGCGGTGACGACCAGCGTGCCCTCCTCGATCTGGTAGTCCAGCGGCAGGGACAGGGCACGCATGGCCGCGACCATCCCGGTGTTGGACGCCTGGGTGACGGCATACACGCTCTCGCAGCCCGCCTCGATGGCGAGCGTCACCAGACGGCCGAGGAGCTCGGAGCCGATCCCGCGGCGCTGCCACTCGTCCTCCACGAGGAGAGCGACCTCGGTCTCGTCGCCGTCCCAGAGGAGGTGGCCGAGGGCGACCAGCCGGCCGGAGGCCGTCTTCACGCCCAGGGTGCGGCCGAAACGGGGACTCAGCAGGTGGTCGAGGTAGCGGTCCGCGTCGTGGACGGGGCCGTGATAGCGCATTCGCAGCGTCTGCTCGGAGCAGCGGTCGTGCATGGCCCGCGCTGCCGCGAGATCGCCGCGATCCACCCGGCGCACGGTGATCTCTTCGCCCTCGGGGAGGGTCAGCACGTGCTCGCCGCGTGGCACGCGGGGGCCGAGCCGGGCGTCCAGCTCCACCAGGGCGCGGGCCCGGGCGAATTCGGTCGGGGTGAACGGAAGGTAGGGCCGCTCAACGGTGATGGTGCCTCCGGACGGGTCGCGCAGCCGCATCACCGTCTCCTCCAGCATGCCCTCGACGGGGGCCGTCCCACCGGTGGAGCGGCCTGTGACCGAGATGGCGGGCAGCGAGTGGATGGTGCAGCGGCCCAGCAGCTGACGCAGGGCGAGGGGGAGTTCGGCCGCGTCCAGGGCCGTGCGCGTGGCGAGGCTCAGGATACGGGTGGGGGCGTCCACCAGGTCGTGCGCGTCGGCCCGCTCGATCCACGTCGAGCCACCCCCCGCGGCGGAGATCGCCCGACGCAGCTGCTGGGCCTGCAGCGGGGCAGGGGCGCGCAGCAGGAACTCGTCGACCGTGCCCTGCGCCAACGGGTGCGTCTGCAGAGTGAGGATGTCGACCCGGTGCCGGGCCA
The DNA here is from genome assembly GCF_044754145.1 of Streptomyces sp. NPDC093149. Taxonomy (NCBI): domain Bacteria; kingdom Bacillati; phylum Actinomycetota; class Actinomycetes; order Kitasatosporales; family Streptomycetaceae; genus Streptomyces; species Streptomyces sp. NPDC093149. The sequence goes on from NZ_JBIVON010000010.1 coordinate 127,646, forward strand.
GCGCTGTGCACAGCGCGGCCAGACTGCCCGGGGCGTCCCGCACGGTGGTACGCATCCGCCACAGCACCGTGTCCTCGGGGGACCGGGCCGGGCCGGTGGCGGTGGGTGGGGTCACAAGCGTGCTCGCGACGGGGTCGGCGTGCTGGGACGGGGCCGCGCCGCCGCTGTCCGTGATGGGGTCGCTGGTGGTCGGAGGCGGAGCGTGGCTGTGCCGCCGCGCCCACCAGGTGTGGAAGGCGGCTGTCACGGCCAGGGCCACGGCCGAGGCGATCAGGAGGTACGGTCCGTCCGGCTGGTGCCCGATCAGGTTGGCGATCGCGTCGGCCACCGCGACCGCGGTGAACAGCGCGGCGAGTTCGGTCACGTCCCGCCGCCAGTGGTGGGAGCGGCGGGTGGGCTTGGCGGATGTCACATCAGTCATGCCATCACTGTGACCGAGCGGTGTTGCCTGGCCGCGAACGCTCTGTGACTGATGGGTTAAGTGAGGATCTGGACCTCTATCGCCGGTTTTGGCGGATTATTGTCTTGATCGATTCTGGATCGGCCGGTAGAGCAGGTCCTGTCGCTCTTGGTCGGGGTCAGGGCCAGGGCCGGGGTGTGAGGGTGGGGTACGGCGGCTTCCTTCCGGGCCCGGGGCAGTGAGGGAGGTCCGCGTGTCGCAGGGTCGCAGTGGGGCAGCTGCCGTCCGGGTGCGCTGCGAGAAGCAGCGCGCCGGACGACAACCGTCGGTCGGGACGACGCTGGTCCGACCCGGTCCGGTTCGCGCCGGTACGACCCTGTCCCGTCCGGGCGTCACTCATCGGCCCCGGACATGCCTCTGCGGGTTACGCCACGATGTCCTCGCCGGTCACATCGATCGCGCCGGTCCCTGTCGGTCCGGGGTCCGGCGTTCCCGATTCCGTCGGCGCGGAGGCCATCGGTCCGGAGTCTGCCGGTTCGGCTGCCTGCTTCCAGGCCGTCCTCAGGCGCATCGCTTGTCGTACCAGCTGCGAGGTTCCGCCACGCGCCACCACTTCGGTGAGGCCGGGTATCGGCTCCGAGCCCACCGGACCACAGTGCTCCACGCACTCGGCGGCGACGGAGAGCAGGTCACTCAGTCCGCGAGGGGCCTTCTCCTGAGCGAGCAGCCCCGGCAGGACGGGGACCAGCACGGAGAGCACCATCCGGTATGCGCCGGTGACCGCCGCGGTGCGGGCGGAGTCCGCGAGCCGGTTGGGCTTCACCAGCTTGTGGTCGAGGAGGATCGCCAGGTTCCGGCCGACCGATGCCGCCTCCAGCCGGTCCTGGGCCGCGAGCATCAGCAGGGCGTCCACCGCCGACAACCGGTCCTCCGGATGACGGGCCCCCAGCCCGTATGCCACGGACAGTTGGATGGCCTCGGGGGCGGCCGGCCCGCCCAGTTCGACCAGTCCGGGCAACGGTTCGGCGGTGCCGCGCAATTCGTCCGTCGCACACGTGGCAGTGGTCGGCAGCAGCCACGCCGCCAGCGTTTCGCCGTCCTCGGGCAGCGTGGCGAGCCAGGTACCCGAGCGGTCGCCCCAGTGGTGGCAGAGGCGGTGGTCCGGTGAATGCGGATGGCCGAGCCAGTGGAAGGAAAGGGGGAACTCCTGCTGGATGACGGGGCGTTCCTCGCTCGCCATCAGGACGCGTCGCGTCCAGTCGGTCGGCTCCGGCCGGCCCCGTGTCGAGGTACTGCCCTTGTCCAGATCGAAGCGGAACACGCGCGCGAGCGGCTCGTCGCTCCGCAGCCAGGCGGCCAGCCGGTCACCCTCCGGGCTGCCCAGGAGGGCCGCTGCCGCTGCGGCCTCGCGCTGACCGCTGCGCCGTACGCGCAGCAGGGCCTGGGCGAAGTCGGCTTCCCCGGGCCGGATCCCGAGCCGCTGGTAGGTGCGCAGTCGCTCGACGAGCACGGCAGGGTCGATCGAGCCCGTGTGCCACGTCGGGAACGCGAGCAGGAACGGTGCGGTGCCGCTCAGTACAGCGTCGGCGGCCTCCCACAGCCGAGCCTTCAGCACTTTCGTGAGTGCGGCGTGGACGCAGGTCCCGGTGCCCGTCCACGCGGCACGCCCGTCGTGCACGGCCTGTGCCGGTACCCGCCCGAGCAGGACGGCCACGACGAGCTCGATTCCCGCCTCCGAACGCAGCCGCCGCTCCACCCGTGACTGCGGTTCGTCGCCGAGCCACCACCGTCCTGCCAGCGCTTCACGCAACGCGTCGGCCAGTGCCCGCCGGTCGGTGCGGGCATGGCGGACCAACCCGTCCAGCGCCCGCTCGAACGCGGTGCTCTCCTGCGATGCGGATCTCGCGAGGACCACCACCTCCTCGACGAGCTCGGGCAGCGTCGTCGACGCCGGTTCGAGACATTGCGGAGCGGGGACGGGCGGCAGGACCTCCTCGTACGGTTCCGCGGCCGAACGTTCGTCCAGCAGATCGCCGAACACCTCGGCCGCGGCCGTGCGGTGCGCCGGACCCAACAACGATGCGGACAGGGCGATTTCTTCGCGCACCGGATCGGCGACGGCGGGCAGGTGGCGTGCTACGAGTCCGAGCGACCGCTCCTGGATGTCGATGTCCTCGTGCCCGAAGGCCTCGGCGACGACGGGCAGCAGTTCGCCGGCCGTCGACGGATCGCGTCGCAGCACCTTGCCGATCAGCACGAGCTGGGCCCGGACCAGCTTCTTCTCGGAACGGAACAGGACGGAACCGGAGACATCCGCCAGTGTCCGTACGGGTAGTTCGCCCCGCTCATTCAGCCGGGCGAGCACTTGCTGGGCATGGCCGGCCACGGTGGAGATCCCGTCCGCGGCCATTGCGATCCAGTCCGCAGTCCTTTCGGTCTCCTCCCGCTCGGTCAGCGCGAGCCGGCGGAGCACCGTCAGGAAGAAGCGCAGGTCGCCGGGCTTTCCGCCGCGCAGCAGCCGGGTCACACAACTGTCGACGAGGCCCCGCCGCTCCAGCAGACCCTCTTCCGCCAGGACGGCCAGCGTCTGGGGCCAGTGGTCCGGGTCGTCGGGCCGCTCGTACCAGGTCACCTGCGGCGGCAGCTCCGTCAGCTCGAAGAGCCGAGGAATGAGAACAGCCAGATGCGGGTCGGCACGGAGGCGATCGATGAGGGCTCCTGCACCGCGTCGTCGCCACCGTAGGGTCGAGACCGTCTCGGCCCAGCCCCGCACGAAGCCGTCCGTGGTGGGCACGGGGCACTGCGCGACCTTCACCAGTTCGTCGATGAGCTCGTACGTCGTCACCGCCGTCGCCGGACGCGCCGCCAGCCGGTGTGCGACGTCACCGAGCCAGGCGGGGTCACGGTCCGCCAGGACTTCGAGGACCAGAGGGTACGGCGACCGTGTCCAGCCCAGCAGGTCCCGGCCGCCGATCCAGGTCGCGCAGCCCGCAGCGCCCGTATGACAGCCCGCGCCGGCGATCAGCAGAGCCTTCCGGATCCTCTCCTGCTCGTGCCAGTGCCAGCCCCGCGCCTCCTTGCGGAGTGCCTTCAACTCGGCCAGCGCCGAACGTCGTTCGGCCGCGTCGAGTCGGGCCAGCAGGGCCGGTACATCCTTCTTGCGTCCTTCCCGTACGGCGGTGAGCAGCTCCTTCATCGCGCACCTCCGGCAAGCGGCGCACCGCGGCGGGCCATCCGGACGGCAAGCGCGTGTTTGCACGGGCCCCTGCGCCCGCGGTAGTCGACCCACCATTGGCAGGTGCAGCTCAACACCCCGTCCTTCTCCCTCACCTGGTAGCGGAGTTCCGTCGAGGTCACGGTCGCCACGTCCCCGTCGAGTACGACGGCGCCCGAGCCGGCCAGCTGCCGGGCCGCCACCAACCGCGGATTGTGCCGCTCGGCCCGGTCGGCGTCGTACGGCAGTTCGCGGTGGAAGTAGGTCGCGTCGGCGAGGTCGTAGCCGACCCGGCCCGCCGTCCCCAGGCGGGTGAGCGCGGCCCGTACCCGCTGCGTCGTCAGGCCCGACTGTTCCGCGAGATCGGCGGGCTCGATCCGCGGCTCCCAGGCCAGAAGCACGGACACCAGCTCGGCGTCGGCCGCGGCATCGTCGGTGGCCAACGCGTCGAGCACTCCGCCCTCGCCGGAGAACCCCCGTGAGGCATCGGGCGAGAGCGTCAGGGTGAGCCGCATACCGGGGAGCACCGCCTCCCAGGCGCTCGCCGTCGCCGCACCGTCGGCCACGGGTCCGTACACCCGCAGCGCCGTCGCATGACGCAGCACTCGTTGCAAGGCCGCCAACCGCTCGGGGCCCGGCAGACACACCGCACCCGCGACCGGCCGGGTCGTCGGCCGCAACGTCTTGCCGACGGGAACGACCCATCGGGCGCCCCGCGAGGCATTTCCCGACGAGCGAGGCAGGGTGCGCAGGAACCGCACGGCCTCCGCGGCCGGCAGTTCGGCCCGCAGGTCGAAACCGGCTGACACCACCTGCGCCTCGGCGAAGCCACGCAGCCATCGGTCGGGCAAGGGCACCTTCTTCTCCACGACCGGTCCGTCCGTGGTCGTGACCGCCAACTCGTCCGGTCCCACGCGCATATGCAGTGGATCGTCACCCGCTATCCGCGAAAGCGCCTCCCGGAGTGGGTTGTTGACATCCACATTCGTCGTGCCATGACCCGTCCGCGCGCCGTCCAGACCGTCCTGCAGCACATCGAGGCGCGCGTACACCCCGCAGCAGCCGGAGAAGGACTCGAAGCGCAACCGGTCGCCGTTGCCCGTCACCACCGGGTCGAGCGAGGCGGGCAGGGTGCGCTGGTAGTAGCGCGTGGATGCCACGTCCGCCACCGCCAGCAGACCGCGCGCGGCGATCCTCGGTGAGGTGAGGAACCCGGAGAAGAACCGGGGGTGGGGCTCGCTGCCCCGCGGCGTGAGGCCACCGGCTGTCTCCAGACCGAGGAGCTGCCCGGTCTGCGACGATTCCAGCGCGGAGGGGCGTGAGTAAGCCAATGCCTGAACGGATCGGGTCATGCAAGAACCGTAGAACCCACCACTGACAATCGGCCCCGGCCCACTGCGCGGGGCCGATCGCCGGTGAGCCGGTTCACTGCCCGACGCGTCCCGGCTGCAACACCTTGCTGAACAGCACGGAACCGCCCTGGGCCCGCAGCCGGACGGTCAACTCGCCGCTGTCGCCGTCGATGTCGACCTCGCCGAAGAACTGCGGAGACTCCATCGGTGACACGTTCGCGCGGTCGGGTGCCCGCACGAAGACCCGGTCGGGACCGAACGTCGCATCGAGTGCGTTGGCCGGGAACTGGCCGGCCGCCAGCGGTCCGGACACGAACTCCCAGAACGGCGCGAAGTCCTTGAACGCCGCACGCTCGGGCTCGTAGTGCTGCGCCGATGTGTAGTGCACATCGGCCGTCAGCCAGACCGTGCCGGTGATCCGCCGGTGCTTGATGTGGCGGAGCAGTTCAGCGATCTGGAGTTCACGGCCGAGCGGCGCTCCGGGGTCGCCCTGGGCAACCGCTTCGAAGTCCGTGGCGCCGTCGGTGACCACCAGTCCGAGCGGCATGTCCGCCGCGATCACCTTCCACACCGCGCGGGACCGGGACAGCTCGTGCTTGAGCCAGCGGAGCTGCTGGGCACCGAGGATGCCGGTGGTGTCGTCCGGCTGCCGGCCGGGGGAGTTGGCGTTGCGGAAGGACCGCATGTCGAGGACGAACACGTCGAGCAGCGGTCCGTGCCGCACCACGCGGTGCATCCGGCCCTCGTCCGACGAGGCACGCAGAGTGGACACCGGGAAGTACTCGCGGAATGCCCGCATCGACCGGGCCGCCAGCACGTCGATGTTCTTCTCGGTGTAGCGAGCGTCGTCGAGGATCTGCCCGGGATACCAGTTGTTGCGCACCTCGTGGTCGTCCCACTGAATGATCGAGGGCACCTGCGAGTTGAACTCGCGGAGGTTGTGGTCGAGCAGGTTGTAGCGGAAGTTACCGCGGTACTCGGCAAGGGTCTCGGCGACCTTCGACTTCTCCTGCGTGGTGACATTGCGCCAGACACGCCCGTCGGGCAGGGGCACGCTCGGCTCGATCACCCCGTCCGCGTAGATGTTGTCACCACTGCACAGGAAGAAGTCCGGGTCCAGGCGACGCATCTCGTCGTACACCACATAGCCGCCTATGTCCGGGTTGATGCCCCAGCCCTGACCGGCGATGTCGCCGGACCACAGGAACCGCACCCCGTCCCGGCGCCGGGCGGGCGCGGTCCGGAACGTTCCGTACACCGGCTCGCCGGTGCGGCGTGGGTCTTCGGGGTCGCAGAGCGTCACCCGGTAGTGCACCTGCTCACCCGGTGGCAGCCCGTACAGCGGTGTCGTCCCGGTGAAGTCCGTGTCGGAGCCGACCAGTGGACCGTGCCATGTGCGGGCCCGCCGGAAGGACTCCGTCGCCGATGTCTCCACGACCATCCGGGCCGGACGGTCCGACCGGACCCAGACCAGCGCGGACGACGCGGTGACATCGCCCACCTGCACGCCCCATGCCGCGCGCGGCCTGCCGGACAGCGCGAAGGCGGGGGCCGCGGCGCCCACCGCGGGGAGCGCGAGCGCCGCCGACGCGACGAGCGAACCGCGCAGCACACCGCGGCGGTCGAGGGACGGAATACGCGGACGGTACGACATCGAGACGCCTCCGGGGCAGTGGACAGCGGACGAACGGGTGGCTGGTCGACCGACCCCACCCTTGTGCCCGTCGGCGGCGCGCACACCAACCTCAGATGAACACCCGGCCCCGGCCCTCACCGATGTCCGGCCCGTTTCTCGTGTCGCTGAGCCGCTGCCAGCAACCGCACACCCCGCGTGATGTCCTGAGGGGTCAGATGCGCATAGCCGAGAACCAGGCTCACCGCCCGGTCCGTGGTGGGTACGGTGCCGAAGTCGCCCAGCGGCCGCAGGGCCACTCCCGCCGCGGCCGCGCGCGCCATGAACACCGGCTCGGGGCCGTACCGTTCGGGCAGTCGGGCGATGATGTGCAGACCGGCGGCGATCCCGCTCACCTCGGTGCCGGGGAAGTGCTCGGCCAGCGCCGAGGTCAGCGTGTCGCGTCGCCCGCGGTAGGTGCGCTGGCAGCGGCGCAGCTGCCGGTCGTAGCCGCCCCGGCTGATGAAGTCGGCAAGGACCGCCTGGTCGACGGCCGGATTGCCGAGATCCATCGTGCGTTTGCGGGCGACGATCTCGTCGGTCATCCTCGCCGGGGCGAGCAGCCAGCCCAGCCGCAGTCCGGGGGCGAGCGATTTGCTCACCGAACCGGTGTACGCGACATGCTCCGGGTCGAGACCCTGCAACGCGCCGACGGGCGCGCGGTCGTAGCGGAAGTCGCCGTCGTAGTCGTCCTCGACCACCAGCCCGTCCGTGGCGCGCGCCCAGTCCAGAAGCCTGCTGCGACAGGCGGCGGAGTAGGCGATTCCGGTAGGGAACTGGTGCGCCGGAGTGGTCATGACGGCGCGCACGCCCGAACGTACGAGGGGCTCGGCAGCCAGCCCCTCGTCGTCGAGCGGTAGTCCGGTGGTGGCGATTCCGGCGGCTGCGAACAGCGCGGCGTGCTCGGGGCTTCCGGGATCCTCGACGCCGACGGTGCGTACACCCCGACCGCGCAGCACGAACCCGAGCAGAGTCGTCGCCTGCGCCACGCCGGAGCACACCACCAGTCGCTCAGGGTCGGCCACCACTCCCCGGCGCCTCACAAGCAGTGCGGCCAGGGCCTCCCGCAGTTCGGGCAGGCCACGCGGATCGGGGTAGCCGAGTGCGCTGTGCGGAAGCCGGCCGAGCACCGAGCGGTACGTGGCGGCCCAGGCGCTGCGCGGAAACAGCGAAAGATCGGGCGTGCCGGGCCGGAAATCCGCACGAGCGCCCGGGGCACGAGGAGCCAGATCACGCGCCCCCGGCGTGGCGGCCCGGACCGCCCCGCTCACCCACGTGCCCGCACCCCGTCCGCTGCGCAGATACCCCTCCGCCGTGAGCTGCTCGTACGCCTCGGTGACCAGTCCCCGCGAGACCCGCAGATCGACGGCGAGGGCACGGCTGGACGGCAGCCGCGTACCCGGCACGAGACGGCCGGAGCGTACGGCCTCGCGCAGTGCCGACTGGAGTGCGCGGCCGCGTCGACGGGCCGGGGTCGCGGCAGCCGGAAGCAGCAACTCCCAGGCAGCGGACACGGACTCCCCGGACTCCACGCCGTCCGATGGCGAACTGGTCCCCGAAGACATCATGAAAGTGGACCTTAAACCGGACCGTCCGGCTGCCTACCGTCGGCTCCATGAACGCCACTTCCCTGCGCGGGGCACTCCTCGCGGCCGTCGCCTGCGTCCTCGTGGGAGCCTCCTTCACCGCCAACAGTGTGCTCGGCGACTACCCGTACGCGGGCGGCCAGGCGCTGCGCTACGGCCTGGCCGTGCTGCTGTTCCTGCCGCTGCTGGCTCGCGGAGGGCAGCCCCGGCCGACCGCCGTGCTGCGCACCCTCACCCTGCGCGAGTGGGGACGGCTCGCGCTGCTGGCAGCCGTCGGCATGGTCGGCTTCAACCTGGCCGTACTCTGCGCGGAACGATCCGCGGAACCCGCCGTTCCAGGGGTGTTCGTCGGATGCGCCCCGATCCTCGTCGCCGTTCTCGCGCCGTTGCTCGACGGCCGCCGGCCGATGCGCGCGGTCCTGTATGCGGCCGCGCTCGTTGCCACCGGGGCCTTTGCTGTTCAGGGGTGGGGCCGTACGGATCCGGCAGGCATCCTCTGTTCGGCCGGCGCGCTGGCGGGCGAGGTCGGCTTCGCCGTCCTCGCCGTACCCGTGCTGCGCCCGCTGGGGCCGAAACTGCTGTCGGCGACGGTCTGCGGCATCGCCACCGTGGAGTCCGTGCTGCTCGGTGCGGTGCTCGACGGCGGAGCCCTTCTGCGGATGCCCACGCCTGGCGAGGCTGTGGCGCTGCTCTGGCAGGCAGCCGTGGTCACCGTTGCCGGCTTCGTCTGCTGGTACATGGGCATGCAGCGCATCGGCGCCGAACGGGCCACACTCTTCTCCGGCCTGATCCCGGTCTCCGCCGCGCTCACCGCACCGCTCGTCGGCACCGGTTCGTACGGGATCCCGCAGGCCGGCGGCAGCCTTCTGGTCGGGTTGGGTGTGGTGCTCGGCTCGGGCGTCCTGCCGCGGCGCGGGGCGGCGCGGGGTGCCGGATCAGCGGCTGGTGTCGAGAACGACGCGCGCCACCAGCGCCGGATCGTCGTTCATCGGAACATGTCCGCAACCGGGCAGCCGCACCAGTCGGGCTCCGGGAATGGCGTGCTTGGCCCTGATTCCCTGGCGACGCAGCAGCAACCGGTCGCGGCTGCCCCAGGCGACGGTGACGGGCAGCCCCGGCACGTCGTCGGTGAACGTGACACTCCGCCCGACGGCAAGCGTCTGGTGGAAACCGGCCGCCTCGCGCAGGGCGATGGTCTCCGCGACAACGGCACCGGGTGAACGGCGACCGGGCCGGGCGTAGATGGTGCTGGTCAGCGCCGCACGTCCGGCCGCACTGCCTGCGAGTCGTTCGATCACCGGCATCGGTATCGACAGTGCGCCCTGCCGCATCGCCCGCAGCGTTCCGAACGCATAGCGGCGTTCGCCCTCCGTCCAGAAACCGGCGGGCGACAGGGCCGTCACCGACCGCACGAGCTTCTCCCTGCCGAGCTCCAGGGCCAGCAGCCCGCCGAGCGAATTGCCCGCGACGTGGGGCCGGTCCAGGCCGACGGACTCGCAGAACGCACCGAGCACGGGGACCACGCTCGCCAGATCGTACGGAACACCGTCGGGCAGCCCCGGGGAAGCGCCGAAGCCCGGTAGGTCCACGGCAATCACATCCCGTTCCGCGGTGAGGGCGGACAGCACCGGATCCCAGGCCTGACGGTGGTGTCCGATCCCGTGCAGCAGGAGCAACGGCTCTCCGGAGCCGCTCCGTTCGTACGCCACGGACACGGTGCGGGGCCCCCGCGACGAGTCGACGCTGAACGAGACCGTGGTGGCCATGCTGGTGCTCCCGGGGTGATCCGGCATGGACGAGCCATGCCTGAGGGTGACTCAGACGTCTCGTCAACAACAATTACCGCTCGGTAGCTTGCAGTTCAAGAGGTCCGGGCCATTCGCGCTGGACACGGTGTGACACGTCGGCTGGGATGGAGGGGTGACAGCCGACACCGCGACCGACGTCTTCGAGGTTCATCGTCCCGTGCTCATCGGGGTCGCCTATCGCATGCTGGGTGGGATCGCCGACGCCGAGGACGTGGTGCAGGAGGCCTGGCTGCGCTGGTCGTCCGCCTCGCGCGAGGACGTACGGGAACCGCGCGCCTTTCTCGTGCGGGTCGTCACCCGGCTTGCCATCGACCGACTGCGGCAGGTGCGGTCGCGGCGTGAGTCGTACGTCGGCCCATGGCTTCCGGAGCCCCTTGTCACCGACTTCGGCCCGGCCGTTCCCGATGCCGCGGAACAGGCCGTTCTCGCCGATTCCGTCTCCGTCGCCGTACTGATCGTTCTCGAATCGCTGTCACCGTCGGAGCGGGCCGTCTTCGTCCTGCGCGAGGCCTTCGGCTTCCCCTACGCCGAGATCGCCGCCGCGCTGGATCGGTCCGAGGCGGCGGTGCGCCAGCTCGCGGGACGTGCGCGGCGCCACGTCGATGAGCGCAAAGCGCGATACGACGTCGACCCGGCTCGGCGTCGCGACCTCACGGAGCGGTTCCTCGTCGCGGCGGCGGGGGGCGACATCCAGGAGCTGCTGGCACTGCTGGCGCCCGATGTGCGGCTCGTCGGGGACAGTGGCGGAAAGTCCAAGGCGCCGCTACGGATCATCGAGAGTGCCGACAAGGTCGGCCGCTTCCTCTTCGCGGTCGCCCACGGTCGGATCCCGGACCCCGACTTCCGGTTCCTGGAGCTCAATGGCGGGCCGGGCCTTCTGGTGCTCTCGGGTGGGAAGCCCGACTCCGTCTTCCAGGTGGACGTCAGGAACGGGCTCATTCAATCCGTATATGTCATGCGCAACCCCGACAAGCTGATCGGTCTGGCCGGGGAGTAGCCGGAATCCTCGTCCTTTCGTCGCGCTCGCAATCGACGCGATCTCCTCCGGTTCACCCGGCAGGAACACCCTGCCGACCCTGCCGGAGTCCCGCCGCCCGTCCGATCGGGACGTGTTGTGCTGCGGGCGGCTCACGGCACCACGAACGTCCTGTGAACGCTGTGCGGCAGAGGTCCGTTTCGCTGCGTGACCGATGGAGGATTGGTCTTGACCAAGGGGGTGTCCCGTCCTATGGTCTCAACGTTAAGACAGGAACCTTTAATAAATAACGTCGCGGAAAAGCCGCTGGGCGATTGCGGAGGACAGGGTGGGGACCACGCAGCTGGAAACGGTGCAGGAGCCGAAGTACTGGCACCTCAAGACCGTACTCAGTGAGGCACTCGACTCGGACTTTGCGGTGGGCGAGATCCTGCCCAACGAGCGCGAGCTCGCCGCCCGGTTCGGAGTCGCCCGAGCCACGCTCCGGCAGGCTCTGGAGCAGCTCGAACTCGAAGGCAGGCTCCAGCGTCGCCGCGGCGTCGGGACCACCGTCGCCCCGCCGCGCGTCGGGGTCGCGGTCTCCACGGCACAACGGGACTGGTCCGGTGGCGGCGCCGGCGAGGCATGGCAGCCGGTGGACTGCACGACGGCGGTCGCACCGGCGTCCGTGGTGGCGGCACTCGACGTGGAGCCCGACGAGCCGGTACACATCGTCCGCCGGATCCGGGTCACTCACGGACAGGCCGTCGCGGCGGAACTCCTGTACGTCCCGTCGGCGTCCGTGCCCGACCTCTCCGCGATCGACGCCCCCTCCGGCCCTGCCCGCGCCCGCAGCGTCCTGCGCGAACTGCACCGTCTCGGACTCGACGGCCAGGACCGTTCGGTGGAACTCGGCTCGGCACGCGTGGACGATGCCAAGGAACTGGACCGGCTTCCCGGCGCCCCCGTTCTCGTCGTCACCACCCGCTACCTCGCGGCCGGTGGCACGGCGGCACTCTCCGTCGCCACCTACCGCGCCGACACGTGCCGGCTCACCTTCGGCGATTCGGGCGACCTGGAGATCAGCCATCACAACGAGGAGCGCCAGGCCTCCTGATCCCTGTCGGCTCCACCGGCGCGTGATGTACACGTACGGCCCGTCGCTCTCAGCGGCGGGCCGTCACCGTTCCCTCCACCGCGAAGAGCTGCTCCTCGACATGGTCGAGAGCCAGCCGCAGAGCGCCCGTGGCCACCGCCGCCTCGCCGAGCAGCGAGAGGGTGACCCGCGGCGGCCGAAGACAGTACCGGGCCAGTTCACGGCGGAGCGGGTCCAGGACACCGTCCAACCCCGCGGCCCAGCCGCCGATCACCACCAGCTCCGGGTCCAGCGCCAGTACCAGCGCCGCGACATCGTGCACCAGACGCTGAATGAACCGCTCGACCGCCGCCTGCGCCCGGACATCGCCGTGCCGGGCCTTCGCGAACACGGCGGCGACCGCGGGTTCGTCCAACGGGTCCAATGGTGTGTCCGTCGTCGACAGAAGCTTCTCCGGCGTCGCCTCGCGGCCGAGGAGATGCAGCGCGCCGATCTCACCGGCCGCGCCGCCGAAACCGCGGTGCAGCCGTCCGCCGATCAGCGATCCGGCACCCGGGCTCAGTCCCGCCAGGACGAACACGATGTCGTCGGACTCGGTGGCCGCCCCCTTCCAGTGCTCCGCGACCGCCGCGGCATTGGCGTCGTTCTCCACGAGGACGGGGCAGCGAAAGGAGCGCCTGAGCCGCTCACCCAGCGCCAGACCCGTCCAGCCAGGCAGCGCGGTGCCCAGCCGTACGGTTCCGTCGGCTTCCACGATGCCCGGGCTGCCGGCCCCGACCGCGCGCAGACTGCTCCGGGCCACTCCGGTCCGCCGCAGAACATCGGCGACCACGGCCCTGACCTTGTCGAGACGGTCGTCGGCGCAGGCCGTCTCCGAAACCTCGCGGGAGCCCGCCCCGATGATTCGGCCGTCCAGCCCCGACAGCAGCGCCGAGATCCGGTGCGGACCGATCTCGATGCCGAGCAGGTGCCCGGCCTCGGCGCGGAACCGGAAGCGGCGGGCCGGCCGCCCCTGGCGTCGCGTCCCACTCTCGTCGGGCAGCGACTCCACGACCAGTCCGGCCTCGAAGAGCCCCTCCATGACTCCCTCGACCGTCGGCCGGGACAGACCGGTGATCCGGGTCAGGTCGGTGAGGGTGGGGGAGTCGGCGCCCCGGAGGGCGTGCAGTACCACCGCGGAATTGATCCGTCGCAACAGCGACGGATCCCCACCGGTCAGCCGGCCCACGGTGTGTCCTCCCAGCTCGTGCGCATGTCAGGCGGATCGTACTCGCTGCCCGGGTGCAGGGCGACTGCGGGCGGCAACGGGTGTGCGGAGGCGGCGGCGATCAGCCCGGAGCGACGAAGCCGGACTCGTACGCGGCGATCACCGCTTGCGTGCGATCCCTCGCACCCAACTTGGCGAGTACGGCGCTGACATGGGTCTTCACCGTCTCGACACCGATCACGAGCTTCGCGGCGATCTCCGCGTTCGACAGTCCGCGGGCCATCAGCCGCAGTACGGCAGCCTCCCGCTCGGTGAGCGAAGCCCGTTCCATGGCTGCTCGTGCCTTGCTCGTCCCGTACTCCGCGGCCAGTTGCCGGACAGCCGCCGGGAACAACAACGACTCGCCCTCCGCGACCAGTCGCACCGCATGCACGATCTCGGCGGGCCGGGCACGTTTGAGGAGAAAGCCGTCCGCTCCGGCCCGGAGTGCCTCGTAGACGTACTCATCGTTCTCGAAGGTGGTGACCACCAGGATCTTCGGTGGATCCGGTACGGTCCGCAGCACCACCCGGGTCGCCTCGATGCCATCCATCAGCGGCATCCTGACGTCCATGGCCACCACATCGGGGCGTAGCCGGCGCAGCAAGGGAATCACCGCGGCACCGTCGCCCGCCTCGCCCACCACCTCGATATCGGGCTGGGCCTCGAGCACCGCACGCAGCCCCGCGCGGACGAGAGGTTCGTCGTCGACCAGAAGAACGGTAACCGGCATCCGGTCAGCCTATAAGGGCCGGCACTTGCGCCCGGACGGGCGGACGACAGCTAGGACTCCTCGCCGCGCCGTCGAATCGCCCGAGCACACCCGGTACGAGGCGGACCCCTCCGCATGCGTCCGACGGCGCGCGGATCCGCCAGGGACTACGGGGCACCCCTTGTCCCGCTCAGTGGAAGGCTCGCATGAACCCTCCATTCGCCTTTGTGCGGACCCGACTTGGCCTTTCCTCCCAGCAGCGCGGCGCGCTCACGGATGCCCCGCAACCCACTGCCACCACCTGGCGTACTCGTCGATGCAGTGATCGGATTGGTCACCTCCAGCTCCAGCCGTCCGTGCGCGACGCTGATCCGTACACGAACGGGTACCGCCCCGGAGTGACGCAGCACGTTGGTGAGGGATTCCTGAAGGATGCGATATCCCTCACGGGAGATCGCTCCGGGAACGTGCTCCAGCGGACCGGACACATCCGCATCGATCTGCGCCCCCGAACCACGCGCGGAGTCCAGGAGCCGGTCGGCTTCGGTGAGCGTCGGCCGCTGGCCCACGGGGGTTCCCGACTCGCGCAGCACCCGCAGAACCCGCTCCAGATCGTCGAGCGCGTCCCTGCCGGTCTCCTCGATCGCGGTCAGAGCCCGCTCGGTGAACTCCGGGTCGTGAGCCGCCCGGGCCGCACCCGCCTGTACGACTGCGACAGTCAACGCGTGCCCGATCGAGTCGTGCAGCTCGCGCGCGATGCGATTGCGCTCCAGCAGCTGTTCGGTGCGCTCCTCCAGAGCGGTCAACCGCTGCACCGGTGAGGGGCCGAGGAGACGACGGGCGGTCGCGGTGATCAGCTCGCCGCACGCCGCGACCATCGCCAACAGCACCACTATGGGCAGCGGCGCGAGCAACGCGTACCACCAGTGCGGCTCCACTGTGCGGACCAGCCATTGGCCGCTCGCGCCGGCCCCGGAGGAGGAGAGGACGAGATCGACCGTGGTTGCCGGCAGCCACACCGTCGCCGACCCCACGACCGCGGCGAGCAGCAGCCGTATCTCCAGCCACAGCACGGTTCGCCAGCGATCCGCCCAGGTGGTTGCGGCGGTTGTGGAGATTGCGGCATCGGGCCTGCCCCGTTCCTCGGGCGTGAGCAGGAGCTGGGCCTGAACACCTTCCGCCAGTCGCATCCCGGGCAGCAACCCCACCGGCACGGCGAGGACCATGGGTACCCACGGTGAGTCCATGGAGATGAAGAGCCACACGCTGTAGACCGCTGCCGGAACGAGGAGATGCAGCCACCGGGTGTAGGTGACGGAGGAGCTCAACGGGCGGAGGAAGCGGAACATGCTGCCATCGTGTCAGCCCGCGCGGGACCGACGGCTCCCCCGCGCGGGGGAGACGATCCACACCACCGGGGGAGGCCGGGCACCCGGTGAGGCCGCGAGGCTGAGGACATGACCAGCATCGACGTCCATGAACTCACGAAGGAATACGGCACGACCCGCGCCGTGGACAGCCTCACGTTCAGTGTGCGCCCCGGTCGGGTCACCGGCTTCCTCGGCCCCAACGGCGCAGGCAAGTCGACGACCATGCGACTCGTTCTCGGCCTGGACCGGCCCACCGGTGGCACGGCCACGATCGGTGGAAAGCCCTACGCGACGCTGGACGAGCCGCTGCGTCGCGTGGGCGCCCTGCTCGACGCACAGGCTGCCCACGGCTCGCGTACCGCGCGGAACCACTTGCTGGCTCTCGCGGTCAGCAACGGGATGGGCGCGCGCAGAGTCGAGGAAGTTCTGGAGGAGGCAGGCCTCGGCCCGGTTGCGGGAGCGCGCATCAAGACGTTCTCCCTCGGCATGCGACAGCGGCTGGGCATAGCGGCCGCAGTCCTCGGGGACCCCGAGGTCGTGATGCTCGACGAACCGTCCAACGGACTGGATCCGGAAGGCATCATCTGGATCCGCGAGCTGCTGAAGCGGCTGGCCCGCGAGGGCCGCACGGTCCTGGTGTCCAGCCACCTGATGAACGAGACATCGTCGTTCGCCGACCACCTGGTGGTTCTCGGCAGGGGCAGGCTCCTCGCCGATCTGCCGATGCAGGAATTCCTGGACGCGCGCAGCAGACCCCGGGTGCGCGTGCGTACGACCGAATCCATCCGGCTGCGTGACGTCCTGGTCCGCAAAGGATATGAGCCTGTGCAGGGTGAAGACGGGTGTTGGACTGTCGAAGGCGCGAAGGCCGGGGAGATCGGTGCGACAGCCGCGGCCGAAGGGATCGCCGTCCTCGAACTCAGCGACGAACGCACCACGTTGGAGCAGGCATACCTCGACCTCACCGCCGATGCCATGGACTTCGTGTCCGTGGTGAACCCTTCCCATTACCGTCAGGAGCCGTGACCATGTCGACCACAGCAGTGCTGCGATCCGAATGGATCAAGATCAGATCGGTGCGATCGGTGACCGGATCCTTGATAGCGGTCCTTCTGGCAACACTCGCCATGACCGTGCTCGCGTTGTCCATCGCCGGTCGCACCGAGGCGGAGAAGGCGGACGCCGATCTGATTTTCAACGCGTTCTCCGCACTGAACTTCGGACAGGTCGCGGCCATCAGCTTCGGAGCAACCGCGATCTCGTCCGAGTACCTCAATGGCGCCCTGCGTATATCGCTCGCCGCCGTGCCGCGCCGCAATGTCTTCTACGCGGCCAAGATGGCGCTCGTCGGTACATCGGCGCTCGTGGTCGGCCTTGTCACCAGCTTCGGTGCCTTCCTGGTGGGGCAGATGTTCATGGGCGAGTACGCGATCGGCCTCGGGGAGCCGGGCGTCCTGAGGGCGGTGTTCGGAGGGGGGATCTATCTGACCCTGATGGCCCTGTTCGCGGCCGGACTGGCGGTACTGATGCGCAGCGCCGTGGCGGTGCTCAGCCTGCTCATTCCGTTCGTGCTCATCGTCTCCTTCGTGGTGGGAGACGCCTCAGGCGGTGTGGCGCAATATCTGCCGGACAAGGCGGGACAGTTGGTGCTCCACCAGAACGCCATGGGCAGCCTCGGACCGTGGAGCGGACTCGCGGTGACCGCGGCGTGGGCGGCGGCCGCCCTGCTGGCGGGCTGGTGGGCGATCCGGCGCAGGGACGCCTGAGGACTGTCCCGTGATCCGCGGTGGAGCAGTGCGCGGCGTCGGATGCGGTGCATCGCAAGGCGGAGGGGCATCCGCATACTGAATGTATGCGGACGTTCCGACAACGCGGCGAGGTGTCGTAGCTGTCGTCGCGCGCCCGCCGGGGACTACGGGACAGCCCTTGGCGTCGAACCGCCCGGTGCCATGCCGTCGTCCTCGACGACGGAGCGAGGCGGCTGAAAGCCACTCAAAGTGCGTGAGCGGAGCGGATTGTCAGTGCCTGGCGGTTTACTGGCGGCATGACCACCGCACATCACCTCCGCCTCATCGACGGGATGCGCACCCGGAACTTTCCCGCGGAGCGCAGCCGGTCAGGCTCGGGAGTCAGCGGGCCCGGCTACCACACAGCATCCCTGCACGCGGACGCCGATCACTGGGACGACGACGAGGACGAGGTGGTGCGGCTGGAACACCGGGCCCGGTGCCTCGCGGAGCACGATGTGCTGCTGACGTTGCTCACCAGCCGCTGGGGTGAGCCACAGACGATCAGCCTGTGGAGTGCGCAGGAGCGGATGATGGCTGGTGAGGAGATCCCGGAGGCATGGGCCGAGACGGTGGCGGGCTGCGAGCACCTTGAGCTCTGGCGGATCGAGGACCGATGGGTCGCCATGGGGCTCTGTCTGGAGGAGGAAGGCCCCGGCTGCGAGTTGAGCGTCGTGGTGACGGAGATCGATCCGCCGTGATGTGAGGCGGCCGCTGATCCGATACGGAGCGCAGACGAGCGCCGACAGCCCCGCGATCGTCTGCCGTGCCCAGTCCGGACATCGGCCCTTCGTCCGGGCCGGGCACCCGCCCGCAGGGGCGCGGAGGCAGGCCGCTGTACAGGCGCCGGGGGCGTCAGGTCTCCGCGGTGACGTCGGTGCCGTCGAGTTCGGCGGAGGCGCGGAGCCGTCCGTATTCCTCCGCCATCGTCTGGACGGTCCAGTGAGCATTCAGACCGCTGGGGTTGGGGAGGACCCAGACACGGGTGGCGGCGATCGTGTGGTCCTGCAAACCGATGCGGGCGGTTCGCCTGCCGAAGGCCGTGCGGTACGCGGTGACCCCTACGACCGCCAGCCACTGCGGCCGCAACTCCTCGACCTTGGCCGCAAGGATCTGTCCGCCCTCGCGGAACTCGTCGTTGGACAGTTCGTCCGCTCGCGCGGTGGCGCGGGCGACCACGTTGGTGATGCCCAGGCCGTATCGAATCAGTTCGGTCTGCTCCGCCGGCTTCAACTGACGTGGGGTGAAGCCGGACCGGTGGAGCACGGGCCAGAAGCGGTTGCCGGGGTGGGCGAAGTGGTGGCCCGTCGCCCCGGTCATCAGGCTCGGGTTGATCCCGCAGAACAGCACACGCAGGCCGCCCGCGACCACATCGGGAACGGTGCGATCGCGGGCGGCCCGGAGCTCTTCGGAGGTCATCCGGCTGTGGCGCGGGGCGTCAGAGGATGGAGCCAGGGGTGTACCCGGCGGCCTCGGGGTGCTGCTTGGTGATCTCCTCGATGCGAGAGATCAGTGCGGTGACCTGGTCACCCGCCGCTCCGGTGAAGGAGAGCTTGTCGGCCATCAGCGCGTCCAGCTGTGCGCGGCCCAGCGGGATGCGGTCGTCGGCGGCCAGCTTGTCGAGCAGCTCATTGCGCTCGGCGCCCTGCTCACGCATGGCCAGGGCCGAGGCGACGGCGTTCTCCTTGATCGCCTCGTGGGCGACCTCTCGGCCCACACCGGCGCGCACCGCACCCATCAGGACCTTGGTCGTGGCGAGGAACGGCAGATAGCGGTCGAGCTCGCGGGCGACGACGGCCGGGAACGCCCCGAACTCGTCGAGCACCGTAAGGAAGGTCTCCAACAGGCCGTCGAACGCGAAGAACGCGTCCGGGAGCGCCACCCGGCGGACCACGGAGCAGGACACGTCGCCCTCGTTCCATTGATCGCCCGCGAGCTCGCCGGTCATCGACGCGTAGCCGCGCAGGATGACCATCAGGCCGTTGACGCGCTCGCAGGAGCGGGTGTTCATCTTGTGCGGCATCGCGGACGAGCCGACCTGGCCCGGCTTGAAGCCCTCGGTCACCAGCTCGTGCCCGGCCATGAGACGGATCGTCTTCGCGACCGACGAGGGCGCCGCGGCCAGCTGCACCAGTGCCGTCACGACGTCGTAGTCGAGCGAGCGCGGGTAGACCTGACCGACCGACGTGAAGGCCTGCGCGAAGCCGAGGTGTCCGGCGATGCGCTGTTCGAGGTCGGCGAGCTTTCCGGCGTCGCCACCCAGCAGATCGAGCATGTCCTGGGCCGTGCCCACGGGGCCCTTGATGCCACGCAACGGGTAGCGGCCCAGCAGGTCGTCGAGCCGCCCGTAGGCGACCAGGAGCTCGTCCGCCGCAGTCGCGAAGCGCTTGCCGAGCGTGGTCGCCTGCGCGGCGACGTTGTGGGAACGGCCGGCCATCACCAGCTCGCGGTACTCGCCCGCCAGCTTGCCGAGCCGGGCCAGCACCGCCACGGTGCGGTCGCGCATCAGTTCCAGGGAGAGTCGGATCTGGAGCTGTTCGACGTTTTCGGTGAGGTCCCGGGAGGTCATGCCCTTGTGGACCTGCTCGTGGCCGGCGAGGGCGTTGAACTCCTCGATCCGGGCCTTGACGTCGTGACGGGTGACCTTCTCGCGCTCGGCGATCGAGGCCAGGTCGACCTGGTCGAGGACACGTTCGTAATCGGTGAGGGCGGCGTCCGGTACCTCGATCCCGAGGTCCTTCTGAGCGCGCAGCACCGCCAGCCACAGCTGACGCTCCAGCTTCACCTTCTGCTCGGGGGACCAGAGGACGGCCAGCTCCGTGGAGGCGTAGCGGCCGGCCAGGACATTGGGGATGCGAGGCTTCGCAGACACAGCAGTCACGTGTCCAGAGTTTACCTGTCGTCTTCAGCGGCTCGTGAGCGTCCAGTCCATAAGGTCCAGGTCAGAGGCTCCTGGGCCACCGTCTCACACACAGGATGTGATACATGCGTGAGACGAAACGGCCCCGGGCCGGTGATGCCGGCACTGCCGGGGCCTTGAGCCGAATCCCTTCCGATCGAGGGAGCCGACCCCATGCAGGACGCAGCCTGGGCGTCGAGCCGGGCGGCCTTCTGTTCGCATGCCGGATTCCGGCAGGGTGCGTGAGACGACAAGGCCCCGCCGGATGTCCGGCAAGGCCTCACGGCGCCGCGGGCCACGACGGCGTGCAGCGCCCGGTGAGGGCACCGTCGTACTCCGGCCCTTGACTTTCGAGTACGTGGAGCAACGAGATGGTGACGGTACGTGTCTCAAGCGTGAGCGGTCCTCGATCGCGGGCCCGGCACCCTGCCAGGACGCGCACGACACCGCACCGGCCAGAACGGCCGAAGCCTCCGCAGGCTTGTCGCGTTCGTGGTCGGCATCCGCCAGGCCATAGCGTCACCACCCGCCCTACTCGGGCTCGTGGTCGCTCTCGCGCGGGCACCGGGAGGCAATAGGACGGCACGCAGGACCGAAGTCGGTGCGAGCAGTCGACGGAACAGATCATTGGTTGTCATCGAATTGCTACGCCCTGGGCAGCGTCTTGCCGATCACGCGTCGAGCCGGATGAGCCGGATGAGTGCGCCGGCCACCAGTGCTGCGGCCTGTTCTCGACCGGTTCGGTCCCGGCGCGCACGGATGTCACGTGCGGCTGCTCGATGATGACGCCGCGGATCCCTGCGCCGCCTTCGCGGCCGGATCGGCCATCCCCGCCGGGAGGCAACCCGGTGAACCGTGCCGTCGTCCTCAACGACGGGTCGTTTCAGGGAGGTCATGCGTTGGGTACGCACGCCGACATCGTCACACCGCTGCCGGAACTGCTCGGGCACCACGCCCGGCGCCTCGGGGACAAGGTCTGTTTCCAGGACCGGCTCAGGCGTGTGACCTACCGGGAGCTGGAACGGAGGACCGCACGGCTGGCCGGTCATCTGGCAGGACTCGGCCTGGCGCGCGGTGACCGGGTGGCCGTACTGCTCGGCAACCGGGTCGAGGCGGTCGAGAGCCTGCTCGCCGTCGCCCGGGCGAGCGGCGTGGGCGTACCTCTGGACCCCGGGAACTCGCAGGACGAGCTGGCCCGCTTGCTGGACGACAGCGGGGCACGGGTGCTCATCACCGATGATGCCTGCCTGACGCGGCGGCGAACGCTGCCGCTCCGCCCCGGACTGACCGTGGTGGTGGCCGAAGGCGGCGACGAGGACGGGGGCGTGAACTCGCCTTCGAGAGCGGACTTCGAGGAACCGGCGGAAGAGGCCGGCGGTGCCGGGGGCCGGTCCGCCACGGTCGCGGGCGGCGTTCTGCGGTACGAGGAGTTGGCGGGTACGGAGCCGCGGACGCCGGCCCGGGACGATCTCGCGCTGGACGAAGTGGCCTGGCTGCTCTACACCTCGGGTTCCTCCGGCACACCCAAGGGCGTCCTGTCCACCCAGCGCAACCGCCTCGCACCGGTCGCGGCGGGGCTCGTCGGTGTCCTGGGCCTGTCCGAACGGGACCGCGTGCTGTGGCCGTTGCCACTCCACCACGCGATGAGCCAGATCGTGTGCTTCCTCGGGGTGACCGCGGTGGGGGCGAGCGCGATGCTGCTGCCCCGATTCTCGGTGGCGGGCGTGCTCGGCGAACTGCGGCGCGAGGACGCCTCGTTCACTCTGCTCGGCGGGGTCCCGACCACGTACTCGGCGCTGCTCGACGCCGTCCGGGGTGAGGAGAGCGGCGAGGACGGCGGCGGGCTCGGCGCCCCCGCGCTGCGGGGCTGCGTCAGTGGTGGCGCCGCGGCGGGGCCCGGGTTCCGCGAGTCCTTCGAGGCGCTCTGCCGTGTCCCCTATCTGGAGCACTACGGCAGCACGGAGGCGGGCCCGGTCACCATGCCGGCGCCGGACGGGGCGACGGTGCCCGGGACGTGCGGCACGGTGCTGCCGGGCACCCGGGTCCGGGTCGGCGGGGGCGCCGACGGCCGGGACACGGGCGAGGGCGAGTTGTGGGTCAATGGACCCGGGGTCATGGCCGGTTACCACGGGAGGCCGGAAGCCACCGCGGAAGTACTGCGCGAGGGCTGGTTCCGCACGGGTGATCTGGCGAGGATCGATGACTTCGGTGGACTGTCGATCACCGGCCGGGCCAGTGATCTGATCATTCGCGGCGGGGTGAACATCCACCCTTCGGAAGTGGAGGCGGTGCTGCGGCGGCTGCCGGGGGTGGCGGACGCCGCCGTGGCCGGACGCCCGCACCCCGTCTTCGGTGAGGTGCCGGTCGGCTATCTGGTGGCCGAGCCCGCTGGCGGCGGGCTGGACCGGGGGCGCCTCCTCGCTGCCTGCCGTGCGGAACTGTCCGGCTCCAAGGTGCCTGTCGAACTGTTCGAGGTGGCGGACATCCCCCGTACCACCTCCGGGAAGATCCTGCGACGGGAGCTCGCCGGCCGGCCGGCGCGGGCGCTGGGCGCGCAGGCCGCCGGGAAGTCGTCGAAGGACCTGTTGGCCCTGGTCCGGGGCGAGGTGGCGGCCGTGCTCGGCTGTACGGCTCAGGCCGTGGACCCGAGCACGGCACTGCGGGACCTGGGCATGGACTCCCTGACAGCGACGGTGCTGCGGGAGCGGTTGTCGGCGGTGACCGGCCTGCCGCTCTCCGAGGCTGTCGCCTTCGACTTCCCCACGGCCGCCGCGCTCGCCGCCCACCTCGGGGAACAGCACGCCGCCGCGCCGGCCGGCGCCGGGCCCGTGCACCGCAGTGCAACCCGGTCGGACGACGACCCTGTGGTGATCGTGGGGATGGCATGCCGCTATCCCGGAGACGTGACCTCTCCCGAGGAACTGTGGCGACTGGTGGCCGACGGGAGGGACGCCATCGGTCCCTTCCCCGTCGACCGGGGCTGGGACACCCGGGAACTGTACGACCCGGACCCCGGGCGGCCCGGACGGACGTATGTGCGCGAAGGCGGTTTCCTCTCCGGTGCGGACCGCTTCGACCCCGGGTTCTTCGGCATCTCTCCCCGTGAGGCGTTGGCCATGGACCCGCAGCACCGGCTGCTGCTCGAAGTGGCGTGGGAGGCCTTCGAGCACGCCGGTCTCGTCCCCGGCACCCTGCGAGGCTCGGCGACCGGGGTGTACGTCGGGCTGATGTACAGCGACTACGCCCGCCACCTGACAAGGACGCCCGAGCAGGTCGAGGGGTACCTCGGCCTCGGCAACGCCGGAAGCGTCGCCTCGGGGCGTATCGCCTACACCTTCGGTCTCGAAGGCCCGGCCATCACCGTGGACACGGCGTGTTCCTCGTCCCTGGTGGCCCTGCACCTGGCGGCCCAGGCGCTGCGCCGGGGCGAGTGCGCCTTCGCGTTGGCCGGCGGCGCCACGGTGATGTCGGGGCCCTCGTCGTTCGTGGAGTTCAGTCGCCAGCGGGCGCTGGCTCCGGACGGCCGCTGCAAGGCGTTCGGCGCGTCCGCCGACGGAACCGGGTGGGCCGAGGGCGCCGGCATGCTGTTGCTGAGCCGGTTGTCCGAGGCGCGCCGCGCCGGACTTCCGGTACTGGCCGTGGTGCGCGGCTCGGCGGTGAACCAGGACGGGGCGAGCAACGGGCTGACCGCACCGCACGGACCGGCGCAGCAGCGGGTGATCCGGCAGGCGCTCGTGGACGCGGGGCTGAATCCCGGGGACATCGACGCGGTGGAGGCGCACGGCACCGGCACCCGGCTGGGGGACGTCATCGAGGCGGAGGCCTTCTTCGCGACGTACGGGCGGCAGGCGCGGCAACGTCCCCTCCGGCTGGGCTCGGTGAAGTCGAACATCGGTCACACCCAGGCCGCCGCCGGAGTGGCCGGCGTGATCAAAATGGTGCAGGCGATGCGGTACGGCGTGCTGCCGCGTACGCTGCACGCCGACGAGCCGACCCCGCGTGTCGACTGGTCGGCGGGGCGGATCGCACTGCTGACCCGGGCGGTGGAGTGGCCTGCGACAGACCGTCGGCGCCGGGTGGGGGTGTCCTCGTTCGGCATCAGTGGCACCAACGCCCATGTGGTGCTCGAAGAGCCTCCGGGCGGCGCGGAGACCGCGCCGCCGAATGCCGCGGCGGACGGCGGGGCCGCAAGCGGCCGCGTCGGGACCGGGGCGGTGCTGGAACGTGCGGCACGTCCCGGACGGGCCGCGGTGGCCTTTCCGGTGTCGGCCAGGAGCGTGCCGGGACTGCGGGCCCAGGCTCGACGCCTGCACGACCATGTGGTCGCCGCCCCTGACGCGTCCCTGGTGGACATCGGCCACTCGCTCGCCACCACGCGTGCGGCCTTCGAGCACCGGGCCGTGGTGGTGGCCCGGGACCGTGCCGAACTGCTCGACTCCCTGCGGGCCGTGGCGGAGGGAGACGGCCGGCCCGGCATGCACACGGGCACGTCCCGCCACCACGGCCCGCCGGCCCTGCTGTTCAGCGGCCAGGGCAGCCAACGCGTCGGCATGGGCCGTGAACTCTACGAGTCGCGGGATCTGCATCCGGCCTTCGCCGGTTCGTTGGACGAGTCCTGTGCCCTGCTCGACACGCTGCTGCCGGTGCCCCTGCGGGACGTCATGTTCGCCGGGCCCGGTACGGAGACGGGCGCGCTGCTGCGTACGACCCGGTTCGCGCAACCGGCGCTCTTCGCCCTGGAGACGGCCCTGTTCCGGCAGTTCGAGGCCTGGGGGGTGCGCCCCGGCCCGGTGGCCGGGCACTCGGTGGGCGAGGTGACGGCGGCACATGTCGCCGGGGTGTTGTCGCTCGCGGACGCCTGCACCCTGGTGGCGGCCCGGGGCCGGCTGATGGACGCGCTGCCTCCGGGCGGCGCCATGGCGGCCGTGGCCGCCGACGCGGACGAGGTGGCCGCCCACCTCGCCGCGACCGGGTGCGCGGTGGAGATCGCCGCGGTCAACGGGCCCGCCTCGGTGGTCGTCTCCGGCGACGAGGCCGCGGTGCGCGAGGCCGCCGCGTACTTCCGGAACCGGGGCCGCTCGGTGACACCGCTGCGGGTCGGCCATGCCTTCCACTCCGCTCGGATGGAGCCCGTGCTGGCCGACTTCGCGGACGTCGTCCGGCGGCTGTCCTTCGCCGCGCCGCAGCTGCCTCTGGTCACCGCCGTGCCGGGCCGGGCGGCCACCGACGAGGAGCTGTGCACACCCGAGTTCTGGGTGGACCATGTCCGCCGTCCGGTCCGCTTCGCCGATTCGGTGGCCTACCTGGGTGAGCGAGGCGCGGCACACTACGTCGAACTGGGGCCGGACGGGGTGCTCACCGGCCTGGTACGAGACTGCCTCGCCCCGTCCGGACCGGCCCCGGCCGACCCGGACACCGGCGAAGCGGGCGACGGCAAGCGGGGCCCGGCACCGCTGGTCCTGCCGACACTGCGCGCGACACGGCCGGAGGCGGACGCCCTGCTCGACACGCTGGCCGCGCTCCACGCCCACGGCGTGCCCGTCGACTGGCGGACCGTCCTCGCCGGGCGCGGCGGGTGGCGCGTCGCACTGCCCACGTACGCCTTCCAGCGCCGCCGGTACTGGCTGGAGGCCGCCCCGGGGCATCCGCCCGTGTCCCCGACGGCCGGGCCCACCCATCCGTTCCTGCGGTCGGACATCCGCACGGCCGACGACGACGGGGCGCTGCTGACCGGGGTGCTCTCGGTGCGCGACCAGCCGTGGCTCGCCGACCACGTGGTGGCCGGGGAGGTCCTGCTGCCGGCGACCGCCTTCCTCGAAATGGCCCTGTACGCAGGCGAGTTGGTTGGTGCGGCCGTCCTGGACGAGCTCGTCCTGACCGCGCCGCTGCCCTTGCCCTCGGACGGTGCCGTCGCCTTGCAGGTGAAGGTGGCGGGGGCGGACGAGACGGGACGGCGGGCCGTGCTCTTCCACTCCCGCCCGCACACTCCGGCGGGTGACCGGCCCTGGCTCCGGAACGCCGTCGGCACTCTTTCGCCGGCGCAGCCGCCCGCGGACGGGGGAGCGGCCGGTGCCGGGACCGGCGGCGCGCCCCGGCCGCACGCGTCCTGGCCGCCGGAGGCGGCGGTGCCGCTGCATGCCGACGGTCCGGGGACCGGACCGTACGAGCAACTGGCCGCCGACGGGCTCCGTTACGGCCCCGCCTTCCGGGGGATGCACACTGCCTGGAGGCACGGGGAGGAGCTGTACGCCGACATCGCGCTGCCCGAAGCGGCCACGGCCCCGCGTCCGGAGGCGGACGGCCCGGAGTTCGTCCTGCATCCCGCACTGCTCGACGCCGCGCTGCACGCCCTGGCCCTGGACGGCCTTGTCACGAACGGTTCCGCGGCATCCGGTCCGGCGGCCGGCGGGTTGTCCCTGCCGTTCGCCTTCAGCGGAGTGCGCGTGCACACCACCGGCGTTCAGCGCTTGCGGGTACGGATGACCCCCGGGCCCGACGGGCAGGCCGGAGTGGAGCTCACCGACGAGACGGGCTCACCTGTGGCGACGGTCCGTTCGCTGACGCTCCGGCCGCTTCCGCCTACCGGTTCGGCGACGACGGACGCGGTCAGCGGTGCTCTCCACCGGACGGACTGGGTGCCGCTGGCCGAGCCGCCCGCGCCTGCGGCGATGTCCCGATGGGGGGTTCTGGGCACGGCGGGCACACGGCTGGTGGACGCCCTCGCGCCCCCGGGTTCCGGCGTGCCGGTGTACCCCGGCCCGGCGGCGTGCGACGCGTCGTCGGCCGTCGTCGTGGCACCGTGCCCGCCGGGCACGACCGGCGGCGCGCAGGACCAGGGTGCCGGGTTGCTGCGGGCAGCGGTCTGGGCGCTGAGGCTCGTGCAGGAATGGCTCGCCGAACCACACCTGTCCCGCTCCCGTCTCGTCCTCGTGACGTCCGGTGCCGTCACTCCGGTCGACGACGGTTTCCGTGCGGATGGCGCCGATCGCGGGAATGACGGCCGATCCGGCGGAACCGCGTCCGTACCGTTGCACACACCGGTGTGGGGACTGGTCCGCTCGGCCCTGCGGGAAAACCCCGGCCGCTTCGCCCTGATCGACGTGGACGAACACCCCGACTCCTGGAGTGCCCTGCCTGCCCTGTCGGCCGCCTCGGTGCCGGAGGCAGCCGTACGTCGAGGGACGGCGTACGTGCCGAAGCTGGTGCCACTGGCCGAGACGGCACCGAAGCCGCACAAGCGGCGGCCGCTCGACCCGGAGGGCACCGTCCTGATCACCGGCGGCACCGGTTCCCTGGGCATGCTGGTGGCACGGCACCTGGTCACCGCCCACGGCGTCCGGCATCTGCTGCTCGCCGGCCGGCGCGGGCCGGACGCTCCGGGGGCCCGGGAACTCGTCGCCGAACTCCGGGAGGCGGGCGCCCGGGTGACCGTTCACGCCTGTGACGTAGCGGACCGGACCGCGCTCGCCACCCTGCTCGACGCGGTACCGGCGGCCCACCCGCTGACCGGTGTCGTGCACACCGCGGGGGTCCTGGACGACGGCGTCGTCGCGGCGCTCACCACCGACCGTCTGAGGCGGGTGCTGCACCCCAAGGCGGACGCCGCTCTCGCCCTGCACGAACTGACCCGGGGACACGACCTGGCCGTGTTCGCGCTGTTCTCCTCGGTGGCGGGTACCTTCGGCTCGGCCGGCCAGGCCAACTACGCCGCGGCCAACTGCGTGCTGGATGCCTTGGCACGACACCGAACGCGGCTCGGACTGCCCGGCACGTCGATCGTCTGGGGCCCGTGGCAGCAGAACGACGGCATGATGGCGCACCTCGGCGACGCGGATCGGCAACGGATGGCCCGCTCCGGGTTCGGCCCGCTCGGGCCGGAAGAAGGCCTGGCCCTCTTCGACGCCGCCGTGGCCGGGGACGAACCTGTGGTGGTGGCGGCCCGCCTCGCCCCGGCCGCTCTCCGCGGCGGCACGGCGGCGAACCGGCTCCGAACCCCTGCTGCCGACGCGGGCGACGGGGGCGGGGACCGACCCGGCCGGGCGCCGGCGACTGCTTCCCCCGGTGAGCCCGGCGGTTCGCTGCTCACAAAGGTCCGGACCCTCGCGGCCCGCGTCCTGGGCCACCGGGAAGAGGCGAGCGAGATCGACGAGGACACCCTGCTGGCGGACCTGGGGCTGGACTCCCTGGCCGCGGTCGATCTGCGCAATGAGCTCGCGGCGTGGACGGGGCTGGCACTGCCGTCCACGCTGCTGTTCGACTTCCCGACGCCGCGCGCGCTCGCCGCCGAGCTGACGCGGCGGTATGCCGCCGAGGCACCTCCCGCGGGCGCCGCGCCCGACGGCCCGGCACGGATCGAGGCCGCCGGTGCTCCGGGCTCCTCCGGCCGACCGGCGGACGACGGTGCGGGAGGCGGGGCGGGCGGTCCGTCGGACACCCGGGCGCAGGCCGCCGACGCACCCCACGCCGGGGGATCTCCGGACTCCCTGGGTGCGCTCTTTCGTACCGCATGCGCCCAGGGAAAGAGCTGGGAGGGCATGGCGCTCCTGACCATCGCGGCGCGCCTGCGCCCGGTCTTCGACAGGACCGGGGCGCCCGGTGCGACGCACGAACCCGTCATGCTCGCGGCGGGCGGTGCGGGGGCCCGGCTCGTCTGTTCCCCCGCGCTGAGCGCGCTGTCCGGACCGCAGGAGTACGCGCGCCTCGGTGCCCGGCTGCGCGGGCTGCGGCCGGTTTCCGCGGTGCGGCACCCGGGCTTCGAGCCCGGAGAGGCTCTGCCCGCCACACTGGACGCTCTCGTCACCGCCCAGGCAACCGCCGTCCGCGCAGCCGCGACCGAAGGCCCCCCGGTACTGCTCGGTCGGTCGGCCGGTGGCTGGGTGGCCCATGCGGTGGCCGAGCGTCTGGAGTCCGAGGGGGCCGCCCCGGCGGCCGTCGTCCTGGTGGACACCTATCCCCCCGGCCACGGCGACCAGGGGCAGGCGCTCTCCGCGATGACGTCGGACATGCTGCGCCGGGCGGCGGAGTTCGCCTCTGCCAGTCCCGATCGGCTCACCGCCATGGCCGGGTACTTCGAGCTCTTCGGTGACTGGAAACCCGCACCGCTCGCCTGTCGCACCCTGTACGTACGGGCCCGGGACCCACTGCCCGGCGCCGACCCCGCCCCGGACTGGAGCCTGCCGCACGCCGAGGTCACGGTGCCGGGGGACCACTTCACCATGCTGGAGGAACACACCCGTACCACCGCACTCGCCATCCACCGGTGGCTCGGCAGCCAAGTCTGAGGACGCCCCGGGAAAGGCGCGGCAGGCGGTGTACCCCCTGCGCCCGCTGCGTCAGGCGGTGCGCGAACCCGTTCCCCGCTGCTCACCAGCCGGTCCGGAGCAGGTGGTTGACGAGGAGGGGGAGGGTGGCTTGTGCGGTGAGCCAGCTGCGGTGGGTGTGCGGGGGAAGGAGTGCGGTGGCGGGGAGCAGCCAGAGGATGAAGGGTTGCCAGATGCGTTCTGTCTCGGCCTTGCTCATGCCGGAGAAGTCGGCGACGAGGAGCACGAGGAGGGCTGCGAGGGTGAGGAGGACGAGTCGTCGGCGGGGAGTGGTGGTGCGGGTGCGCAGGGCGTGCAGGGCGGTGGGGGCCCCGGCGGTGGCACGGCGGAGGCCGGCGAGGGTGGCGAGACCGGAGGCGATGGTGGCGCAGGCGAGGTTGGCCCAGATCCAGTAGGAGTAGGGCCGGATGCCGCCTGCCCCTTGGTAATAGCGCGTGACGAGCAGATGGTAGGCCTCCCACCAGTTGTAGCCCGCCACTGTGAAGACGAGGGGGACGAGGAGTGCGCCGAGCAGGAAGGGGGGCAGGGGGCGGGCGGTGCGGGGGAGGACGAGCACGGCGAGAAGGAGGACCGCGATGAGTGTCAGTCCGTAACTGAGGTAGCAGGTCAGGCCGTAGAGCAGGCCGGAGGCGAGGGCGGCCGTTGCGGGGAGGCGGGTCGAGCGGGTCGCGGCCAGGGCGAGAAGGGCGATGGACCAGGCGGCGACCGCGGCGAAGTAACCGTCCGCCGAGGCGCCCGTCCACACGGCCATCGGGGCGAGGACCAGGAAGGGAGCGGCCCGGCGTGCGAGGCGTTCGTCCGACAAGACACGCACCGTGGTGAGGGCCGCGACCGTCATGGTGCTGCCGAGCACGATGCACCAGACCCCGGCCCAGGCGCCGCCGCCGAGTCCGATGCGGTCCAGCACGACGAACGTGAGCGTGGCGCCGGGCGGATGGCCGGCGACATGGGTCGGCCAGTTGCCCGGGGGGCCGATGAGGATGTGGTCGTTGAAGCCGCGCAGGGCGGCGCCGATGTCGTCGAACCGGGCGACGGCCCGGAGGTATTCGTGTTTCGTGGTGAGCCGCTCGGCGATGCCCCGGTCCCAGCCGTCGATCAGTGCCAGGGAGAAGATCCAGGCGAGGGAGGTGGCCCAGGCGGTGGTGAGGAGACCGTGCCAGGGCAGCCGGTCGGCGAGGGGCGGGCCATGGGCGACGACGGCTGCCGCAACGGCGAGCGCGGCCGGGGTGCCGGGACCGAGGTGCGGGTCCCAGGACGCCAGCAGAGGCGGCCAGTTGACGAAGAGGGTGCCGTCCGTGTTCTCGATCCAGCGGCCGACGAGCACCGCGACGGTGATCAACAGGACACCCGCGGCGGCGGCGATCAGATCGCGGCGACGACCGGTGCCGTCGATGGTGGTGCGCTGCCCGGCAGGGGGGTTGCCGGTGATGTGTTCCTCGGTCTTCACGCTGGCACGCTATGCAGGACGGGGCGGTTACCGGCGGTGCCACCGGGCCGCGTCATCAATCCGTCGGATCTTGGCCCGGTTGGCCGTAGTGGGGAGTGATGTCAGAGTTTCGTCAGGAGTCGCGGGCGGCCGGGTCGATTGCCCTTAGCTTCGGGACATGGTCGACAAGCGTCACAACAGAGCGTTCCGCTTCGCGTTCCGCTCCGGCCGGGCGGGGCGTGACCCGTCGCACGCGCCCGGTCCCGAGCCCGGCGCGACCGCCGGGCGGGTACCGGCGTTCCTCGAACGGCAACTGGCTGCTGATCACGGCTGCGCTGTTCGCCGTGTCGGCGCTCTGGCTCGCCGTCCGGACCCTCCGGCCGCGGCGCAGGGCGAGGAAGGTGCGGCCGTCCGCCGTCCACTGATCGCAGAGCTGCCAGCCCTGCGGCTGTGCGTACCGGAGCAGCGCGGGGGCACCGATCCGGGCCCAGGGGAAGTCCACGTCCTCGGGGCCGGACCGGTCCGCCGCACCGCCCGACTCCGGCGCGAGGTGTCCGTCGACCAGCCGCACTCGGACCCGTTCGTCGATGTCGAGCGGCGCGGTCTCCGCGATGAGCAGCCCGCCGGGGGCGAGCAGTTCCGCGGTGCGCATCAGCAGAGCGTGCGGGTCGCCGCCGATGCCGACGTTGCCGTCGACGAGCAGGACGGAGCCCCAACGGCCCTCGCCGGGCAGCGGATCGAAGACGGAACGGCGCAGTGCCGGGCCACCGATCCGCAGCGTGTGCGCGACTGCCGCCTCGCTTACGTCGATGCCGAGCGCCCGATGACCCCGCCCGGCCAGTTCCGTGACGAGGCGCCCGGGGCCGCACCCGATGTCGAGGACCGGTCCTTCGCAGCGGCGCAGCGCCGACAGGTCGGCGCCGTCGGCGCCCGCGCACCAGCGTTCGACATCCAGGGGAAGCAGCCAGCCGTCGGTACGGCGCAGGAACAGCGGACCGTGGCCGTTGCGCAGGGCGTTGGTGTACGGGTCGGCGCTCCACGGGGTGAGGTCCGGTGGCGCCGGCCTCCTCACCACGTGGTCCGCGGCCGTACCGCTCATCGGGTCACCACCCCGGTCAGCCGGGCGAGGGTCGCGGCGAACCGACCGTCCGGTGCGGCGGCGGCGACGTGTGCGGCGTCCGCCGCGCTGTCGACGTCCCGCAACGGGGGGAGATCGCGCACGGTGAGGCCCGCCTCGACGAGCCGCCGCCGCTGGACTGCGCCGGTCTGCGGTACGGACATGGGTACACCGCGCAGGAGACCGGGGTCGGGGACGGCCAGGCCGAGCGCCCAGAAGCCGCCGTCGTCGGCAGGACCGAACCAGGCGTCGCAACCGTCCCAGGCGTCCGGCGCGAGCGCGGGCGCCAGATGCGCCGGGGTGATCTGAGGGGTGTCCATGCCGATGAGCAGCGTCGGCCCGGTACAGCCGGCGAAGGCCGCCGCGAGCCGCTCGTCGAGCGGCCCGGAGCTCTGCGCGACCACCTCGATGCCGTCCGGCAGCCAGGGTCCGGGCCGCCCGTCGAGCACGAGAACACGCCGTCGGGCAGGGAGGGCCAGGAGGGTGCGCAGCGTGTCGTCGAGCGCCGCCTCGGCGAGTTGCGCGGCCTCGGCGGGGGTGAAGGGCGGGGTGAGCCGGGTCTTGACCAGGCCGGGCAGCGGTTCCTTGGCGATCACGAGGAGTGCGGTGGGGCCGGAGGGCGCGAAGGGGCCGGGCGTGTCGTCGGGGCGGGGCGTTGCGCTCATCGGGGCACCCCCGGCCGTGCCGTCCGGGCCGCGTTCCCCAGTGGTGGCCGACTCAGGACGGCGCGCATGTCGCGCACCGCGTGCCACGTTCCCCGCCACGTGCCGGTGACCTTGGACTTTCCGGTACGTGGCAGATACGGCACATCCGTCTCGGCGACCCGCAGCCCGGCATCCGAAGCGTGCACCACCATCTGCAGCGGATAGCCGCTGCGACGGTCGGTGAGATCCAGCGCCAGCAGGTCCGCACGACGAGCGGCCCGCATCGGGCCGAGGTCCCGCAACCGCAGCCCCGTCCGCCGGTACAGCATCCGGGCCAGCGCCAGATTTCCCGCACGAGCGTGCAGCGGCCAGGCACCACGGCCCTCGGGGCGGCGCCGCCCCAGCAGCAGATCGGTCTCCCCATCGGCGATCCGCCTCACGAAACCGGGCAGCAGCCCGGGATCGAGGGAGCCGTCACAGTCGCAGAAGCACACGAAGTCGGCCCGGGCGGCGAGCAGCCCGGCATGGCACGCGGCGCCGAAGCCACGCCGCGGCTCGTGCACGACGGTTGCCCCGAGGGAACGGGCGAGGTCCGCCGAGCCGTCGGTGGAACCGTTGTCGACGACGATCGCGCGCCAGCCGGCTGGGATACCTGCCAGCACTTGGGGCAGCGCCGCCGCCTCGTCCAGACAGGGCAGAACCACATCGGCGCGGGGGGATTCGGTGGGGGAGGTGTCTGTCACCTCGCTCACACTACGGAGCAGAACCCGGCATTTCGGGCGACAGGTTCTTACGAAGGACGGACGTCGACCCTTCGGGGGACCGCCGCCCGGCAGCGGGGTGCCAGGGTGGTCGTATGGAGAACATCCCGGCCACCCCGGCTCCCTGCCCCGCCTCCGGTACCCCGCGCGGCCACGTACTCGTCGTGGACGACGACCCGACGGTCGCCGAGGTCGTCGTCGGCTATCTGGACCGGGCGGGTTACGAGGTACGGCGCGTCGGCGACGCCCCGCGGCCCTGGAGCGCTTCGCCGGACTTCGGCCGGACCTGGTGGTCCTCGATCTGATGCTGTCCGGCATGGACGGCTTCGAGGTCTGCCGCCGGATGCGGGCGCACGGCCCCGTTCCGGTCATCATGCTGACGGCGCGCGGGGACGAGGACGAACGCATCCTGGGCCTGGAAACAGGCGCGGACGATTACGTCACCAAGCCGTTCAGCCCGCGCGAGCTGGTGCTGCGCGTCGACTCCGTGCTGCGCCGGAGCCAGCTGTCGGCACCTTCGGCGGACACCGCCCCGGCCTTGCTGGAGGGCGCTGGGCTCCGGCTCGATCCGGCGGCCCGGCGCGCGACCCACGATGGTCATGAGATCGCCCTCACTCCGAGGGAGTTCGACCTTCTCGCCTTTCTGCTGCGCCACCCGGAGCGCGTTTTCACCCGGGAGGAGCTGATGAGGGAGGTCTGGGGCCGGGACTTCGGGGACCTGTCGACGGTCACGGTCCATGTCCGGCGGCTGCGCGGCAAGGTCGAGACGGACCCGGCCCGCCCGCGGCTGATCCAGGCGGTGTGGGGCGTGTGCTACCGGCTGGAGTCGGGCGCGGAGCCCGACGCACCGTCCGGCACCGCGAGTGCCCCGGCCACCGGCCGGGCCGCCGGGGCAGCGCCCGTATGACCGACATCCTTCTCATCGCGCTCCTCGCGTTCCTGGGCGCGGCGGCGGCCGGACTCCTCGGCGCGCCGGCCCTGCGGCTCCTGCGGCACCGTTCGCATGTCCCGAGGAGGATCTGCCGAGGGTCTTCGACATGGGCTGGCGCGGCAGCCATGCCCGTACGCCTCCGGCGGGTGCCGGGCTCGGGCCGGCCATCGTGCGCGGCATCGTGGAAGCGCACAAGGGTCGAGCAGAGGTCCGTAACGTCACGGGCGGCTGCCGCTTCGAGGTCACGCTCCCGGCGGCAGGCTGAGTGCGTTCGGGGTGCGAGAGCCCGTTGCCGCCCCGCCCGAGCCTCCCGGCGGACTCGACGTGCCTCTCAACGCCGCGCCCGCGAACTCCTTCATCCCCTCGGTGAACCCCACCTCCGGCCGCCAGCCCAACTCCTCGCGCAACCGCCGCGAGTCCGCCGTCACATGGCGTACGTCACCGAGGCGGTACTCACCGGTGATCTCCGGCGCCGGACCGCCGTGTGCCGAGGCCAGCGCCGCCGCCATCTCGCCGATCGTGTGCGGCTCACCGCTCCCCGTGTTGTACGCGGCGAAGCTCCCGGCTCCCCGTTGCCCCACGGCCTCCAGTGCCACCGCGTTGGCGGCGGCCACATCACGCACATGGATGAAGTCGCGCCGCTGACCGCCGTCCTCGAACACCTGCGGCGCCTGGCCCCTGGCCAACGACGAACGGAAGAAGGAGGCGACACCCGCGTACGGTGTGTCGCGCGGCATCCCGGGCCCGTACACGTTGTGGTAACGCAGTGCCACCGCCCGCCCGTCCGTCGCGCGGGCCCACGCGGCAGCCAGATGTTCCTGTGCGAGCTTCGTCGCGGCGTACACGTTGCGTGGGTCGGTCGGTGCGTCCTCGCCCACGAGCCCCGGCGTCAATCCGCTCCCGCAATCCGGGCATCGTGGCTCGAAGCGGCCCGACATCAGATCGTCCACGGCCCGCGGCCCCGGCCGGACCCGCCCGTGCCGCGGGCAGTCGTACCGGCCTTCGCCGTAGACGACCATCGACCCGGCGAGCACCAGGTCCTGCACCCCTGCCGTGGCCATTTCCGCCAGCAGCGCGGCCGTTCCCAGGTCGTTGCAGCCGACGTATTCCGGAGCGTCCGCGAAGTCCTTGCCCAGGCCCACCATCGCGGCCTGATGACACACGGCGTCGATCCCTCGCAGTGCCACGGCCACGGCCGTCCGGTCCCTCACATCGGCGACGATCAGGTTCTCCCTGCCGTGCCCGGCATCCCCGCCGTGGGCCGACGTCAGCAACGCGTCGAACACCACCACCTCGTGCCCCCGTGCCTTCAGGGTGTCGGCGATGTGTGTCCCGATGAATCCGGCTCCGCCGGTGAGCAGTACACGCATGACGCCACGTTAGGTTCCGCCCTCCCCTTCGCACCGGCACCGCGCGGGCACGTCACCAGGCCGTAAGAACCACGGGGGCCGTCCGGTGACGCACCGCGGACCTGTGTGCGAGTGGCGGCCGTCAGTCCTCTTGGCGGAAGTCCAGCATGTAGAAGACCTTGTCGTAGCGACGTTGCCCGACGGCGACGAAGTCGCGGAGGCGGCCGTACTCGGCGAAGCCCAGCGAGCGGTAGAGGTGCAGGGCACCGGCGTTGTCGCCACGGGCGTCCAAGGTGAGAACTTCGACAGCGGCGGCCTGGGCATCCCCGATCAAGGCAGCAGTCAGCGCCCGGCCGACGCCACGACCGTGGACGGCGTTGTCCACCGCGACCTTCTCCAGATCAGCGTGCGGTCTGTGGGTCGGCCGGGCGTACCGCAGCCAGTACCCCAGTCCGACAAGGCGCCGGTCCAGGTAGGCGACACGCAAGGCCGCGTCCCCCGCCCGCACCGCGCGGACAACCTGGTCGAGCAGCACCGCGACCTCGTCGAAGGAGGGCGGTTCCACCCATCCCAGAGCGGCGCCCCGGCCGACCAGGTCAGCCAGAATCCGGTGTGCCGCCTTCGCGAACCCGGCCTCCAACTCCGGATCGCCGGCCAGCTCCGAGGCGTCGAGGACGGCGAACTCGGCCGCCGTCACGCCGTCGACCGACTGCGAATTCATCTACCGCGCTCCAATCAGTCCGGGGAATGCCCCGGTTCCCGAGGCCGCCACCGACTCCGGCCGACATTGTTGCCGACCGACGCTCCCGGGCTCTGTCCGGCCGCGAGGCGACGCACGACGAGGGACGGTTCCGCGGCGGGATCGTGGCCCAGGCATGGCCCGGAACTGCTGGTCGGAACCGGGGTGTCGGTGGGAGAGATCGGGGGCAAGGGCATATTTCGACTCGCCGCTCGGATGCGCCGAGAAGGACGCCTGACAGGCATCCGTCCTGGTCGGACCGGATTGGAGAAGGACACCGAGGCCGTCCGGTTCTACCGGCGGTCTGTGCGGGCCGACGCCGCGGT
The DNA here is from genome assembly GCF_044754145.1 of Streptomyces sp. NPDC093149. Taxonomy (NCBI): domain Bacteria; kingdom Bacillati; phylum Actinomycetota; class Actinomycetes; order Kitasatosporales; family Streptomycetaceae; genus Streptomyces; species Streptomyces sp. NPDC093149. The sequence goes on from NZ_JBIVON010000010.1 coordinate 164,356, forward strand.
CCTGCTTGTGGGTCGCTACGAGGGCGGCGGCGCGTCCACCCGGCGCCACGTCGCCACCGGGCCGGGGGCGCGGGAATCCTCGGGGGTGACCCAGAACGCCCTTCCCTGTTCGGTGCTGTACTGGGCGCCCGTTCGCCCGTCCCCGGACGAGCGGCCGGTCAGGCGGCGCCCGATCCACGGCATCAGGTGTTGGCGGGCGAAACGGAGGTCATCGACACGTCGTCTCGCCCATTTCGGTGGGACCGAGGCGGGCAGCGGGGTCCGCCAGCCGTTCTCGGGGGGCAGCCCGAGCGACTGCCAGACCGCCTCCGCCACCCTCCGGTGCCCGTCGGCCGTCAGATGCAACCGGTCGACGTCCCACAGACGGGGATCACCCAGAGCCGCTGCCCCGTACAGATCGACGACCGAGGCTCCGTGCCGTGCCGCCAAGTCGTCGACCAGGGAGAACAGCTCCTCCATCCGTGGGCGGAACCGTTCCATCACCGGCCCGTTGCGACCGGGGCTGCGCATCAGAACGAGCTTCCTGCACGAGGGGGCGAGACGTTCGACGGCCTCTTCGAGCCGTCCGCGGACCATGCCCATGTCGCACTTCGGCCGCAGCGTGTCATTGAGACCGCCGACGAGTGTGATGACATCCGCGCCCATGGCGGCGGCCGCATCGACCTGCTCGTCGACGATCTGGCCGATCAGCTTGCCGCGTACGGCGAGGTTGGCGTAACGGAAACCCGGCTCACGGAGCGCGAGCCGTCCGGCGAGGACATCGGCCCAGCCCCGGTACGAGCCGTCGGGCAGCAGGTCCGACATGCCCTCGGTGAACGAGTCGCCGACCGCGACAAGACTGGTGTACGAGGCATTCGATTCCATGGCGATGCGATCGTACCGTGGCACAATCCGACCCCCACCGGACAGCCCCTGACGGTTCGGGAACGCTCCGAACGGATCCGGGAGGCTTCGGACGGGGCGGTGCCGCAGGCTCTGGGGGCGGGCGGTCCGTACGGAGCGAGGCAGCGCGCTGTGGGCCGAGGGCCCCTCAGTCGCCGACGGCCAGCCGCAGACCGAATCCGGCGATCACGGTTCCGGTGATCCGGTCCAGCAGCCTGCGGGCCTGCGGGCGTTGCAGCCAGCCCCGCAGGACCTGGGCGAAGGCGATCAGCAGTGCCGACCAGAGGAGACCGAGTGCGATGTGCACCCCGGTCAGCAGCAGGCCCGTGGCGAAGTGCGGGGCGCCCGCCGGGATGAACTGGGGCAGGACGGCGACGTAGAACACACCCATCTTCGGGTTGAGGAGATTGGTCAGGGCGCCCTGCCGCCATCCGGCAGCGAGGCTGTCGGTCCCTTGAGGAGAAACGGCACGGGCTTCGGCCCCCTGTGCCTCTTCCTCCGTGTGCCTGCCGCGCAGGGTGTCGACGATCATGCGTCCACCCATCCACAGCAGATAGGCGGCTCCGGCGTAACGCAGCGCTTCGTACGCCATGTGCGAGGCCGTGAGCAGCGCCGTGACGCCGAGCGAGGTGAGCGCACCCCAGGCGAGAGTGCCGCTCTGGATGCCGAGGACGACACCGAGCGCACGCTTGCGGCGACCGAGTGCCGAGGTGCGCAGGACGAGAGCGGTGTCGAGACCGGGAGTGAGGGTGAGGAGCCCTACGACCAGGGCGAAGGACCATAGTGCGGTGCTGATTGCCATGGACCGTCAGCTTAACCGTGCAGGTGGCGCTGGATTCCACGGGGGAGGGGGCGCGGCCGGACCCGCACCGCGCCCCTGGCCGCCGGTCGGCCCGTGCGCGGCGGGGTTCGTACCTGCCCCCCGGCCGCCCGACGGTCGGCCCGCGGCCGGACCCGCACCGGGCTGCCCGCCACCCGTAGGCCCCGCCCTCCGATCAGCGCGCCTGTGACCGCCCGACCAGTTCGCGCAGCACGTCCTCCATCGTGACCATCCCGGCCAGCCTGCCGTCCTCGTCCACCACCGCCGCCAAATGCGTCCGGCTGCGCCGCAACGCGGTCAGCACGTCGTCCAGCGGAGTGGCGGCCCGCACCCGGGCGATCGGGCGCATCGCCGTCACGGGGAACGGCACATCGCGCGGTGTGGCGTCCAGGGCGTCCTTCACATGGAGGTAGCCCAGGATGCGCGCCTCGCTGTCCATCACCGGAAAGCGCGAGAATCCGGTCTCGTACGAGAGCTGTTCCAGCTGCTCCGGTGTCGTCCCGACCTTGGCGTACATCACCCGCTCCACCGGCATCACCACATCCCGCACCGGGCGACGGCCCAGCTCAAGGGCGTGGTGCAGCCGTTCGGCGGCCCGGTCGTCGACCAGTCCGGCGTCCCCGGCGTCCTTCACCAGCCGGGCCAGCTCGTCGTCGGAGAACGTGGCGGACACTTCGTCCTTCGTCTCGACCCGCAGGAGCTTCAGCAGTGCGTTGGCGAAGGCGTTGATGGCGAAGATCACCGGGCGCAGCGCCCTGGCGAGGGCGACCAGCGGCGGTCCGAGCAGCAGTGCGGCCCGTACGGGCTCGGCCAGGGCGATGTTCTTCGGCACCATCTCGCCGAGCAGCATGTGCAGATACGTCGCCACGGACAGTGCGATCACGAACGAGATCGGATGGATCAGCCCGTGCGGCACGCCCACCGCGTCGAAGACGGGCTCCAGCAGATGCGCGATGGCCGGTTCGGCGACGATGCCGAGGACCAGCGTGCAGAGCGTGATGCCCAGCTGCGCCGCCGCGAGCAGCGCCGACACGTGTTCGAGGCCCCAGATGACGCTCCGCGCCCGCCGGTTGCCCGTCTCGGCCTCGGGCTCGATCTGGCTGCGGCGCACGGAGATCAGAGCGAACTCCGCGCCGACGAAGAAGGCGTTGACGACCAGGGTCATCAGTCCGATGAAGAGCTGGACGGCGATCATCGTGCGTCCTCCGCCCGCTCGTCGCCGGGCAGCGGTGCATGCAGCAGGGCCCGCGCGGCACGGCGCCCGGAGGCGTCCACCACATCGACCCGCCAGCCGCCCAGCTCGATCGAGTCACCCACCGCGGGGATGCGGCCGACCTCGGTGGCGACGAGCCCGGCGAGCGTTTCGTACGGTCCGTCCGGCACGCGCAGTCCGATTCTCTTGAGCTGGTCGAGTCGGGCGGCGCCGTCGGCCGACCAGAGGGTCCGCCCGTCGGCGTCCTCGCCGGCCGGGGCCAGGTCCGGCGTCTCGTGCGGGTCGTGCTCGTCGCGCACCTCGCCGACCACCTCCTCGACGATGTCCTCCAGGGTCACGACACCGGCCGTACCGCCGTACTCGTCGATGACGACGGCCATGGCGAGCTTGCCGGACAGCCGGTCCAGGAGCCGGTCCACGGTGAGGGTCTCCGGTACGAGCAGCGGCTCGTGCAGCATCTCCGAGACGCGAGTACGGGGCCGCTGCTCGGCCGGGACGGCCAGCACGTCCTTGATGTGGGCCACGCCGACGACGGTGTCGAGGCTGCCGCGGTAGACGGGGAAGCGGGACAGACCGGTCGCGCGGGTGGCATTCGCGACGTCCTCCGCGGTCGCCTGCGCCTCCAGCGCGGTGACCTGCACCCGCGGGGTCATGACGTTCTCCGCGGTCAGCTCCGACAGGTTGAGGGTGCGGACGAACAACTCGGCGGTGTCCGCCTCCAGCGCCCCCTCCTTCGCGGAGTGCCGGGCCAGCGCCACCAGCTCCTGGGGGCTGCGGGCCGAGGCGAGTTCCTCGGCCGGTTCCATGCCCAGACGGCGCACGATCCGGTTTGCGGTGCCGTTGAGGTGACCGATGAACGGCCGGAAGACGGCGGTGAAGGCCCGCTGCGGGGTCGCCACGGCCTTCGCCACCGCGAGCGGGGAGGAGATCGCCCAGTTCTTCGGGACGAGCTCGCCGACGACCATCAGGAACACGGTGGACAGCGCCGTTCCCAGGACGAGGGCCACGGAGGACGCCACGCTCGGGGACAGGCCCACGGCCTCCACCGGACCGCGGATCAGTTTCGCGATCGACGGTTCGGAGAGCATGCCGACCACCAGGTTGGTGACGGTGATGCCGAGCTGTGCGCCGGAGAGCTGGAAGGTGAGGCTGCGTACGGCCTTCATGGCGCCTGCCGCGCCGCGCTCACCCCGCTCCACGGCCCGTTCGAGCTGACCGCGCTCGACGGTCGTCAGGGAGAACTCAGCCGCGACGAAGGCGCCGCAGGCGAGCGAGAGCAGTACCGCCACGAGCAGCAGAAGCACTTCGGTCATCGGTTCACCTCCGTCCCATGATCGGGCAGGGGCAGGAGGATCGCTCGATGTCGGCGATGTCGACTACTGGGAGGCTCGCCCATGGGCGGACGCTCACACCTTTCGGAAGGATCGGTCAGGACTCCGTCCATCGTAAAGGATCGGCAAAGTCGACCACTCTCCCGGATGGTCGACCTCAGTCCGTGAGCGGCTTCACCCAGCGCCGCCAGTGATCCTCGCGGTGGTAGCCGGCCGCGGCCCACGTGCGGTGGGCCCGGTCGTTGACCTCCAGGACCATGGCGTCGACCCGGCGCCCGCCCAGGGCGATGAACCGCTGTTCCGCCGCTGCCGTCAAGGCGGTGGCGATGCCTTGCCTCCGGCGGTCCGGATGTACGGCCAGCCGGTAGGCGGAGCATCGCCAGCCGTCGAAACCGGCTATGACGGTTCCCACGAGAAGACCGTCACGTTCTGCCAGGAGCAGGGCCTGAGGGTCTCTTGAGATGAGCCGGGTCAGCCCGTCGTGGTCGTCGCTGATGCTCGTACCCTCTGCGGCTTCCCGCCAGAATCGCAGCACCGCATCGATATCGGCGAGGCCGGCGCAACGGATGTGAAGATCGCTCATGGTGCGAGCCAAGCAGAGCGCCGCCCCGCTCGGCCAACTATTTCCCCGCCGAGCACTTGCCGAGGCGCGGGCAGGGGGCACTGCCCACGTTTCGGCCGGGAAGCTCCGTCGTCGTGGAAAGGGCGTCGGCCGCGGACCCGTCGGTCCACAACCCCATGGGCTCGGAGATCCGTCGGCTTCGAACCCCGTCGGCCAGGAACCCCATCCGTCCCGACCGCGTCACCCTCGGATCCCGGCCTTCAGAGCTCCGTGTCGAACATGTCGAGCAATGCCGCGCCGTCCACGTCCTCCTCGGATCCGGGCAGCGACAGCTCGGCCCAGATGACCTTCCCCTGAGGCGTGTATCGGGTGCCCCAGCGCTCGGTCAGCTGTGCGACGAGGAACAGGCCGCGGCCGCCCTCGTCCGTCGCGGCGGCATAGCGCAGATGGGGTGAGGTGCTGCTGCCGTCGGCCACCTCGCAGGTCAGGCCGTGATCGTTCAGCAGCCGCATCGTGACCGGTGCGGAGCCATGGCGGATGGCGTTGGTGACCAGCTCGCTGAGCACCAGCTCCATGGCGAACGAGAGCGCGGACAGACCCCATTCGTCGAGCTTCTCGGTCGCGGCGGCGCGCATCCCCGCCACAGCGGCGGGATCGAACGGTACGTCCCACTCGGCGACACAGTCGGGCGGGAGCGCCCGGGTACGGGCGACGAGCAGGGCCACGTCGTCCTTCGGCCGACCGGGCAGGAGCCCGTCGAGCACCGCCCGGCAGCTCTCCTCCGGTGAGCGGCCGGGATGGGATGCCAGGACCTGGCGCAGCAGCTCGATCCCTTCGTCGATGTCCCGGGTGCGGTCCTCGATGAGCCCGTCGGTGTACAGGACGAGCTGGGTACCCTCCTCCAGCTTCATCTCCGCGGTCTCGAACGGCATGCCGCCCAGACCCAGGGGCGGTCCGGCCGGGAGGTCGGGAAACGTCACGCCGCCGCCGTCGGGTCGGACCAGTGCGGGCGGCGGATGACCGGCCCGGGCCATGGCGCAGTCGCGTGAGACGGGATCGTAGATCGCGTACAGGCAGGTGGCTCCCATCACCCCCGCGCCGACGGCCGTCTCCACCTCCTCCTGGTCGATGCGCCCGACCAGGTCGTCGAGGTGGCCGAGGATCTCGTCGGGCGTCAGGTCGAGGGTGGAGAAGTTGTGCACGGCCGTCCGGAGCCGTCCCATGGTGGCGGCCGCATGCAGGCCGTGACCGACGACGTCCCCGACGACCAGCGCCACCCGGCTGCCCGGGAGGGGGATCACATCGAACCAGTCGCCGCTGACCCCGGAGACCGCGGGCAGGTAACGATGGGCGACCTCGAGGGCGCTCTGCTCGGGCAGCTCCCTGGGGAGCAGGCTGCGCTGCAGCGCCACGGCCAAGGCGTGCTCCCGGGTGTAGCGACGGGCGTTGTCGATGCTGACCGACGCCCGGGCGACCAGTTCCTCGGCCAGGGACAGGTCGTCCGCGTCGAAGGGCTGGGGCTTTTCCGAGCGCCAGAAGTCGACCACGCCGAGGATGACGCCGCGTGCCCGCAGCGGCACGGCGATGAGCGAATGGATTCCGTAGTCGAGGATCGACCGTGTCCGCTCCGGGTCCTGGGCGAGCCAGTCGGGTGCGCCGGACAGTTCGGGCACCAGCTGCGACCGGCCCTTCCTCAGGGCCCGTGCCTGAGGTGTGGTGGGCAGGAAGTCGTGCAGCCGGTCGCGTTCATAGAGGGGATGGTCGTCCCGGATGCCGTGCACGGCGGCGCGGCGCAGATCCGTGTTCGTATGGGTCGGCTCGTCGCCGCGCAGGACCGGGTCGGCCAGATCGACGGTGACGAAGTCGGCGAAGCGGGGGACCGCGACCCGCGCCAGTTCCTCGGCCGTGCCCACCACGTCGAGGGTCGTACCGATGCCGAGCCCGGCGTCGTACAGCAGTCTCAGCCGCTGGCGGGCGCTCTCCGCCCTGCCCGACAGTGCCCGCAGCTCCGTGGAGTCGCGCAAGGTCGTGACGGTCCCTTCGCGGGCGCCGTCACGTTCCGTGGGGCGCTGGCTCACCGCGAGCAAGCGGTCTCCCGCAAGATGCACTTCGTCCGTGGCGGCTCGGCCCGAGACGAGCAGTTCGACCGTGCCGGGATCGAGGCCGGGCAGGTCCGCGACGTGCCGTCCCTCGGCGTCGCGCGGCAGATTCAGCAGCCGTCTCGCCTCGTCGTTGGCCAGCAGAAGCCGACTGTCGGCGCCGACGATGAGTACGCCTTCGCGCACGGCGTGCAGCACCGCGTCATGATGCTCGTACATGCGGGTCATCTCGGCGGGGCCCAGTCGGTGGGTCTGTCGCCGCAGGCGCTTGGCCACCAGCGCGGTTCCGCCCGTGGCGAAGGCGAGTGCGACCGCTCCGGTGCCGAGGATGATCGGAAGCTGCCGGGCCACCACACCGGTCACGTGGTTGACCTTCAGGCCCGCGGCCACCACCGCCACGACCTTGTCACCGTGATCGAAGACGGGGACGAGGGCCTGCACCTCGTGGCCCAGCGGGCCGTTGACGCTCTCCGTGTACACACGGCCGGCCAACGGCGGCCCGATGTTGCCGACGAACCTCTTCCCGATCTCGTTCGGCTGGGGATGTGTGTAGCGGATCCCCTTCGTGTTCGTCACCACGATGAAGTCGACGTCCGCGGCCTTCCGCGCGGCCTCGGTGTGCGGCTGGAGCACCTTGGAGGGATCGGGCGACCTCAGCGCGGCCAGAATGCCGGGCGAGTGTGCGAACGTCTGCGCGACGGCAATCGAACGATTTCTCGCCTCCGCGTTGTTGTCGTGCCGGGACTGGAGTACGAGCGCCAGCACTGCGGCCGCCACGAGGAACACCACCACGACCACCTGGAGGGCGAAGACCTGCCCGGCGAGGCTCCAGGGGCGCCTGTCCATGAGTGACCGAACCGGTGCGTTCCGGAATCGGCCGAAACGTGTGGCCACATTGACCTTTGTAGCACCGCACGGTCGTCGGCGCGTGAGGTGAGGGCGGCGGAGGACCTTCGGAGGGGAGCGCGTGGCTGCCAGGAGGGGCGCACTCGGGGCGTCCTGGCGACCGGTGTACGGGGCACCATGATGCTCCCCTTGCTGGTGCTAGCGAACCGGCGCTAGCGTGTTGTCGTGCCCAAGACTCAGCTGAACGTGAGAGTGGACGAGGCGACCGCCGAGGCCGCGCGACAGCGCGCGCTGCAGAGGGGGATGAGCGTGAACCGGTACATAGAGGAGCTCGTGAGGCAGGACGCGGGCGAGGTCGGACACACCTTCGTCGAGGCCGCGGCCGACTTCATGAAGCAGTACGAGTCGGTCTTCGCCGAGGAGTTCGGCCCGGAGCGCAAAGGCATGCGTTGAACCTCCAGATCGACCTTTCCTGGCTGCTCATGGTGGCCGAGCACAAGACCCCCGGCGATCCGCAGGTCGTCGACTGGGGCGCGCTCGTGGCCGCGGTGGCCCGCCACGAGGCCGAGATCTTCGGCAGCCCGGTCTACAGCGACCCGCATTCCAGGGCCGCCGCCCTGCTGCAGTTGCTGCTCCACGTCCCCGCGCTCGAACACTCCAACGCGATGTTCTCCTCCGCTGTCGCGTACGGCTATCTCGTCGCCTCCGGGCTGAAGGTCATCACCTCGCCGGAGCAGGTGCGCGATCTGGCCAGGCTGGTGAAGGAGGGCAAGGCGGACGTCCGGGCCATCGCCGACGAACTGCGCCAGTGGAGTCTGTGACGGCTCCGTACACCGTGGCGGGCGGACGTGCCGGTGGAGTCTGTGACGGCTCCGTACGCCGCGGTGGGCGGACGTGCCGGTGAGCCCGTGACGCCTCCGTGCGCCGTGGTGGGCGGCCGTGTCAGTCCACCGCGGTCGGCCGCCGCGCCACACCCAGCACACAGGAGGATGTGGGCAGCCGGATTCCCCAGTCCGGCATCCTGACCCGGCGGTAGGCCTCCACCACGAATCCGGCCCTCTCGATGGCGGCCAGGGTGTCGCGTGCCGTGTGACACCCGCCGGTCACCAGCGGCCACACCGTATGGTCCAGCGCATGCTGGACGGCTGCCATGGCCCGGTCATCGGCCCGCACATGCTCGAAGAAGCGCAGCTCACCGCCCGGTCGCAACACCCGAACGATCTCCGCGAGCGAACGCTCCACATTCCGAACGGTGCACAGCACCAGAGAGGCGACCGCCCCGTCGAACGCCTCGCTCTTCACCGGCAGGGACTCCGCAGTGCCCGGCACCACGTCCACCGGAATTCCGGCGCGCAGCGCCGACCGCACCGCCAACTGCCTCAGGACGCGCTCGGGTTCGACGGCCACCACCTCCGACACCGCGGGCGGGTAGTGCGCGAAGTTCAGGCCGTTGCCCGCACCTATTTCGACGATCCGGCCGGACAGGCCGGCCAGCAGCTCCGAGCGCACCGCGGCCAGCCCCGCCCCCGTCTCCGCGGCCACGCTCATCCGGGCGTAGAACCGGGCGAAGACGGGGTGGTGCACCGTGTTCTCCGGGATCTTCGTGTCACGCAGACGCATGACGGACCTCCTCCACACGGCGCCCGACCGCACGGCGCTCGACCAGAAAGGTACGACTACTCCGATTCTCCCCCGTCCCGCGCTCCTCAGCCGCTCATCCGGCGGGTCGATTCCCTCCCAGCTGCGCGGTCAGCCAACTCCCCGCCCGGGAACGGAAGTCGGCGGGCGCCAGCGCGCCCGCACCGGCCGGCACCACACCCAGCAGCGGGGCGTCCGCCACTACCGGGAGATCCTCCAGATTGCACCGCGCCGCGAGGTCCGGCTCGGCGGGCATACTGCCCACCACCACGCCGAGGCATTCCAGCCCCCGCGCCCGCAGGGCCTCCGCGGTCAGCGCGGTGGTATTGAGCGTGCCCAGTCCGGCCGGCGTCACCACCACGACCGGCGCGGCCAGCAGCCGGGCCGCGTCGGCAAGGGTCGCGCCCTCCTCGTCGAAGCGTACGAGCAGTCCGCCCGCGCCCTCGATCAGCACCAGATCATGTTCGGCCGCCAGCTTCCCGGCCGCCTCGGCGATCTCGTACGGCCGTACCGGTGGGAGTCCGGCCCTGCGGGCGGCCGTGTCCGGGGCCAACGGATCGGGGAACCGGGCCAGTTCGACCGCGGTCACGTGGCCGCCCGCCAGCCGTACGACTTCGGCCGCGTCCCCCGGCTCGCCGGGCGCCAGCCCCGTCTGCGCGGGCTTGAGCACCGCGACGGCGCGATCCCGGCACGCCGCCGCCACGGCCGCGGTCACGATCGTCTTGCCGATCTCCGTGCCCGTACCCGTCACCACCAGAACCGTCATCTCAGCCCTCCCGCGCAGCCGCGCACACGGCGCGGCAGATCCGCGCCACGTCGTCATCACCGGTCACATAGGGCGGCATCGTGTAGACGAGGTCGCGGAACGGCCGCAGCCACACGCCCTCCCGTACCGCGGCCCGGGTGGCGGTCTCCATGTCCACCTCGCGATCGAGCTGTACGACACCGATGGCGCCCAGCACCCTCACATCCCGGACCCCGGGCAGCGCCGCCGCCGGGGCGAGACCCTCCCGCAGCCCCGTACCGATCCGCCGGACCTCCCGCTCCCAGTCCTGGCCGAGCAGCAGGTCGATGGAGGCACACGCCACCGAGGCGGCGAGCGGGTTGGCCATGAACGTCGGTCCATGGGCCAGCACCGGCACCTCGCCGCTGGAGATGCCCTCCGCGACCCGTGAGGTGCACAGCGTCGCCGCCATCGTCAGATAGCCGCCGGTCAGCGCCTTGCCCACGCACATGACATCGGGCGAGACGCCCGCGTGACCGGCGGCGAACAGCTTCCCCGTACGGCCGAAGCCCGTGGCGATCTCGTCGAACACCAGCAGCACGTCATGCGCGTCGCACGCCTCGCGCAGTACGCGCAGATAGGCGGGGGAGTGGAACCGCATCCCGCCCGCGCCCTGCACCACCGGCTCCACGATCACCGCGGCCAGCCGGTCGGCGTGCTCCGCGATCAGCTCCCGCAGGTGGCGCACGTACGCGGCATCCGGCTCCGTGTCGTAACCGGCCGGCGGCTCGTCCGCGAAGACCTGCCGCGGCAGCACACCCGACCACAGCCCGTGCATGCCGCCCTCGGGGTCGCACACCGACATCGGGTGCCAGGTGTCCCCGTGATAGCCGCCGCGCCACGTCAGCAGCCGTTGCTTCTCGGGCCGCCCGGCCGATCGCCAGTACTGCAGACACATCTTCACCGCGACCTCGACCGACACGGAGCCGGAGTCGGCCAGGAAGACATGCCGCAGCGGCTCCGGGGTGATCTCGACCAGCCGGGTGGCCAGCCGTACGGCGGGCTCATGGGTGAGCCCGCCGAACATCACATGGCTCATCCGGTCCAGCTGACCGCGTGCCGCCTCGTTGAGCACCGGGTGGTTGTAGCCGTGCACCGCGGACCACCAGGACGACATGCCGTCGACCAGTTCGTCGCGCCCGTGGGCCGGTTCGGCGAGCCGGAGCCGGACCCCGGACGCCGACTCCACGACCAGCGGCTCCTGACGCCCGGGCATCGGGCCGTACGGATGCCAGACATGGGCCCGGTCCAGCGACCGCAGCTCGGCCGGGGAGAGGAGCTCAGGCATTGGGGGCGAGCTCCGTCCCCGCCCCGCGACGACGGACCGCCACCAGATCCGTGCGTGCGGCCGGGACCTCATCGGTCTCGGCGACGGCCTCCCCGGGCCCGTCGCCGCAGGGCGCGCACCCGCCGTCGTGCGCACCACAGCCACCGCCCGGCCGAGCGCGGTGGGCGGGCAGGGTCGTCGTCCCCGCCCCCTCCACCTCGAAACCGGCGTCCGCGATCATGTCCAGATCCGCCTGCCCCGCCTGCCCCTCACTGGTGAGGTAGTCGCCCAGGAAGATGGAATTGACCAGGTGCAGGGCGAGCGGCTGCATCGAACGCAGATGCACCTCGCGCCCGCCCGCGAGCCGTACCTCCACATCCGGACAGACGAACCTGACCATCGCCAGAATGCGCAGACACCGCTGCGGGGTGAGGTTCCATTCCTTGGCCAGCGGGGTCCCCTCGAACGGGATGAGGAAGTTCACCGGCACCGAGTCCGGGTCCAGTTCGCGCAGCGAGAAGACGACATCGACCAGATCGGCGTCGCTCTCACCCATCCCGGCGATCAGCCCGGAGCACGCCGAGAGCCCGGCGGCCTGCGCCTGCTGCACGGTCTCCACCCGGTCCGCATAGGTGTGGGTGGTGGTGATGTCGCCGTACGTGCCCTCGGACGTGTTGAGGTTGTGGTTGTAGGCGTCCGCGCCCGCCGAACGCAACCGCTCGGCCTGTCCGTCGGAGAGCAGACCGAGGCAGGCGCACACCTCGATGCCCTCGTGTCGGTCCTTGATCGCCTCGATGGTCTCCGACACCCGGTCCACATCACGGTCCGTCGGACCACGACCGCTCGCCACCAGACACACCCGCTTGGCGCCACCCGCCACCCCGGCCGCGGCGGCCTTCGAGGCCTCGTCCGGTTTCAGCCAGGTGTACTTGAGGATCTCGGCCTTCGAGCCCAGCCGCTGCGAGCAGTACGAGCAGTCCTCGGGGCAGAGCCCGGACTTGAGATTGACCAGATAGTTCAGTTTCACCCGTTGCCCGAACCACTGACGGCGCACCTTTCCGGCCGCGGCCACCACTTCGAGCAGATCGTCGTCCGAGGTCGCCAGCACGGCGAGAGCTTCTTCACGGGTCGGCAGTTCGCGCCGCAGTCCCTTGTCCACCAGCGTGTTCAGGAGGTCCATGGCATCGATCCTGGCCTACGGCACGGCCCGCGGCCAAGGAGGAACCGGACAACAGCGCGCGTCGAGGGTGTGTGTATTGCCACACCATGACCGGCTGCTCCCCCGGTTAGCCTCTGTGAGCTGCCTACAAAAGGGACCGCTTATGCCCTTCGACCCGTTCGACTGGATCGACGACGAGGCGCGCCGCCGTGCGGACGCCGGACTCGTCCGCACGCTCCGCCCCCGGCCCGCCGAACCGGAGCTCCTGGATCTCGCGAGCAACGACTATCTGGGGTTGACCCGGCACCCCGAGGTCACCGCCGCCGCTGCGGAGGCCGCGCACCGGTGGGGTGGGGGTGCGACCGGATCGCGGCTCGTGACCGGCTCCACCGCGCTGCATGCCGAGTTCGAGGATCAACTGGCCGACTTCTGCGGCTTCGAGGCGGCACTGGTGCTGTCCTCGGGCTACGCGGCCAATCTCGCCGCCCTCACCGCGCTCGCCGGCCGTGGCTCGCTGATCGTCTCCGATGCCGGCAACCACGCCTCGATCGTGGACGGTTGCCGGCTCTCCCGGGCCGAGACCGCCGTCGTGCCGCACGCCGATCCCGATGCCGTGCGCAAGACCCTGCGGGCACACGCGGGGCGCGCGCTGGTGGTCACCGACTCGGTCTTCTCGGTCGACGGCGACGCCGCGCCACTGCCCGAACTGGCCGATGTCTGCCGGGCGGAGGGCGCCGCACTGCTCGCCGACGACGCGCACGGCTTCGGTGTGCTGGGGGAGGGCGGTCGAGGTGCGCTCGCCGCCGCCGGGCTTGCCGGCGGCGAGGGAGTCGTCACCACACTCACCCTCTCCAAGTCCCTGGGAAGCCAGGGCGGAGCGGTACTCGGCCCGGCCCCGGTCATCGAACACCTGGTCAACACAGCCCGTACGTTCATCTTCGACACGGGACTGGCACCGGCCGCCGCGGGTGCCGCCCTGGCCGGCCTGCGGCTGATCGGCCGCGAGCCGGAGCGCGCCGCCAGGGCCCGGACCGTGGCCACCGCGCTGTACGAGGGACTGACGGCGGGCGGACTGCGCGCAGCACGCCCCGACGCGGCCGTGGTCTCGGTGCGGGCGCCCTCGGCGGAGGCGGCTGTGCGCTGGGCGGCCGACTGCCGCACCGCGGGCATCGCGGTGGGTTGCTTCCGGCCGCCGTCCGTGCCGGACGGCGTCTCCCGGCTGCGGCTGACGGCGCGGGCGGACCTGACCGACGAACAGATCGCCACGGCTGTGGCGGTCGTGCGGCGAACCGCCCCCGTCGACCGGCCCTGACGGCCGACCGGCCGTGCCGACCGGCCTCCTCCGCGGAGGCCGTCAGCCTGCCGAATACAGGGGCGGACTCCCCCCTCGGAACCGCCCCATCGGCCGGCCGATGGGGCGGGCGGACCACCTCTGTGGGCGGTCGTACCCGTCAGCCGGCCGAACGCCGGTGCAGGCCGGAGACGAAGGTGGTCCAGGCCGCCGCGGAGAACCGCAGTGGTGGCCTGGAAACGTCCTTGGAGTCCCGTACGGCCAGCCGCCCGTGACCGAACGGCGCGGCTTCCACACAGTTGTTCATGCCCGTGCTGCGGCTGCTGCGCCGCCACCGTAACTCGTGCTGTGCGAGGCAATCCGACATGACGCCCCTCTCGGGCAGTCCGGGGTCACTGACCGTCGCGGTCGATCGCGGCGATCAGCTCCAACGAGTGCTGCGGCGACAGCGCATGTGCCTGCATGGTGCGGAAGGCCGAGCTGTACGCCTCAAGGTCTTCTTTCCGCTCCAGGTAGAGGCTACTCGTCAAATGGTCGAGAACTACCACGTCCAGATCAGAAGTGTTCGGAAATGAGAAGATAACGAAAGGCCCGGTGAGGCCGGCATATCCGCCGACCGAGAACGGCAGTAACTGGAGTTCCACATGGGGCAGTTGAGCCACCCGGGCCAGATGGCGCAGCTGGTTCCTCATCACCAGGCGCCCGCCGACCTCGCGCCGCAGCACCGCTTCGTCGAGCACCGCGCTCAGCCGCAGCGGCGGATCGGTCCGCAGCACCCCCTGGCGGGCGAGCCGCACCTCCACCAGGGAGTCCAACTGGCCGGCGGGTAAACCGTCCAGCGAAGCCCGGGTTACCGCGCGGGCGTAGTCCGCCGTCTGCAGAAGTCCCGGCATCACCGAAGTCTCCAGGGTCCGCGCGGTCCGCGCCTGCGACTCCAGGCTGATGAAGTCGCGGTACTGCGGAGGAATCAGACCGCGATAGGCATGCCACCACCCGGTGCCGCCACCGCCCGCCGAGCCCGCCAGAGCCTCCAGGAGCGTCCGGAGCCGGGTGTCGTCCACGCCGTACGCGTCCATCAGTCCGGCCACATCGGCCGGGCGCACCCCACTGACACCGGTCTCGATCCGGCTCACCTTGGACTGGTGCCAGCCGAGCATCCGCGCGGCGTCCCGACTGGTCAGTCCTGACGCGTGGCGCAGACTCCGGAGCTCCTCCCCGAGCTTGCGGCGTCGTACCGCAGGGCCGTACTGCATGCGCGGCCTCCCTCCCTCTCGTGCCGAGCGGACAGTGTGGCGCCCGCATCCGGTTTCGCGTGGCAGGGTTCACCGCATCGAGCGACAGATATATGCATATCTTGGTGGATCGCCGTCGCGGAGGGCAGCATCGATGGCAATCTGGCGCGAAGCGCAACCGGGACCGATCCCGCATCGGTCCGGGTGGGAAAGGGACGGCTCGCCATGGCAGACCATCAAGAAGCAAGCCTCACTCTGCCGAGCGATCCGGCCTCGGTTTCGGCGGCCCGGAAACATGTGGCCCGGGTGCTCACCGAATGGGGCCTGACCGCCGACACCGAGTTCGCCGACAGTATCCGCCTCATCGTCTCGGAGCTCGCGACCAACGCCGTCCAGCACACCTTCGGACAGTCGCCCACCTTCACCGTGGAACTGAGACTGGAGCAGGAGGAACAGCTGTATCTCGGGGTGACGGACAGCCACCCGCGCTGGCCCCGTAGGCTGCCCGCCGCCGTTCAGCAGGACAATGGGCGCGGCATGGTGATCATCCGATGTCTGGCCAAGGAGTGCGGCGGCCGGCTCACCGTCACCCCCACCGCCGACGGCGGCAAGACGGTCTGGATCGCGCTTCCCTGGAGCATCCCCGTGCAGGGCTGACCGAGGGCGGGAGCGAGCGCGCCGCGTCGGGCCAGGCGACCGCCCCCACACCGGTGACGGCGGGTCAGCGGCACGGGACGGTGCACCGCCGGCGGATCGCGGCCGGAGGACGGCCAGGATCCGCCGGACGGATCAGCCGACCCGCCCGTAGTAGACGCTCCTCGTCCAGATCTTCTCCAGCCGGACCACCGCACCGGTCCTCGGCGAGTGCCAGATCTTGCCGTGGCCGGCGTAGATCCCCACGTGGTAGACGCTGCGACCGTAATGGAAGAAGACCAGGTCGCCGCGTTTCCTGTGCGAGGCCGATACATGGCGGGTCTTGTTGTACTGCTGCTGGGCGGTGCGGGGGAGCCTCCTGCCCGCCTTCTTGAACGAATAGACCGTCAGCCCCGAACAGTCGAAGCGGCTGGGGCCGGTGGCCCCCCACCCGTACGGCGCGCCCTTCTTCGACGCGGCGATGTTCAGCGCCTTCATCGAGAGAGTCGCCGCTTGGGCCTCCGGCGCGGCGCCCGGGGCGAGCATGGTGCCGCCGACGGCGGCCAGAGTCAGAACCGAGGCCGTACCGGCCCGGACGAGCAGAGACGGGACATGAACCTGCGCAGTCATGCGCAACCCTTCGTCAGCCGCCTGTGAAGGATGACCTGTCGGGTTCGGGCTGGCGAAGTTGCCCGGCCGCGCTCGGCGGCTTCACCCCGAGGGTCGACCGGTGATCCGGTCGACCCGTTGTGCTCGGGTCCTCCACTCCTGCCGATCCACTTCTGTCGACCAGGCATCCGGACGGCGGCAGGACTCGGCGTCCGCCCGGACCGCCCCGTCGCGGTGGCGGGGGCTTGTCGTCCCAGGGATCTTGACTCACCGACTGCCGGATTTCCGAGGGGAAACAGCGATTTGTGAGGCTCCTCACGACTGACCCGTTCGGGTGGAGGTGATGAATTCGGAGGCCGGGTCGCTCACCGGGAACCCTCCCGTACCAGCGGTGGAATCATTGATTCCGGTCACTGGTCATCTGAAAAGCGCAAGTTGAGATATCCCGCGCGAGGGGGGCTTCCTACGCCGAACGAGCGAGGAATTTCGACGTGCCCACCGGGCGTGTCGTGTACGGGAGTTGGCCGAATCCAGGCTGCCGGCCGGGCCGTCGGAGCCGGCCGGGACCCGGCGGCGGCGAGGCCGGTGGAGGCTGATCAACTCGGCGGAGCGGGGGGTATGGTGACGCGTCCGGCCCGCCGCTCCCCGTCCAGTACGCGCAGGGCCCGCGCCAGGGTTCCCGCGTGGATCTGTGCCTCGCCGCGTTCATGCATCGAAGCGAGGGCATCTCGCAGCGCGCCCGCCCGGGACACCAGTGCCTGCGCGGCGCGCAGCGCGCCATAGGTGTCGCTGCCGCGGGCCGGATTGATGCGGCCCAACTGGTCGAGGACTTCGAGGTAGCGGTCGATGAAATCCCCCTCGGCGCGGGTCAGTGCGGGCAGTTGTGGCAAGTGTGGTGGCTGCACCGGGCGTTCACCTCGTGCCGTGTGGGGGGAGCGATGACTTCCGGTTCTGCGTGAGGTGGTCCACCATGCCGTACGCCTTGGCGCCCGGCGCGTCGAGAATGAGGTCGCGCTCGATGTCGGTGGCGATCTGCTCGGCGTCACGGCCGGTGTGGCGGGCCAGCAGTGTGATGAGCATCTCGCGGATGCGTTCCAGTTCCCGGGCCTCGATCTCCAGGTCGGAAGGCTGGCCTTGCACCGGCTCGCCGAGCGCGGGTTGCTGAACGACGACCCGGGCTCCCGGCAGTGCGTGCCGTCGGCCCGGAGCGCCCGCGGCGAGC
Source organism: Streptomyces sp. NPDC093149 (assembly GCF_044754145.1). Lineage (NCBI taxonomy): Bacteria > Bacillati > Actinomycetota > Actinomycetes > Kitasatosporales > Streptomycetaceae > Streptomyces > Streptomyces sp. NPDC093149. The sequence goes on from NZ_JBIVON010000010.1 coordinate 181,944, forward strand.
AGTACCGAGGCGCAGGAACCGGCCTGGCCGAGGCAGAAGGTCTCCACGTCGCAGGTGAGGTACTCCATCGTGTCGTAGATCGCGGACATGGCTCCGAACGAGCCTCCGGGGGAGTTGATGTAGAGGGAGACGGGTCGGTCCGGAGCGTCATGTTCCAGATACATGAACTGGGCGATCAGGTCATTGGCCGCGGTGTCGTCGACCGGGGTGCCCAGGAACACGATCCGCTCGGCGAGCAGCTTGGAGTACGGGTCGAAGGTGCGGGTTCCGCTGGTCGTGCGCTCGGTGAACTCGGGCAGTACGTAGCGGGCGCTGGGACGGAACAGCATGGGTGATGCCTCTCCTCCGGGTCTGTACGCAGTCCGCGTATCCAGGTCTGTGCGGGGCCTGCGCGAGCTTCTGTAAAAAATGTACAGGACGTACAGACGGTTAGAATGGAGAGCGCAATCTAGTGATCCACTCGGAGTCCCAGGTCAGAAGCTGTTTCAGCTGTTCGCCGTGGGCGCATATCTCACAATCTGTCACGCCGTCTTGGCCATCAGGCCGCTTCGCCCTCACTGCCGAGTAGAGAAGCGAGGTGGCCCGAGGTGACATGGAGGTCCTCGTGGCTCGGGTGGACGTACACCCGCTTGGTGAAGTTGGCGTTGGCATGTCCGGCCCATGCGGCGAGGACGACGTCCGGCACGCCGTTGACGGCAAGAAACGTGAGGCACGAGTGGCGTGCGTCGTAGAGCCGGACCTTCCGCAGCCCCAGCTTCCGCTGCAGGGAGTACGCGGCCTCACGCAGGTGGCGAGTCGTGAGCGGCCGGCCGAGGTGGTCGACGAACATGTATCCGGAGCGCTGATACAGCGCGCCCATCGACATCTGCTCTGCCTCTTGCGTCACCTGATAGGCGAGCATCACCTGCTTCACCGGCAGCGGCAGCGGCAGTGTGCGTTCGCCCGCCTCGGTTCTGGTGCCCTTCTCCAGCACCCGGGCGTTGCCGATCATCGTCCTGGTGTTGGCGATGACCAGCGTTTGAGCGTCGAAGTCGATGTCCTGCCAGCGCAGCCCGGCGACCTCAGCGGGACGCAGGCCCATGAGGCTGAGTACCAGCGGAGCTGACAGGCGTTCGTCCTTGATGCCGAGAAGGAATTCCTTGACCTCGACGACGTTCCACGGGGCGGGACGCTTGTTGGTGCGCTTGTCCTCCTTGCGGGCGCGGCGAGGGATCTTCACGTACGCGGCGACGTTGACATGCACCAACTTCCGCACGACGGCCCGACCGAGGGCCTCTTTCAGGCGACTGAGCACCCCTTGGGCCGTCGAGGGGCGCAGTCCCGTGCCGGCTTGGCCGCCGCGCCTGCGGGCGCCGACGAGCAGCCAGGCGACCATGGATTCGACGTGTTCCTCCGTCAGTTCCTGCAGGCGCATACAGCCGAGGTAGGAATGCACGTGGACCAAAGCGTTCCTGTACCCCTGGACCGTGCTCTCCTCCAGGTCCTCGGCCTTCTTGGCCAGCCAGATGTCGAGCCACTCGGACACCGTGATCCTGCTCGGAATGACGGACATGCCCGTCGCCCGCTGATTGCGGATGCGGGCGATCTCGTCACGCACCTCTGTGGCAGTGTCCATCGTGACGGTGCGCTGCTTGCGCTTGCCCTGGGCGTCATGGCCCATGTCGACGACGGCGCGGTAACGGACCTTGCCGCTCTGCAACGTGACCTTCTTGATCTGCGGCATGCACCCCCCTTGACCGGCCTGCTTCAGCAGGCTTCCTGAAGTGCCTACGCTAAGCCGCGATTCCTCCTGCCCGGGAAGTCTTCCGCCTGGTCAGGCCCGTACGGCCGTGCTCCCGTCACAGATCGGTGAGAGAGCGCGTGAGACGGCGAAGTGTGGTCTGCCGCGACCGGTGACGGAGAAGGCCGAGTCGACCGGGGTGAGGAACGGCGCGGGTGCGGCGGCGGACGCCCAGGTCACGATGTGCGGGCGATCGCGGCGAGGTCGTCGGCGGTGGCGTCCGCCTCCCACCCCTCCGCGTTGGGGGAGCTCTGCGACCGGGTGGGCAGCTGCATCCCGTGGAGCAGCAGCCCCGGCGGAAACCTGTGCGGCATCCGCATCCCGGCCTCTCACCGAGGCAATCTGTCCGGGCGTCAGATAGCCCATGCTCCACATGCGCTTTGCACCTCAGAGCTTCCAACAGTAGGTAGTGGCGGAAAGAACGGTTGAGCACGTCACGCCTCGGCGGTCCGGTCAGACTTGACCACTGCGTCAGCCGTCGTCAGCTCTCGACAGCCATCCGAACACCGAGAAGGACCAGCACACTGCCGGAGACCCGCTCGAGGCGCCGGCGTACCTCGGCTCGGGAGATGATCTTCTTCATTCGGCCGACGAACCATACATATAGTCCGTAGTAGCCGACCTCGTAGACGGCCCAGACAGCCGCCAGGCCGATCATGGTGGGCAGATGAGGGGCGCCTGCGGGCACGAACTGTGGCAGGAAGGACATCGCGAACACTGCGGCCTTGGGGTTGGCGAGGTTCAGCAGCAGGCCCGAGCGGTAGGAAGCCCACCCCGAGCGCACGGCCCGTGCATCCTGGCTCTCCTCTTGTCCCCGCTCGCCACGGGCGTCCAGCAGAATCTTGACACCGAAGCCGACCAGAGTCACGGCACCGGCGATCCGCATGATGTCGTACGCCAACTGGGAGGCCGCGAGCAGTGCGGTGAGCCCGAGTGCCGCAATGGCACCCCAAAGGAAGACGCCGGTCTCGTTGCCCAGCACAGTGAGGAAACCGGCACGCCGGCTGTGCAGGGACTGCCGGATGATCAGCATCGTGCTCGGGCCGGGCGAGGCCGCGATCAGGGTGCAGGCGCCGAGAAAGGCGAAGAGGGTGCTCAGCATGCGCACCATCGTGGAGTCCCGTTGCCGATCGTGTCCATAACCCCCGCCTGGAGGGCGGGGCGAGACCATCGGATGCGGTGGCTGCGGGGGCGGGTATGCCGGCGGTGAGTGAACCAAGCGCGGCGGGTCAGGCTGCGGACGGTGATGACGGCGGCGGCCAGGGCGGGGAAGAGATCACCCCCGTTGCCACTGCGCCATCACACACCCCGGACACCACGCCTACTGGCGGACGCTCTTGTGAGACGGACCGCCGGGCAAGGGTGGGCCGCGCGGGACCGACAGCCGATGCGGAACCGGGTCAGCCCCAGAACTCCCGCAGGGCGGCGTTGACGGCGGCGTGCTCCTGGGTGTGCGGGTAGTAACCGGGCACCCGCAGGAAGCGGCCCCCGAGGGAGTCCGTGAGGGACTCGGCCACGGCCATGAGGGGGAGCCCCACGTGCTCGCGATACGTGGCCGGCGCGCGCTCCCAGGTTCCGCAGATCACCAGAATCGGCAGGGCGGCGCCCCGGACCACTTCCAGCGGGATCTCCGCCTCCCAGACGGGCCGCTCCCTCATGGATGTGGCAACGGCACGGAGCCGGCGCGACGTGGGCTCGGGCATGGTCATCCCCAACCCCTCGGTGGACGCACGTAGATACTGCTCCGGCGTGACGCCGTGCGGGATGCCCGGGGCACCGTCGCGCACCCGGTCGAGGAGGTCGGCGACGACTGGATGGTGCGCGGCGGCGGTGAAGGCGGAGGGCTGGATGAGGGCAAGGGAGCGGACGAGGTCGGGTCGGCGCGCGGCGGCGATGAGCGCGGCAACGGCGCCGTTCCCGTGCCCCACGAGGTGGGCTCCGCCGAGCCCCACGGCGGAGGCCTCGTCGCCGAGAACCTCCACGATGTCCTCGGCGTCGACGTCGAAATCGCTGCGCGCGGTGTCCGGACTGTCGCCGTAGCCCCGGCGATCCACCAGGAGGAGCCGCCGGCTGTCCGCGAGGGGCCGCTGCCCGGCAAACCCGTACGTGGAGTCGCTGCCCCAGGTGAAGATGTTGTGGATGAAGAGGGCGGGGGCAGCAGCGGCCGCCGGGGTCACCGGGGCCCCCGAAGCTGTCGGGGCCCGGCCTCCTTTGACCCGATCGCGGTCGTCCCACACGGTCACGTGCACGGCTGCCATGGGTCATCCTCCCGAAGCCGAGGAGCATCAACTCTCCTGAGACTAAGACCGACCGGCACATGGGGGGTGGAAGAAGGAGCGGCGCCGGGTGCGTGCGGCTGCAAGGCGGAGGAGGGAGGCAACGCGGAGGGGGCCCCTCCCATGCCTTTCGGGCTATGGGGGAGTTGTCGACCGACGACAACGCCGCAGATGCGCGTGCCCAGCCCTGCGACGCCGCCCCCCATTTGCCGGTCGGTCTTAACCTCGATCCACGGCTGATGCCTGTGGGCCGCAGGCGAGGACAGCATCGGTGACCTCGACGTCCCGCGGCACGGTGCGATGCCGGCCATGTTCGGCGGTATCCGTGCCGCCTCCACGCTCGGCACTTTCCTGCGCGCGTTCACCCGCGGCCATGCCCTCCAACTTCACGCCCCGCACAGGAGGTTCCAGGGTGCGCGCCGGCCGCGCATACCCCGCTGCTGGCCGGGGCCGATCAGATTGCGTTCATCGATGTCGATTCCACCCACAAACGCGTCTACGGCCGGACCAAGCAGAGCGCCGAGTACGGCCGGTTCAAAGGCATCCGCACCCTCCACCCGCTGCTGGCCACGATCTGCACTCCACAGTCCCGGCCGATGATCGCCGGAGTGCGGACGCGCCGCGGCAAGGCAGCCGACTCCGCCTGGAGCGTGGGAGCAGGGCCACCATCGCGACCCTTCGTGCCCACCTGATCCACGTCCCGGCCCGGATCGCCCGCGCCGCACGGCGCATCACCCTGCACCGACCCCCGCAATGACCGGAGCAAGAGGCCACTTGGACAGGGAAAACGCAACTTCGACAGGGCCCGCGGAGGCAGCTACCTTCACCTGGTCCTCGGCGATCGCCCACGGTCGCACAGGAGTTCCTTCAGGCTGAGCCACGCGCGACGGGACGAGTTGGTGACGCCCCACGAATCCTCGGCCCCCCATGCGTAAGCCACCGAACAGGGTCCACACCAAGCCCCCCGACCAGGGAGAGACGCATGCCCCAACTTGCGCTGTACACATTCGGCGTCCTGAAGTCACCTCTCGCCGATCCCGCACCTCTCACGCGCGAACTCCACGACAGCGGCGAGGCCATCTACCGGAAGATCAGCCAGCACCCCGGATACGTCGCTCGTGCCGAAGCGGCAGACGGCGACACGGGCACACACTTCGACTTGGACTGGGGTGCATGGGGAGAGTTCGCCGTACCGACCTGGTACGGCAAGGGCCATACGGTGGAAACCACCGCCCTGGCCGCGACCCTCTCACTCTGGACCGACCTGCGCCCCGCCTTCGACGCCATCTACACCGGTCTGCACCGTGAGGCGCTGAACAGGCGTTACGACTGGTTCGAGAGGACAGGACACCCGAGTCACGTGTTCTGGTGGGTCTCCGACGGCGTGACACCCACCTGGCAGGACGGGGTTTCCAGGCTGGAACACCTCCACGACCACGGCTCCGCGCCGCACGCCTTCACCTTCCACCACTCGTTCGACCCGGAGGGAACTTTGACCAGGATCGAAGGCATCGGACCCAAGAACGACCAGGTTCAATGACAAGGAAGCCTGAACGACTGGGTTCACTGTCGAACGCCTCGATTGAATGACGGCGAACAGATACGCCCGAGCTACGGCGGATCCGCCAGCTACCTGGGGCTTCGCCCTCTGCCTCGCGAGCACCGATCCGGGGTCAGGGCCCGTCGTCATCGGCAAGGTGATCGGTTCCCCGTACTGCCGCCACCGTGCCGAGGAGTTCAAGAAGTTCCTCATCAAGCTCGACAAGGAAGTCCCGGTCGGCCTCGAGGCCCACCTGGTGCCGGACAACCACGCCACCCACAAGGCCCCGGCCATCAACACCCGGCTGCTGCACACCCGCGTTCCACCTGCACTTCACACCCACCGGATCGTCCTGGCTCAACCTGGCGGAGCGATGGTTCGCCGAACTGACGAACAAGCAGATATGGCGAGGCGTCCACAGATCTCTCCAGTCCCTGGAGAAGGACATCCGGACCTGGAGCGCCGCCCGGAACACCGACCCCAGGCCCTACGTCCGGACCAAGACCGCAGACGAGATCCTCGAACGCCTCGCCAGCTGTCTGAACAGAATTCCTGACTCGGAAGACCAAGGGCTGTCCCGTAATCCCCGGCGGGCACGCGACGACAGCTACGGCACCTCGCCGCGTTGTCGGAACGTCCACATAAATCCAGTATGTGGACATCCCTCCGCCTTGTGATGCACCGCATCCGACGCCGCGCGCTGATCCACCGCGGATTACGGGACAGCTCATAACGGGGTCCGGCCGGCGGCCCTACGGTGTCACCGGCGAGGGGGCGGCTGCCCAGGAATCGGCGGCCCCCTTGTCGGAGTCGAGCACGTTCTCGCCGTAGAGACCCTGCAGCCATTTGGTCTGGTAGATGGTGTCGAGGTAGCGCTCGCCGAGGTCCGGGCCGATGGCCACTGCGGTGAGTTCGCGCGCGTCATGCCGGGCCATCCAGTCCGTTGCGGCGCTGATCACCGTGCCGGTGGAGCCGCCGAACAGGAATCCGCGCCTGGCCAGACGATGGCAGGCACGTATGGTGTCCGCCTCCTCGACACGAATCACCTCGTCGACATAGGACTCGTCGAGCAGCGGTGGGCGCATGCTCGTGCCCAGGCCGGGAATCATCCGGCGGCCCGGCGAACCGCCGAAGGATACCGAGCCGACGCTGTCCACCGCGATGATCCGCACCCGACGATGCCATTTCCGGAAGTAGCGCGCACAGCCCATCAGGGTCCCTGTGGTGCCGGCTCCGACGAACAGCACGTCCAGCTGTGGGAACTGACGTGCGATCTCCGGCGCGGTCGTGCGGTAGTGCGCCTTCCAGTTGCTCGGATTGGTGTACTGGCTGAGCCACACATACCGGTCGTCGGAGGCGCACAGCGCGCGGACGTAGTCCAGCCGTGCGCCGAGAAATCCGCCGTTGGCCTCCTGTTCGGCGATCACGTGCACCTGACTGCCCAACGCCTCCATCATCATTCTGTTGGACAGATTGACGCGGGCGTCCGTCACACACAGGAACCGGTAGCCCTTGCTCGCCGCGATCACGCTCAGCGCCACGCCGAGGTTTCCGGACGAGGACTCGACCAGGATCGATTCCGGCGTCAGGATTCCATCCCGCTCAGCGTCCTCCACCATCTCGGTCGCGGCCTTCAACTTGATCGAGCCGGCGAAGTTGAAGCCCTCACACTTCAGGAAGAGCGAGTGCCCGAAGATCGACCGGAGGTCGACATAGAGATCCTCTTCGTTGAAGGCGTAGGGAGCGGTAATGACAGGCACGATGGTCTCCTCTGTCTGGAGCAGAGCACTATCGGAACTTCCATCCGGCCGTGGGCGCGTTCCTCGCTTGCGCGGGCGAGACCCCGTGTCCAACCAGGCGGGAAGGGGCCCTGCGTCAGCGGTCGCTGTCTCATGTGTCAGGACCTGCCGCGACGTGACCGGCGGTCTCTCCTGGGATCAGCCTTGAAGGAGCCTCCTGGACTCTCGGCCTGCTCATCCGTACCGGCGCAGTTCGTGGAAGAAGTTGTCGACGACGTGCAACTCGCCGCGGCGAGCCACTTCGGTGTACACGTACTTGCCCACCGCGAGGTCTAGCACCCCGAGGCCGAAGGGCGAGAACACCACCGGCCGGTCCGTCGGCACCGTCACCCGCCCGGCCATCACGTCGTCCAGCGTGCCGTGCAGAAAGTCCCGGTTGCCCGTGAGTTGCTCGGCCAGATGCGGCGACGTGTCGGCCTTGAGACAGTGCTCGACGTCATCGACGATGTTGGTCGAGGCGAGCAGGATCTCCGGCGCGAGGTCGCGCAGCGACACATGCAGCACCAGCGGGTTGTGTGCGAACCATGACAGGTCACTGACGTGCGGCTGACCGGCGACCGTGGCGAAGACCACCAGGTCGCTGTTTCGGATCAACTGCTCGGCGCTGTCGTGCACGGTGATTCGGCCGCTGGTGCCCGACTGCTCCAGGTAGCAGCGGAAGCCTGCCGAGCTGTCGGCGGAGAGGTCGTGTACGCCGATCTCGTCGAACGACCAGCCGGTACCGACCAGGAAGGTGTGGATGTAGCGGGCGATCAGGCCCACCCCGAAGAACCCGACACGCGTCGGTCGCGACCGGTCGCGGCTGAGCCAGTCGGCCGCCGACGCCGCCGACGCGGCCGTCCGGGTGGCGCTGATGATCGAACTCTCCAGGCAGGCGAACGGGTAGCCGGTGTCATGGTCGTTGAGGATCAGCACGGCCGATGCCCTTGGGATGCCGGCCGTCACGTTCTTCGGGAAGCTGGAGATCCACTTCAGGCCGTCCACCCGTGTGTCCCCACCGATCGAGGCGGGCAGCGCGATGATCCGGGAGGACGGGCGGTCGGGGAAACGCAGGAAGTACGACGGCGGGTTCACCGAATCACCGGCGCCGTGCACCCGGTAGGTGGCCTCGACCAACTCCGTGATCCGCTTCTCGCATCCGTGCAGCGTGCGCCGGACCTGGGCACCGGAGATCACCGCGAACGGTGGCACGGTGATCGGTGCGACGCTTGCGGACTCACTCGCGGTGGAATCGACAGTGGTCATCGCGTGGTCACCTCCACGGTCGGTGAGCAGTCGGCCAGACGCACGGGTTCGGCCATGGCGACGAGCACCTCGCGCGGTCCCTCGAAGGGCTCCCTGCTGTGTGCGGTGCGGACGTTGTCGACGAGCATCAGATCGCCGGCCTGCCACGGTTCGCGTGCGGTGTTCGTCTCGTAGACGCTGTTGAGCAGTTGGACGACGTCCTCGCCGATCGGGTCGCCGTTGCCGAATCGGGTGTTGAACGGCAACCCGTCGGCGCCGTAGACGTCCACCAAGTACTCGTGCACCTCGGGGGCCATCGTCCACTCGTTGAGGAACGCGATCTGGTTGAACCAGCAGCGTCGGCCGGTGACCGGGTGGCGGACCACGGCGCTACGGTGCTGTCTGGTGCGCAGTCCACCGTCGGGCTGCCATTCGAACGCGATTGCGTTGGCGCGGCAGTAGCGCTCGACGGCGCCCCGGTCGTCAGTGCCGAAGGCCTCGGCGACGGACGCGCCGATCTCGTCGTTGTAGCTGCGGGTGAGCAGCCAGCCCTCGCGCCCGAACCGCTCGGTCAACTCGGTGGGAAGCGCGTTCAGCACGGTCGGTGAGTCGGCCACCGCGGTCGCCCCGCCGTCGGTGGGCGCGCTGAGGCAGGCGAACATCATCAGGCCGGGGAACTCGAGCGTGTAGCTCAGTTCGTGGTGCATACACATGGGCTGGTTCGACGGCCACTTCGATGAGGAGTACAGCCCGTCGGAGTAGGCCTGCCGGGGTGCGAAGGCCTCCTGTTCGGTCATCAGTCCGGTGGCCAGCTTTGAGAAGACGGCTCCGGTCTCGGCCGCATCGCGCAGTCCGAGGCCACGGACCAGGACCGAACCATGCTCGGCGACGACTGCGCGCAGCGCGTTCCGGTGCTCGGCCGCCCAGGCCGGCGCGTCGCCGGTGGCCTCGGCCCGCACCCGTGGGGGTGCGCCGGAATTCAGTTCCACGTCGGCCAGCAACGCCGTGGATGTGAACGGCATCTCGTTTTCCTTTCAGCTGATATTCAGGAAGAAGCGGACAATTCGGCGGCTTGCAGCACGGCCTTTGCTGCCTCGGCCGGACGGGTACGCAGGAAGTAGTGGCCGCCGTCGGGGAGCTCGTGCAGGTCGACCTGCTCGGCAAGAAGCAGCCAGTCGAGGTACCGGCGCAGGTACTCCGCCGTGTGCGGGTCGTCCGCGGCGACGACCACGGTGACCGGCGCGGAGAGCTTCTGCGCCGGCGGGTGCTCCAGGACGTCGGCGAAGTAGTGGTGCGCGGACAGGCAGTCGTGCCGGTAGGCGGCGCCGACGTGCTCGGCGTGCTGCGCACTCAGCTCACCGAGCGAGGTGTGGCCGCCGTGCGTGCTCAGGCTCGCGGCGATCTCGGCGTTGCTCCGTCCGGTCAGCTCGGCGATGGTGGCGCGCCGGTCGTCGGCGTCACCGAGCAGTTGCGCGCCGAGGAACACCCGTTGGACGTCCACCCCGCGCTCCCGCAGCTTTCTGGCAGTCTCCACGGCCGGCGCGGTTCCCGAGGAGTGGCCCCACAGCAGGACCCGGGTCAGGCCACGCTCGGTGATCTCGTCGACGACCTGCTCGACCACCTGCGTCATCGGCACGAGCGACTCGCTGTCGGCGGTCACGTCGTGACCGGGCAGCTCGACGGCGTAGACCGCCGGCCCACCGTCCGGCAGCGCTCCGGCCATCTGCTGGAAGTTCACCGCGTTGCCGCCGGCGTAGGGGAAGCACACCAGGGCTGCGGTCTGCGCACCGTCCGGTTCCGACAGCGGCTGAAGCAGCCCGGTACGCCGAACGGACCTGCCGTCGATCAGCCCGGCCAGATCGGCGAGGATCGGGTGACCGGTGACATCCTTGAGGGACACCGCACGGTCCAGGACGATGGCCAGCTTTACTGCCGACAGCGACGTGCCCCCCCGGTCGAAGAAGTGGTCCCGCCGTCCGACCTGGTCCTGCGGGATGCCGAGGACCTGCGCCCATGCGGCCGCCAACTGCTGTTCGGTCGGCGTATCCGGCGCGCGGTAGTCGTCCCGGACGACGTCGAGTTCCCCGGCCAGTGCCTGCAGGGTCCTTCTGTCGATCTTGCTGTTGGCCGTCAGTGGCAGAGCCTCCCGCCAGTGAAAGGCCGACGGGACCATGTACGCGGGCAGCGACTCACCGAGCCGGTCCGGCAGGACGTCGGCATCGAGCGGCCGCCGACCGGAGTAGAACGCCACCAGGTGCTTGCTCCGGTCGGCCCGCTCGGTGACCACGACCGCACCGTCGCGAACACCGGGCACCTTCAACAGGGCGTTCTCGATCTCGCCGATCTCGATCCGGAAGCCACGGATCTTCACCTGGGTGTCGCGGCGGCCGAGGAACTCCAGCTTTCCCTCGGGCGTCCAGCGGCCGTAGTCGCCGCCCCGGTAGAGGCGGGCGCCCTCACGGTGCGGATCGGCCAGGTAGGCCTGCCGGGTGCGCTCGGGGTCGTTGACGTATCCGCGGCCGACGCAGACGCCGGAGAAGACAATCAGGCCGGGGGCACCGAGCGGCACCGGGATCAGGTGCTCGTCGACGACGTAGACATGCACGTTGTTGACCGCGGGACCCAGCAGGACCCGGTCTCCGTCGGGCACGCATTCCATGACCTCGTGATTGGTGTCGTCCGAGGTCTCGGTCAGCCCGTAGGCGTTGACCAGCTTGATCCCGGGCTGGGCGGCGAACCAGCGCTGCACGAGCTCCTTCTTCAGCGCCTCGCCCGTGACCGACACGCACCGCAGGTCCGGCAGCTCGCGGGGGTGCTGCTTCAGCCAGGACACGACCACGTCCAGGTAGGAGGGTACGACCTGGAGGACGGCGACCCGGCCGTCGACGATCTTGTCGACGAACCGCTGGACGTTCAGGATCACCTCCTGCTCCACCAGTAGGGTCCGCCCCCCGACCAGGAGTCCGGACACCAACTGCCACAGCGAGATGTCGAAGCACTGGGGTGCGGTCTGGGCGACCACCTGTCCCTCGCCGATCCCCAGATCGTCGATCTTGGCGTAGAGGTGGTTCAGCATGCCCGCGTGCTCGCACATCGCACCCTTGGGCTCACCTGTGGAGCCGGAGGTGAAGTAGATGTAGGCGAGCTGGTCCGGTGCGATGCGGAGGCCCAGATCATCGTCGGCGTGGTCTTCCTCGTAGGCCGCGCGGACGAAGAGTTTTTGGACTCCGGACAGCGAGTCGAGGGCCTGGTCGAGCGTGGTAGTGCTGCCGGGTTCGGTCAGCACGAGCCCGCACGCGGCGCGGGACAGCATGGTCGCGAGACGGTCGGCCGGGAAATGCGGCTCGATGGGCAGATACACGCCGCCGGCCTTGAAGACCGCGAGGACGGCGGCCATCCAGTCCAGGTTGCGCTCGGTCACCACTGCGACGACACCTTCGGGGCGCAGCCCCCGCGCCAGCAGGGCTCGTCCCACCCGGTTGGCGTGTGCGTTGAGTTCCCGATACGTCAGTTGCCGCTCCCCATGCACCGCGGCGACGGCGTCCGGGTGTGCCGCCACCCGCTGCTCGAACAGTTCGTGGAACCGGTGGTCCGGCAGTTCCCGGCGTGGGCCGGCGAGTGATTCGAGCTGGAAATGGAGTTCCCCGGCGGAGAGCAGGTTCTGCCGCCCGTGCTCGGCGTCCGGATCGGCGGCGATCAACGCGAGTGCGGTGAGGTGATAACCGGCGATCCTGACGGCGCAGTCCTCGTCGAGCGCGTCGGTCCGATAGCGCAGCCGCAGCACGAGGCGGCGGCCACGTTGCGAGAATCCCACCCACAGCATGGTGCTACCGGCGACTTCGCCGCCCACGCCGTGCGGATCGAACACAGCCTCGATCGACGGCTCTGCCAGGCCCAGTTCGCATCTGAGCTCATCGACCGGGTAGTCCTTGTGACACACCAGGTCCGACGCGACTCGATGAGCGTCCAGCAGCAGCGTCCGCCACGAGTCGGGCTCGGTCGTCAGCCGGCAGAGCAGCGGTCGGCCGCCCTCAGCGGTGACGTATCCGGTTGCGACCTCGTGCTCGCCGGACAGCGCGGCGAGCACCTTGGAGTGCGCTGCCAGCAGCACCGAGTCGAGTGGTACCGCCAGGTCCTCGGCCAGTCGGCCCAACGCCGCGACGACGTCGTCCGGGATCGGCGCCTCGTGTTCGCCGATACCCTTCTCCGGATTGAGCGTCCACCGCGGGATTTCGGTGGATCCTCCGGCGACGAGCACATCGCGCCAGAACTCCCGGTCGGCCTGCGCTTGCATTCCCATCTGGTCGTACCTCTCCATTCGCCTTCGCCATCGTGCTGTTCAGCGCCGACAAGGGCGGAGCTGCTATTTCGTCCGCGTCAGCGCCTCGGGCTGATCAGGGGCGTCTCGCATCTCCGTGGCGGGGTTTCCTCCCCAGCGTGCGTGCTGCGGGACCTCCTCGCCCTTCATGAGGAAGGAGTCGGGTGCGAGCACCGCGCCCGTGCCCATCGTCACGCCGTAATGGACGTGGGCTCCCACGCCGATGGTGCAACCGGCGCCGAGGGTGCTGCGATCGGATTTGAAGGTGCCGTCCTCCTGCGAATGGCACTGGATCTTGCTTCCCGCATTGAGCGTGCAGTCGTTCCCGATGGTGGTGAGCGTCCGCTCCGTCACATAGCAACCGTCATCGAAGACCCTGCTGCCGATCCGAACCCCCAGCATCCGCCAGATCACGTTCTTGAAAGGGGTGCCGTTGAAGATGTCCAGGTAGGTGTCGGGCACCTTCCAGAGGCGCTCGTGCCACCAGAAGTACGGTTCGTAGATGGAGCACACCTGCGGTTGCAGCGCGCGGAATGCCGCGATGCCGCGCTCCACCAGTACGAAGTAGACAGCGGTGAACCCGAGGCTGAGCACCAGGAACGCGGCGATCAGCACATGCCCGTAGGAGTCGTACAGCTCGGCGTTCGCCAGGCCGAGCATCGTGAGCACGAAGAAGTGCAGCCACCGCACGAGCAGGAAGAAGATCATCGAGCGGATGTTGTAGCGGTTCTTCGCAGCGAGGTTGCGGCGCAACTTGTCGCCGGCGCGGAGATGGTCGAACCGGGAATCGCGCTCGACCGACCGGGGAATCTCGAAACACGGCGAGCCGAGCAGGCCCACCCCCTCGCGCACCTCGCCTTCGAGCGGAACCATCACCTTCGTCGCGAGGAGACAGTTCTCACCTGTCCTCGCCCCCGAGGGAAAGGCGATGTTGTTCCCGAGGAAGTTGTGTGACCCGATCGAGGCCCGGGACACCCGGAAGGACGTGCTCGAATAGTCGGCGTTGATGATGGAGAGCCCGTCGGCGACCATCGTTCCGCTCCCGACCGAGCACAGAAACGGGGTGTCGTGCTGCACTTCCGTGCCGAAGTTCGACCCCGTCTGCTCGACCCGGGACAAGTCGTATCCGATGCCGCGCAAGTAGTGGACGATGTAGGAGCTGTCACCCAACAGCCATGTGAAGAACTTGATGTTGGTCATGCGCCCGATCGCCCGGTGCACCGAGTAATGAAACCCGTACAGCGGATAGATCTTGTTCGGCTTGACAACCAGGTTCAGCAGGCGCGGAACGGTGAACATCACGGCCAGGCCCACGACGACGAAGCCGAAGAACAGCAGCAGGGAAAGGAGCAGCGCGTCGATGTAGAAATCCAGTGACGTGAGCTCCACCGTGCCTGAGCCCAGCCGGTTGTGCAGCGCCGGGAGGAGGGGCACCAGCATGTACGCGCCCCCGACGAACAGTGGCACGTAGACGAAGAGCAGCTGCAGCACGGTGATGAGGCCGAAGCCGGCCCGGCGCAGCGTGCCGCATGCGGCCGGCCCGATCCTCAGGTAGTCGTGCTGCGTGACCTGTGCCGGGGACCCGTGCCAGCTCTGACCGTCCGGGACCGCCTGGCCGCTGTACAGCGTGGACGTGTGGCCGAGCTGGGCCCCGTCGCCCATCGACGTGTCGATGTCGAGCACGGTCTTCTCGCCGATGAACACGTCCCGGCCGAGGGTGACCCGGCCGGTCTGGATACGCCCGGCGTGTGCCCGGTAGCAGAGGAAGAACGAGTCTTTGCGGATCACGGTGCCGGCGCCGACCGTGAGGAGGTCGGTGCACACCGGAACGTTGCGGGAGAGGATCGTGACCCCTTTGCCGATCCGTGCGCCCAGCGCTCGCAGGTACAGCACGTACAAGGGATTGCCGACGAAGAAGATCATCGGGTTGGCGTGGATCAGCACTTTGACGGTCCAGAAGCGCAGATAGGTCAGACCCCAGACCGGGAAACTTCGTGGTGTCCACCGGCCGACGAGGAGCCATTTGGCTGCGATGGGGAAGGTGCACAGACCGACGAAGCCGATGCCTCCGAAAACGAACGACCGCAGGTAGACATCGATCACATCCGACCCGGCGGAGACCCATGTGTAGCCTTGGTTGGCAACAAGTCCGGCGAGGAATAAGTATCCCAGGAAAAGCAGGAACTGCAGGGTTCCGCAGAGGGCGTACCGCACCGTGCCGACTGGGGTCACCACCTCGGACGGCGTCGGGACCGACGGCTCGACGGGAGCTGCTTTCGCGAGCCCCGTCGCCAGACTGCGGATCGTCGGGTGCCGGTAGATGTCCTTCATCGACGCCGAGGGAAGGTCTGCTCGCTTTCTGACCCGTGCGCAGAAATGAGCCATCACCAATGAGTTGGCGCCGAGGTCGTCGAAGAAATGGCTGTCGATCGACACCTGTTCGACGCACATGACGTCGGCCAGCACCTGGGCGAGGCTTTCCTCGATGCCGGTCTCCGGACCGGTGAATCTGCTTGTATCGATTGCGGATTCATCCGGCCCGGACGTCAGGACGTCGTGGGATTTCTCCTCCATGCAGAGCTCCTTGAGGAACTGTCGAGTACCGTCGCCATTATGGTGGGCGCTTCGTACTCGCGATTTTCGATGGCTGGAGCGAGTGGTCCGGGAATCACGAGGTCGGGGTCTGCCGTCCGGATCCCGAACCGCTGCCTCGGTCCTGGCTGTCCACCGTCGGGCTGCCACTCGAACTCGGTCGCATGGCCCCGTAGTGGCCCTCCCGGTTCACTCCTCGCTCAGGATCCTGCCCGGCGGGACGGTGATGAGTTGCGCGTGCGACTCGCCGTGCTGCATGCGAGTGGTCCGTTCCTGATCCGGGAGGAGTTGCGCCGGGGTATGGGGCGGTGACGGTGGCCCCGACCGTGCCCATGCCCGAGGGGGAGACAGCCGTGACCCGGGTCGGGGATACCTGGGTGAAACCGGCGGCCGGTTTGCTGCCGAATTCCACCTTGGTCGTGTTGGGCAGGTTCGTTGCCGTGATGGTCACCATGGTTCCGCCGCCGGTGTCGCCCTGGTTGGGAGAGAGACATGTACAACGCTCCTTGTTCTCCGATGGAACGTAAGGGGACCGGCGGAGCGCGCCCGGCCCAAGCATTCGGCTTCCGCCGGAAAGGTCGGATGTCGACGAAGTCAAGTGACGCCACGTGTGGTAGCACGCAATTGTCGGCACTGCCGAGAGTCCGGGGGGAGCGGGCGCATAAGGCTGGGACCCGGCCCCGGGCCCCGGTTGCCGGAACTTCTTCCCGGGCACGAAAAAGTACCGGCAAGCGCTGTCTATTCTCAACTTCCTCGGCTAGGGATGTGCACCCCGCCCGTTCACCATTTCAGTGACCCACAGGGAGATTTGAGGAGCAAGGCTCATAACCGCGTATCACCCGAAGGTAGTAGTGGCCCGTCTTGTGCGAGCGGATGGCGGCTCGGTACCGCCGGACGGCCACGGGCCTGCACCATTTCGATGTGGATCAGCCCTTTCCCATGCCGTTCGCCACCCGGTCGCAAGGGCTGGGACCCGGCGCCGACTTGACTCTGTCGGGAACCTCGGAGTTTCCCGGTGCGCCGGCCTGATCAGCGGGCGTGCCCGTGGCTGTTTCGAAGTTCGATGCAGTTGTCGAGGCGTCAGTTGTCGCCCTGTCCTCGTTCCGGTGAGCAGGTCCCCTCTCCGACCGCGCAGATCGCGCGGGCGAGCAACCCAGCCGGTACGACGGCGATGTGGGTGGGAGACCGGCTGGACGGGCTGTGGTCCGACGAGGACTTCGCGGGCTGGTACCCGCGTGACGGACTCCCCGGCATCTTGCCCGCCCCACCGGCCACCGTCTGTGTGCTGCAGTTCCAGCGCGGCCTGCGGGACCGTCAGGCAGCGGAAGCGGCCCGCTGCCGCATCGATTTCAAGTACGCCCTGGCCACGGAGCCGGCCGATCCCGGCTTCCACCGCAGCGTGCCGGCCGACCTCTGTGATCGCCTCGCCCGTGCGACCGCGCCGACCGCCTGTTCGATCTGGCGCTCGCGCGCCTGAAGGAGGCCGGACTCGTGCGCGAGCGCACCACGCGGCGCACCGACTCCACCCACGTTCCGGCCGCGGTGCGCGACCTGACCCGGCCGGAACTGGTCACCGAAGCTGTCCGTGCCGTGCTGGAAGAGGTGGCCCGCACCGCTTCGCACCCGCTGACCGGCGGGCACATCATCAGATGGAAGGGGGTTTCCGCGCATGTCACCGAGACATGTGCTTCCGACAGCGTCAACGTGATCACGGACGTGGCCACCACCTCGGCTGCCGCGAACGACGGCCAGGCCCTGCCCGGAATCCACACCCGTCTGGCGCGTCGCGGGCTGCTGCCTGCCGAACACCTGGTCGACGGCGGCTACACCTCTCTGGTCCACCTGGAACGAGCCGCCCGCGAACACCAGAACACCGTCAGCGGGCCACTGCCGGGCAACCCCACCCGCCGGCGCCGCAGGAACGAAGGCTTCGACCGGGACGACTTCCCATCGACTTCGACCGCTGACAGGTCACCTGCCCCGGGGCCAGGTCAGCAAGAGAAGGCTGTCCCGTAACGATCGCGCAGCACAGCGGCACAGGTCGTTGCCGACCGACTGAGGGGTCGGTTCAAGCCCTTCGCCTCCGTCCGCACGGTGAAGTCGCCGATGGTCGGCCCGGACCAGGGGGCTGACCCGGTGCAGCAGGGCCTCGATCCGCCCGTGGCCGGCCTGCTGCGTGCTTGTCCGGCCTGGGACCCGGCCGAACGCCCCGTACCGGCGGAGCTCGAGACTGCGCTGTCCAGCCTGCCCGGTGGGGTGCCGCCCCGGCCGCCACCCGCGCTCGCCTCGGAGATCGCCCGCCATGTGCGCCCGGTATGTCGGCCTCGGTGAGCCGCCCGCCGACGCCTTCGGGCCGGCCGGGAGACCTCACGGCCAGGACATCCGGCTGCACCGGCCCGATCGCGTCATGTGAGGCGTCGATCCCCGCTGAGACCCGCCAGGATTCAGGGCGACCGGAACACGCTTCGTCTCACCTCGTCTCCCACATCTCTCGCAGACGAGAGCGCACGGGAGCACGCGAGCGACTCCGGCCTGGATGATCGCTGTCGCCACGGACCACGGCGGACCTGGTGGACATTACATAGGCTGGGGAGCATGGCCTACGAGATTCCGGTGACGCAAGCCCGAGCTGAGCTCGCCGAACTGATCAACCGCGTCGTCTACGGCGGTGAGCGAGTGGTCGTGACGCGGCACGGCAAGCCGCTCGTGGCCCTCGTATCGGCCGCTGACCTGGAGCGACTGGAGAACGATGAGGCGGCCGCGGAGGAGCAGGTGATCAGCTCCGTCTCCTCGATCGGCTCCTCGGTGTCCGCTCCCGGCGAACGGCGGCGCTTCGGTATCGCGGCGGAGCACCGGGGGCCTGACGAGCCGGGCCGCTGAGCGTCGGCCGAGGTCCGCGGCGCGTGGGCGCCGCGAGGGTGGCCGGTACGTGGCCGCGATCCCCATGCTCCGGGGAGGACACCGATGGCCGCCCGACGGCAGGAGGGTCGCGCCGAAGGCGCTGCCCCGCCGACCGCGGCGTCGGATGCGGTGCATCGCAAGATGCAGGGATGCCCGCATGCTGGATGGATGCGGACGTTCCGACGACGCGGCCAAGCGCCGTGGCTGTCGTCGTGCGCCCGCCAGGGGCTACGAGGCAGCCCTCAGTTAACGCGCCGGAAAAACTTCGGCTCTAGCGTGCATACCTCGCCGCGAGGCACCCGTTCGGCGTTCAGGAGTCCGCCGACGGCGGCTCGTGTCCGCCGCGCCCAGGGCCGGTACCTGGCACAGGACTGTGAGGTGGAGGCATGCAACTGACCCCGCATGAACAGGAACGCCTGCTCATCCATGTGGCTGCCGACGTGGCTCATCGGCGCCGTGTGCGCGGCCTGCGGCTGAACCATCCCGAGGCGGTCGCGTTGATCACCGCACATCTGCTGGAGGGCGCCCGCGACGGCCGCACGGTCTCCCAGTTGATGGCGTCGGGCCGCACGGTGGTCTCCCGCGACGACGTCATGGACGGAGTGCCCGAGATGATCCATGACGTCCAGGTCGAGGCCACCTTTCCCGACGGCACGAAGCTCGTCACCGTCCACGAACCGATCGTCTGACCGGGCGTGGCGACGATGATTCCCGGAGAGATCCTCTACGGGGACGGGCCCGTGCCGTTCAACGAGGGCCGTGCCGTCACCCGCCTCACTGTTCTCAACACCGCCGACCGGCCCGTCCAGGTCGGCTCGCACTACCACTTCGCCGAAGCCAATCCGGGTCTGGACTTCGACCGTCCGGCCGCCCACGGCCTGCGACTGAACATCGCCGCCGGGACCGCAGTGCGCTTCGAACCCGGTATCCCCGTCGACATCGAACTCGTTCCGCTCGCCGGGCGGCGCATCGTGCCCGGCCTGCGCGGCGAGACCGGAGGTGCCCTCGATGGCTGAACTCGACCGCGCCGTCCACGCCGATCTGTTCGGCCCCACGACAGGGGACCGCATCCGGCTGGCCGACACCGATCTGCTCGTCGAGATCGACGAGGACCGCTCGGGCGGCCCCGGACTCGCGGGCGACGAGGCCGTGTTCGGAGGCGGCAAGGTGCTCCGCGAGTCGATGGGCCAGGCGCGCACGACCCGCGCGGAAGGAGCTCCGGACACCGTCATCACCGGAGCCGTGCTCATCGACCACTGGGGCATCGTCAAGGCGGACCTCGGCATCCGGGACGGCCGGATCACCGGGATCGGCAAGGCCGGCAACCCCGACACCATGGACGGTGTCCATCCCGATCTGGTCATCGGCCCCGAGACCGAAATCATCGCGGGCAACGGCAAGTTCCTCACTGCGGGCGCCATCGACGCCCATGTCCACTTCATCTCGCCCACCCTGATCGACCAGGCGCTCTCCTCCGGCGTCACGACCCTGGTCGGCGGCGGAACCGGACCGGCCGAGGGAACCAGGGCCACCACCATCACCCCGGGCCCGTGGCACCTCGCCCGCATGTTCGAGGCTCTGGAGGCCTACCCCGTCAACATCGGTCTGCTCGGCAAGGGCAGCACGATGTCGCGCGAGGCCATGCACTCCCAACTGCGCTCCGGTGCACTCGGATTCAAGATCCATGAGGACTGGGGCGCCACCCCTGCCGTCATCGACGCCTGCCTGAGCGTCTGCGAGGAGACCGGCGCCCAGCTCGCCATTCACACCGACACCCTCAACGAGGCCGGATTCGTCGCCGACACCCTCGCGGCCATCGCCGGGCGCTGCATCCACGCCTACCACACCGAGGGCGCCGGCGGCGGGCACGCCCCCGACATCATCGGCGTCGTCTCCCAGCCGAACGTCCTGCCCAGCTCGACCAACCCGACCCGGCCGCACACCGTCAACACCATCGAGGAACACCTCGACATGCTGATGGTCTGTCACCACCTCAACCCGGCCGTGCCCGAGGACCTCGCCTTCGCCGAGTCGCGGATCCGGCCGTCCACCATCGCGGCCGAGGACATCCTCCACGACCTGGGGGCCGTCTCGATCATCTCGTCCGACTCCCAGGCGATGGGGCGCATCGGCGAAGTCGTCCTGCGTACCTGGCAGACCGCCCATGTCATGAAGCGGCGCCGTGGCGCACTGCCCGGCGACGGGCGGGCCGACAACCACCGGGTGCGTCGCTACGTCGCCAAGTACACCATCAATCCGGCGGTCGCCCAGGGCCTGGACCAGGAGATCGGGTCGGTGGAGACGGGAAAACTCGCGGATCTGGTTCTCTGGGAACCGGCGTTCTTCGGCGTCAGGCCGCAGACCGTCATCAAGGGCGGCCAGATCGCGTACGCGCAAATGGGCGACGCCAACGCCTCCATCCCGACCCCGCAGCCGGTGCTGCCCCGCCCGATGTTCGGAGCGGTGGGCCGTTCCCCCGCGGCCAACTCGTTCAACTTCGTCGCGCACGCGGCCATCGAGGGCGGGCTTCCCGAGCGCCTCGCTCTCGGGAAGCGGTTCGTGCCGATCACCAGCACGCGTGGTGTGACGAAGGCCGACATGCGGGAGAACGACGCGCTGCCGCAGGTCCATGTGGATCCCGACAGCTTCGCCGTGACGATCGACGGCGAACCCGTCGAGCCGGAACCGGCCGCCGAACTGCCCATGGCCCAGCGTTACTTCCTCTTCTGATGCGGACCGTGCGATGACCCGTGCAGCCCTGCTCGTCCTCGCCGACGGCCGGTTCCCCGCCGGTGGCCACGCCCACTCCGGAGGCGCCGAGCCGGCCGTGAAGGAAGGACGCATCCGTGACGCCGAGGACCTTGCGGAGTTCTGCCGGGGCCGATTGCACACCACCGCACTCACGGCCGCCGCACTCGCCGCGGCGGCCGCCCACGGCCACGACCCGCTCCTGCTCGACGAAGCCGCCGACGCCCGCACCCCGTCGCCCGCGCTGCGTGCCGTCGCGCGCAGGCTCGGACGGCAACTGATGCGGGCGGCCGGTGCCATCTGGCCGAGTCCGGAACTCGCCGCGCTCGCCAGGTGCAGGCCGCGTGGGGCCCACCAGCCCGTCGTGCTCGGCCTCACCGCCCGCGCGGCGGGACTCGGGCCCGAGGACGCCGCCTACTGCGTCGCCCACGAAACCGTCAGCGGACCCGCCACCGCCGTCGTCCGCCTGCTCTCCCTCGACCCCTTCGAGGCCACCGCCGTCCTCGCCCGACTCGCGCCCGAACTCGACCACATCGCCCAACAGGCCGCCGCCGCGGCGCACGGACCCGTCGACGCGCTCCCCGCCCTCTCCGCCCCCCTCCTCGACATCACCGCCGAGGCACACGCGGCCTGGCCGGTCCGCCTGTTCGCCTCGTAGCCCCGCAACGACCAGGAGCCGCACATGCACCTCGACCACACCCAGCACGGACCCGCCGCCGTGAGTACCGATGCCGCCCGACCCGACGGCACCCACCGCGCCCTGCGCATCGGGCTCGGCGGACCGGTCGGCTCCGGCAAGACCGCGACCGTCGCCGCCCTCTGCCGCGCCCTGCGCGACCAGCTCTCCCTCGCCGTGGTCACCAACGACATCTACACCAGGGAGGACGCCGCCTTCCTGCTGCGCCATGCCGTCCTGCCGCCCGAACGCATCCAGGCGGTGGAGACCGGCGCCTGTCCGCACACCGCCATCCGGGACGACATCTCCGCCAACCTCGAAGCCGTCGAGGACCTGGAGGACACCGTCGGGCCGCTCGATCTGATCCTGGTCGAATCCGGCGGCGACAACCTCACCGCCACCTTCTCCAAGGGACTGGTCGACGCCCAGATCTTCGTCATCGACGTCGCAGGCGGCGACGACGTCCCGCGCAAGGGCGGCCCCGGTGTCACCACCTCGGACCTGCTCGTCATCAACAAGACCGACCTCGCCCCGTACGTCGGCTCCGATCTGGACCGGATGGCCCACGATGCCGCTCGGCAGCGTGGCCCGCTCCCCGTGGTCCTCACCTCGCTCACCTCCGGCAAGGGCGTGGGGCCCGTCGCGGACTGGGTACGGGGGCGGCTCGCCGCCTGGACCGCGTGAGCGTCCGGGCCGTCGCCAGGATCGGCGCGGCCGTCGACAGCCGGGGCGCCACCTCGCTCCCCGTGCTGGAGAGCGACGGACCGCTCGCCCTGCGCCGGACCAGGGCCCCGCGCCGGCCGTACGCCCGGGTCACCGTCGTCGGGGCCATGAGCGCGCCGCTCGGCGGCGACCGGCTCGCCATCGAGGCCCGGGTGGAGGAGGACGCATGGCTCACCGTCGACTCGGCGGCGGCGACCGTAGCCCTGCCGGGGACGGGCAAGGCTGCCGAACCCGCCACCTACGACATCGAGTTGAGCGTGGGGGAGCGGGGCCGGCTCCGCTGGCTGCCGGAGCAGCTCGTCTCGGCGCACGGCAGCTCCCTGCGCATGACCACACGGGTCGAACTCGCCCCCACCGCACGGTTGGTGCTGCGCGACGAGCAGATCCTCGGCCGCCACGGCGAGAGCAGCGGCACCCTCACCAGCCGTCTCACCGTGCACCGCGCCGGCCGCCCGCTGATCGACCAGCAGACGGCGTACGGTCCAGGAGCGCCCGGCGGCTGGGACGGTCCGGCCGTCCTGGGCGGGCACCGTGCTGTCGGTCAACTTCTGCTCGTCGACCCGTCGTTCGACGACAAATGCCCCGAAGTGCGCCTGCTGGGAGCGACCGCCGTCCTCACCCCGCTCGCCGGACCGGCCGTGCTGGTGACGGCCCTCGCTCCCGACGCCCGTCTGCTGCGCGCCACCCTGGACAGCGCGATGAACGACGTACTCGGTGCCTCAGCGGAATGAACACCGCTCAGCGGGACACGGGTGTCCGGTTATCGATTCGGTAAAGAAGTGTGCGTACGGCCTGTTCTCAGGAACCTCACAGACGACAGGATCCGCGGGAGGTCATGTAACGAAACGCGCCGCCACCGGCGGCGCTTCAGATGTGGGGGAGGTTCCACTTGAGACGCACAGCAGTGCTCGGCTCAGCCGGCGCTCTGATCGCGGGCACGCTCATAGCGGGCGCGGTGACCGCACCGGCGGCCACGGCCGAAGGCCGTCATCACAACGGTTCCGAGGCGCGTGGCGTACAGGTCGCCGCGGCACGGGCGGCCAGGTCCGGCATCGACTGGAAGGACTGTCCGGCCGACTGGGCCCTGGCCAAGCCGATCCAGTGCGGCTGGGTGACCGTGCCGCTCGACTACGCCAGGCCCGACGGCAAGCAGATCAAGATCGCCGTCGACCGGCACGTCAGCACCGGCACGAAGGACGAGCGACAGGGCGCCCTGCTGTACAACCCTGGCGGCCCCGGCGGTTCGGGGATGCGGTTCCCGACCCGGATCACCAACAAGAACCCGATCTGGGCGAACACGGCGAAGGCGTACGACTTCGTCGGCTTCGACCCTCGCGGCGTCGGCCACTCCGCGCCGATCTCCTGTGTCGACCCCCAGGAGTTCGTCAAGGCACCCAAGGCCGACCCCGTACCCGACTCCGAGGCCGACAAGCGCGCCCAGCGCAAGCTCGCCGCCGAATACGCGGACGGTTGCGCCCAGCGCAGCGGCGACATGCTGCCGCACATGACCACGCCGAACACCGCTCGCGACCTGGATGTCATCCGCGCCGCTCTCGGTGAGGAGAAGCTCAACTACCTGGGCGTCTCCTACGGCACCTACCTGGGAGCGGTCTACGGCACGCTCTTCCCGACCCACGTCCGTCGCATGGTGGTCGACAGTGTCGTCAACCCGGCGAAGGACAACATCTGGTACCAGGCCAACCTGAACCAGGACATCGCCTTCCAGAAGCGCTGGGACGACTGGAAGGCATGGGTCGCCAAGAACGACTCCGTCTTCCACATCGGCGACACCCCCGCGAAGGTCGAGCAGGCGTGGCTGGAACTGCGCGCCGCCGCGAAGAAGAACCCGATCGGCGGCGTCGTCGGCCCCGCCGAGCTCATCGGCTTCTTCCAGAGCGCGCCGTACTACGACTCCTCCTGGGCGCCCGTCGCCCGGATCTGGAGCGCCTACCGGGGCGGCGACACCCAGGCTCTGGTCGACGCGGCGGGCCCGGACATGTCCGACACCGCCGGGAACATCTCCTCGGAGAACGGCAACGCCGTGTACACGGCGGTCGAGTGCACGGACGCCAAGTGGCCCACCAGCTGGCAGAAGTGGGACCGCGACAACAGCCGGCTGCACAAGGAATACCCGTTCATGACCTGGGCCAACGCCTGGATGAACCTGCCCTGTGCGACCTGGTCGGCGAAGCAGCAGACCCCGCTGAACGTGAAGACCGGCAAGGGTCTGCCGCCGGTGCTGATCGTGCAGTCCACGCGTGACGCCGCCACCCCGTACGAGGGCGCCGTCGAACTGCACAAGCGCTTCAAGGGCTCGCGCCTCATCACGGAGCGGGACGCCGGTTCGCACGGCGTCACCGGTCTGGTCAACCCCTGCATCAACGAGCGGGTGGACACCTACCTGCTCACGGGTGGGACCGACCGCGACGATGTGACGTGCGCCCCGCACGCCACGCCGAAGCCGTAGCACTCACAGCCGACGGAAACGGGCGGCCGGTGGTCTCGAACCCCCGGCCGCCCGTTCCCGTGTGCGGGGTCCGTCTCATCCCTTCCGGTCGTACGTCGCCAGCCAGGCGTCCTCCGCCGCGTAGTCGAAGAGCTTCTCCCCGTACGCCCGCAGCATGACGGGATAGGCCTCCCTCCAGTCCCTTCCCTCCAACTGCGCGCAGATCCACTCGACCGTCGCCGGAAGCGACTGCGCATAGCCCGTCACCGGCCGGTATCCGAGCTCCTGCTCCGCGGCCGTCATGTCGTACACGATGGGATGGGCGGCGCTCCACGGCGTCGAGCCGACGCCGTCCTCACCGGGCGCGCCCGCCATCAGCACGGTCTCGGTCCTCCGGCCGAACACCGCGTCGACGGCCTCGCCGATCTCCGAGACCGTCGGCGCCTGCGGGTCCCCGGCGTTGAGCACCCGCGAACCGGGCCGGCCGGCCGCGAGCCGGATCAGCTCGGCCAGATTGGAGACATGGACCGGGTGGAACCTGGACGTCCCGTCGTACGAGAGCACCCGCCGCCCGCGGCCGTCCAGAAGCCGCTTCACGAAGTACAGCTCGCGCGGCGACCGGCAGTGCACCCCGTGAATCGCGCCGGCCCGCAACAGCGTCACCGGCAGCGCGTCCCCCGCCGCCAGCAGATCCTGCTCCAGTCGTATCTTCCGGGTCCCGTAGGTGGCGTCGCCGGCCGCCACGGTGCGCTGGGTCTCCGGGATCGGCACGGGGTATCGCGGAGACCCGTCGGGTTCGTCCTGGGTGTCGAAGCCGCGGCCCCGGTCGTCCTCGTACACCGCGCCGCTGGAGATGACCACCGCCGAACCGATCCGGTCCGCGAGACCGGTCAGCTGACGGGCGTGGCCCCCGCCGTAGGCCACCATGTCGACCAGTACGTCACAGCCCTCACCCAGTGCCGCCGCGAGCGCCCCGTCCGCGTCCCGGTCGAGAGCCGTCGCGCGCACCGCGTCGTCCCACCCCGCGTCCCGCCCGCCGCCCCGCGAAGCGGCCGTCACCTCCCAGCCGTCCTCGACGAGCGCCTGCACGGCGGCCCGCCCGATCTGTCCCGTCGCTCCCAGAACCCATGCGCTTCCCTTGCTCATGAGGAGCACGCTAGGCCGAGGCCGGAGCCCGGACCAGCGGAGTTCACCGAGCGCGGATTCGCCGTCGGCGTCGCAGCTTCGGGAACTTCTGCGGCTGCGCGTCCTGCTCGTCCTGTGCGGCCTTCACCTTGGCTGCGTACTCGTCGACGTACTCCTGTCCGGAGAGGCCGAGGATCGCGTACATGATCTCGTCGGTGACGGCCCGGATCGCCGCCTTCTGGTTCTCCAGACCGGCGTAGCGCGAGAAGTCCAACGGTTCGCCGAAGCGGATGGTGACCCGCCTGATCCGCGGGACGACCTGTCCCGGCGGCTGGATCTCGAACGTACCGACCATCGCGCACGGCACCACCGGCACCTGCGCGGTGATCGCCATCACGGCCACGCCGACCTTGCCCTTGTAGAGCCGTCCGTCGTGCGAGCGGGTGCCCTCCGGATAGATCCCCAGCAACTCGCCCCTGGCCAGAACCCCGAGCCCTTCACGGATAGCCGCCTTCCCCGCGTCCTTGCCGGACCGGTCCACCGGAATCTGCCCGATGCTCCGGAAGAAGGCGGCGGTCAGCCGCCCCTTCACCCCCGGTCCGGTGAAGTACTCGGCCTTGGCGAGAAACGTGATGCGCCGTTTCAGGATCGCGGGCATCAGGAAATGGTCGGAGAACGACAGATGGTTCCCGGCGACGATGGCCGCGCCGTCCTTCGGAATGTGTTCCAGGCCCTCGATCCTGGGCCGGAAGAACAGCCGTAGCAGCGGCCCGAGGATGACGTATTTGAGCACGTAATAGAACACGGGGCGGCTCCTGGGGCCTCTCGTTCGGATCACGCCGGGCCCGGCTTCCTCGGCGAGCGGCGGCTTCTGCGCGGTTCTACGGGACAGCCCTCAGGAACTGGGGAGCGGGCCGGCTGCTGACGCTTCATCATGACTGAACGTGGTTCCGCTGAACAGGACGAACGCAAGCGCCCTGCCCCGGTACGGGCCGCGGGCCGCGGAGCGGTCGTCTGCCGCATGTGTTCGCTCGCGAAGGCCGCCATCGCCTCCGGGCCGTCGATCAGCGGCGACAGGACGGTGTCGCTGCCGCACTCGAAGCCGAAGCAGTGGTGATGCCCGTCGAGCACGAGGGACTCGATACCGCCGACATGGGCGATCCGGCCGGGCGGAGGATCGAAGCGCCGGGCAGGTTTTTGTTCCATGGACACGACCGTAGTGGCCGCCGCTGACATCCCCGGAGCTCGGCCCTCCGCTCCGGGCCGGCGACCACGACGGCGTCACACCCGCACCTCGCCCCCCTCGCCACCACCGGTTCGCAGCCGGACGGGACCCAGCAGTCCGCTGACCCGCTGTCCCGGGAAGACGAAGTGGGTCGGGCTCGCCGCGTCCAGGTGAGGTGCCAGCGTCCCGAACACGGTGATGTCGAGGGTATTGGCCCCGGGCCCGACCAGACCCGTCAGATCGAACACGTACGGGGAACACACCCGCACCCCGGCCCCGACGTCACCGACGCGCACCTCCGCCGTCCCCCGGACCCGGCCGAGATCCAGCGACACGGGACCCTCCGCGACGCCTGCGGGGACGTTCACCGACCGGCGGTACCGCACGCCGCCGCTGTACTCGGCGAGGCCGCGCGTCTCCCAGTCGCCGAGGCGAATCCTCCCGGGGCCGACCTCGCAGCGCACCGGACCGGCCAGGGCGGCGCCTCCCTCACGACCGGGAAGCGTCCGGACACGCAGGGCCGCGGTCCGAGGGCCGCAGGGTGCACCGGTCGCGAGGCCGACCGTGACGGTCCGCATGCCCCGGGCGTCGATGGCGGTGACCGCCGCATCGCACTCGCAGCCGTCCACGAAGACCGTCGCCTCGCCGTACACGCGGACCGTCAGCCCGACCGCCCCGGGCGGCAGTTCCCACCACAGCCACTCGACCGCTCCCCGGCGCCCCGGTACGGCGAACCGGACCGGCACCACCGTGCCGTCGTCCGCATCCGGGTCCAGCCACGCGGCGCCCGGCAGCGGATGAGGGCGGCGACGCAGATACAGGGCGGCCGGGTCACCCACCGGCTCGCGACGCACCGCGACCGGCACGCGTCCCCGCCCGCTCCCGGCCCACCACCGGGCATCGCTGTGCAGGGTCGCGACCCGGTCGCCGTTCCCGTCGTCGAAGGCCGCGTCCACCAGGACCGCGCGGTCGCCGCCGCCCGACGCATCGACCGTGATGTCGTTGTCACCGATGCGCAGGGCCGCCGTCACGTCATGCCGTCGCACGCGGGGCACCGCGTGTTCGGCGTACGGATCGAACCCGCCCTGTCTGCCCACGACATGTCCATTGACGCGCAGGAGACATGGCACCCGCGCGGCGACCTGGACGACGGCCCGGACGGGGAGGGCCGCCAGACGCAGCGTCGTGCGCATCGGTCCGGCAGCGTGAATCCACTCCGGGCGCCGGTAGCGCCCCGGATCGCGTACGAGTGCCACATGCGCCCGCAGCGCACAGTCCTGATCGGGCGTCAGTTCCAGTTCGAGCAGGTGGCGGCCCGACTCCAGCCGCAGCGGCCCCATCGCGAGGTGGCCCCCGTCGTCCAGCGCGACGGGCGCACCGTCGATCCGGACCCGCTTCGCCGCCGCGGCACCGACCGCGAGATGTCCGTCGAAGTCCTTGTCGAGGAACAACTCCGTGCACAGCAGCGCCGTCCGTCCGGCGGCCGAGGGGCCGATGTGGACGAACTCCTCCGGCACATGCCCTTTGGGCCCCAGCACGGCACGGTGGACAGGGTCCTTGCGCACTCCCAGGGTGTCGGACCATACGAGGGTCGACGCGCCGTCGGTTCCGGCGTCGTCGCGGAGCAGCAGCGCGTGCGGACCGAAGGTCGCGTGGACCGTGTCCCCGGCCTGCTGGTCGGCTCGGTCCGGCAGGGCCCAGCCGTCCCGTACGCCGTCCTCCCCGGCCGCTTCCACCCGGTGCCGGAAGGTCCGGTACTCGGTGACGGCCGGGCCGCCGGGCGGGCCGGTGGCGGGTCGGGCGAAGTCGCCCCAGGTGTTGTCGAGGGTCGGGACGAGTGTCATGTCCCACTCCGCCTCCGGAGGGATCCCGACGGTGGTGACGGCCGACGCGACACCGGGCGTCCCGGACACCTCGGTCGGGGCCGCCTCCCCGGCGCGGTCCGGAATCACCAGCAACGCCGCGGGCCCCCGGTCGAAGGGCACATCGACCTCGGCGTATCCGGCGTCGTCGACGGGCCGTACCGGCAACGTCCGGGGCGCGCCGCCGAAGGGGTCGACGAGGAGGGCCGGGCCCACCGCGTCCGGCACCCGCACCCGTACCCGTGCGCGGCGCGCGTAGCGGTCGGGGTCGAAGTCGTACCGGGCATCCAGCCAGCCCAGTGCGGCACCGCGCTCGTCGGGTGCCGCGACGGCCGCCCGGGTGGCCCGTGGGGATCCCGCGGTCAGGAACACCACCGTGGCGCCCTCCGCTCGACGCGCGAGCGCGGGGACCGGGGCCCGGACCACCGGGTGCGGTCCCGTGAGCGCGGCGGCCAGTGAACCCGTCGGATCGTCCGTTCCGGCGACGAAGAGGGCCCTGCCGTCCGCGAAGCACGCGCGCAGCTCGGCCGGCACCGTGTCCGGGCCGGGGCCCACGACGTGCTCGGGGAGGGCGCCGACCGCGATCAACTTCCCACCGGCCCGCACGAATTCGACGAGACGCCGTGCCGTCTCCTGTTCCAGGACCGTGCACGCGGGCAGCACGACCGTGGCGTACGCCTCGTTCGCGACCCTCAGCCGCACGTCGCCGTCACATGCCGCGACCCGGGCGCGTGCCAGGGACGCGTCGTCGATGACGTCGGCGTCGAGGCCGAGTCGGTCCATGAGACCCGGACGGGTGCGGAACCAGGCCATGTCGCCGACGAGTTCCAGATACGTCGCCTGGGCCCGCCTCGCCGCGCCCGTGATTCCGTCCGGCGCGGTACCGGCCTGGGCCGTGGTGGTCGGCAGCAGGATCGCGGTGTCGCACAGATGGCGGCCGAGGCTCAGGATCGCGCACAGCCGGGTCACGGCATCGGCGAAGACACGATGGTGGCGCCAGTACGGCTGACGCCAGTCCGTCGCGGGCGGTGCCCACTCCCACCAGCCGCCCTTGGTCGTGTAGTAGACGGCATGCGGGTTGTAGAGGGTCGCTCCGGCGCGGAGCCACGGCAGCAGCCAGTCGAACGTCTCCTCCGGTGTGCCGCCCCAGCCGGTGGAGTGGAAGGCCTCGATCCAGGTGCGGGGGCGGCCGTGGAGATGGGCGAGCGAGGAGTGGATGCGGGCGTCCCCGTGGTGGTCGGAGCCGGGGGCCGAGAACCAACGGTGGGTGCGCGCGTAGTCGGCGTACAGCTCCACACCTGCGACGGGGTGTCCGGCACGCGCCGGGTCCTGCTGGTCGCAGCCGATGAGCAGGCCGTGCCGGTCGTGCCAGGCCGCCAGCGGCCGGAAGAACGCCTCCTCGGCCAGTTCGGCCCGGGTCACCTGGTAGTCGCGCCGGACCCGGTGGGCGTCCGCATCCGTGCTGTCGTCGTACAGGGCGTCGAGCCGTGCGGTGATGTCGTAACCGCGCAGACGGAGAAAGGCGTCGGTGAAACCGGGGGACCAGGTGGGCAGGGACGGCAGCTCGTCCTGGAACGAGCCCACGACGACGGTACCCAGCCGGTCGCCCAGCCGGCGCTCGAACTCGCCGTGCACCCGGTCCAGCAGCGCCGCACACGCCCGGGTGCCGAGGTAGTCGAAGCCGAGCGGCACGTGATGATGGAGCGTCAGGCGCCAGCGGCCCGCGCCCGGCGCCCGCACCACCCCGTCGTCCACCGCGACCGGGACCGCCGGGCCGACGGTCCGGCCGACGGCGTCGACCGGTTCGGCGCGGCCCGCCAGCGGGCGTCCGTCCGGGGGACACCGCAGCTCACCGGTCGGCATCGCCGCGGAATCGACGACGGCACACAGCCGGACGAGCCGGCGGCCGGCGTGCGCGGGGTGCTCGTCGACCAGACGCGCCTGGAGGTCCGCGCCGGAGAAGCCGAGCTGGTCGTAGAACCACAGGCTGACGCCGAGTTCGCCGGCGTCGTCGCACACGCCGTCGAGCAGATCCCACCACGCGTCGGACATGAAAGGCGGGTCGTCGGCGTCGGAGCCGAACAGGGGACCCGACGGCGCCAGATTGAGGAGCACGAGGTTGTGCACGCCGCCTTCCGCGAACCGTTCCAGCTGGGACCGCAGCCGTGTGCGGTCGAGCCGTTCCCCGCTCCACCACCAGATGGCCGTGGGCGAGAAGGCACGCGGGGGTTCCGCGAGGATCGCGGCGATGCTCGGGGGAAGCGACGGATGCACCGGGTGTGTCATGAGATGTCCTCAGCCCTTGAGACCGCCCGCCAAGCCCTTGATCACATAGCGCTGGAGAAGTACGAACACCACCAGGATCGGCAGCGCCGCCAGTACCAGTCCGGCGAAGACGAGTCCGTAGTCGGAGACGTACTGGCCGACGAACGCGAACACACCGACGGGCACGGTCTCCTTGCCCGAGCCGCCCAGGTACAGCAGCGGGGTGAAGAAGTCGTTCCAGACGAACACGGCGTTCAGGATGATCACGGTGCCGGTGATCGGGCGCAGCAGGGGAAAGACGATCCGGGTGAACGCCTGCCGGTGGTTGCAGCCGTCGATGAGCGCGGCCTGTGCGTAGTCCTGCGGCAGGGCCCGGATGAATCCGGTGTAGAGGAAGACGGTGAAGGGCAGTTGGATGCCCGTGTAGAAGAACACCATGCCCTGGTAGGTGCCCAGCCAGCCCAGATCGTCGACGAGTTCGTAGAGCGGGATCATGCCGAGCTGGAACGGCAGCACGATGCCCAGCAGGAAGAGGATGTACACCCCGTAGCCGAGGCCGCGGGCACGCCGCGCGAGGCAGTAGGCCCCCGTGGAGCCCAGGACGACCAGGAGCAGCAGACTCGCGACGGTGATGATCGTGCTGTTGAGCAGGGCGGGCCCCAGGGACGCGGAGGACCAGGCATGGCCGAAGTTGGCGAAAGTGGGCGGGGAGGGGAGCGAGAGGGGGGACTCCGAGATCTGCCGGGGGTCCTTCATCGCCAGGGTGATCAGGGCGTACACCGGGAACAGGAACACCACGGCGACCGCGATCATGACCAGTTCGAGGACGTATCGCCCGTAGCGCGGTCGGCGCCCCGCGTGCTCGGGTTTCCGTCCCACGGGACCTCGGGGCGGTGCGGTGCTCACGCGGTGACCTCCCTCGCGCGCAGGTGATGGAGCTGGACCAGGGAGACCGCGGCGACGAACAACGCGAGGACGAGGGCGACGGCGGTGCTGTAGCCGAACTTCCCGTACACGAACGCTTCCTTGTACAGCACGGTCGACAGCGTCTCGCTCGCGGTGCCGGGGCCGCCGTTGGTGGCGGCGTAGACCTGGTCGAAGAGCTTGAGACCACCGATGGTGGACAGCATGAGATTGATCGTCAGGGCCGGGGCCAGCAGCGGCCAGGTGACATGGCGGAAGCGCTGCCAGGAATCGGCGCCGTCGATCCTCGCGGCCTCGTGGAGTTCGGCCGGGACGCCCTGGAGACCGGCGAGGAAGACGACCATCGAGTAGCCGGCGTACTGCCACACGACCATCGCCGCGACGGACCACAGGGCGAGCGAGGGATCTCCGAGCCAGTCCTGGCGCAGACCGCCGAGTCCGATCGCACCGAGGACGCCGTTGAGGCCCGCGCCGTTGTCGGGGTTGTAGACGTACTTCCACAGGATCGCGACCATGACGGGGCTGACGACGGCGGGCGCGAAGAAGACCAGCCGCAGCAGGGCGCGGGACCTGATGTTGGTGTGGACGCCGAGCGCGAGCAACAGGCCGACGCCGTTCTGGACGACGACCACGGCGATGGTGAGCAGCAGGGTGTTGCTGACGGACTCCAGGGCCCGGCTGTCGTCCAGCAGGGTGCGGAAGTTGTCCAGCCCGGTGAAGGAGAAGCCGCCGATGCCGGACCAGTCGGTGAAGGCGTACATCACCCCGGCGAGGCTGGGGTACAGGACGACGACGCCGTACACGACGAGCGCCGGGACCACGAAGATCCACGGCGGGGTGGTGTGATCGCGGCGCCGGACGCGGCGGACCGGGTCGGCGGACGGGCCCGCGACCTTGCCGGCCGTGCCGGGGACCGGCCTCCGGGAGGTCCTCGTCACGACTTCTTCCCGTAGGCCTCGTCCATCTGTCCCAGTGCGCCGTCGACATCCGTCCTGCCCGCGAGCAGATTCTGTACGGCGGCGAAATGGGCGGGCTGGACCTCGGCGTTGGGCCAGCTCTGGTCCATGAACGGGACGGCCCGGTTGTCGTCGATGACGGGCAGGAAGCCGTCGAGGACGGGGTCGATCCTGGTGGACGCGTCGCGCTTGAACGGGATCGCGGCCACGGACTGCGCCCAGCGGTCGACGTTCTTCTGTTCCCCGAGGAATTCGATGAAGGCCTTCGCCCCGGCTGCCTTCTCGGACCGCGCGGAGACGCCGAGACCGACGACGATGCCGGCCGGGATCCACAGACGCGCCGCGTCGTCACCGCCGGGGAACGGGAACATGCCGAGATCGTCCGGTGTCCCGGCGGCCTGCCGGAAGTTGGCGAGCACGGCGGAGACCTGGACGGCCATGGCCGCCTTGCCGCTCGCGACCATCGAGGTCTGCTGCTCGTACGTCGTCCCGTTGGGGTTGTCGTTGAAGAAGCCCCGGCGCTGCAACTCCTTGTACTTGCCCATCGCGTCGGCCCACCCGGAGCCGCGGAAATGAGCCCTTCCCGCGGCCATCTCGGCGTCGAAGCCGGGGTTCTTCGCGTAGACCGCGTTGGGCACCAGTGCGTAGGTGATCAGCTGGGTGACCCAGGCAGTCTGTGCGCCGAGCGCGATCGGGATCACGCCCTTGGCCTTCAACCCGGCGCAGACGTCGAGCAGTTCGCCCCACGTCCCGGGCGGCCGGACCCCGGCCTTGGCGAAGGCCTTCTTGTTGTAGATGGCGCCGATGACGCTGCTGCCCGCCGAATACAGATACGTCTTGTCCTGGTACCGGTACGCCGGATGGAAGTTCGCCGGGACCTCCTTGGTCCACGACTGGCCGCTCAGGTCGGCGAGCAGCCCGGCCTTGGCCAGCTCGACCATGGACATGGCACTGCCGCTGCCGGGATAGAGCACATGCACATCGGGGGCGTTGCCCCCGGCGAGCTGGGTGCGCACCACCGTCTGCACCTGGTCCGTGGGCGCGAAGGAGGTGGAGAACCCGTCGCCGGGACGGGACTTGCGGTACAGCCCGACGAGCTCCTCGATCGGCTTCTGCTGGTCGGCGACGCCGACGATGCGCAGCTTGCCGGAGGCTCCGCTCGAATCGGAGCAGGCTGTCAGCGCGGGGGGAAGAGCGGCGAGTGCCGCGACCCCGCCCCCGATCCGGAGGAATCCCCGGCGTCCGACCGTGCTCCGGCCCGCTTGGCTGTGAGAACCCGTCGTCATGGTGTGTCCTCCTCGTGCGAACGGGCGAACGATGGTTTCGCCGCCGTTCCCGGTGTACGTGGGATCGGGGTGGGCGACGGCCGAAGAGATTCCGCGTGCGGCGTCCCGGCGGGGTCGTCGGCCGGCGGACAGGCCGCGGAGAAGCGGTAGACGCCCGAGGACACGCGGTAGAGAACGTGGTCGGGGCGGGTCGCGATCAACGTGACGTGGGGGTCGTCGGCGCTCGGGACCGCCCCCGATTCCTGGACCGAGCAGGGGTCCGTGGTCGGCACGTGCACGTCGGCGAGGGCGCCGGGCGGCACCCGTACGCGCAGCGCGAGCAGGCCGCCGTTCCTTTCCCAGGCCACCTCGACGGTGCCGCGGACCGATGCGTGACGGGCGCTCGCGTGTCGCAGGGAGCCGGGGCGGGGCCGTACTCGCAGATGGCGGTATCCGGTGGAGTCCGGTACCTGGTCCAGGCCCGCGACACCGCGGTAGAGCCATTCGCCGATCGAGCCGAGCGCGTAGTGGTTGAAGGAGTTCATCGACGGAGCACGGAACCCCGCCCCGGGTGTCCACCCGTCCCAGCGTTCCCAGATCGTGGTGGCGCCGTGCCGCAGCGGGAACCGCCACGAGGGGACTTCGTCGCGGCGCAGAAGGGCATGGGCGAGATCGGCCCGGCCGTGCGCGTCGAGGACGGGCGCGGCGAGCGCGACCCCGAGAAAGCCGGTCAGCAGGGCGGGTCCGGCCGACTCGACGAGTTCGGCGAGGCGGTGCGCGGCGGGATCGACCAGCTCCGCGGGCAGCAACTCGTAGCCCAGCGCGAGGAGATAGCCGCTCTGGGTGTCTCCTTCGACACGCACGACAGGGAGCCCGTCGGCGCCCCGGCCGACGGTGACGAAATGCTCGGTGAACGCGCGGCGGATGTCGGCGGCCAGCCGGTGGTAGTGGTTCCCGGTCTCGTTCCGCCCCAGGACATCGGCCGCCCGCGCCGTGAGACGGGCACTGTGCGCGAAGCAGGCCGTGGCGACGACATCGCGCGGGGTGGGGGTGCCGGGGGCGAGCCAGTCGGAGAAGTGCGGCCCCACCCGCTTGCGCCAGACCAGTTCCGGGTTATGACGATGAATCAGATCGACCCAGGCGCACATGCCGGCCAGCGCCCGTTCGAGGAACCGCGGGTCGTCGTAGGTGCGGTAGAGGTGCCACGGGATGATGACACCCGCATCGCCCCAGCCGGGCGCTCCCTCGTCGGCGACCCCCACGAGGCGCGGGGCGACATTGGTGAAGCCGCCGTCGGGCGTACGGGCGTCATCGACATCGCGCAGCCACTTCGTGAAGAACGCGGCGACGTCGGCGTTCAGCGCGGCCGTGGGCAGGAACACCTGCGCGTCGGCCAGCCAGCCGAGCCGCTCGTCACGTTGCGGACAGTCGGTGGGCACACTGACGAAGTTCGAGCGCTGCCCCCACGCCACGCAGTCGTGGAGTTGTCGGAGCTCGGCGTCCGAGCAGTCGAACTCCCCGGCCCACGGGGTGTCGCTGTGCAGTGCCACGGCGACGACATCGGACTCGGCCAGCTCGGGGACGCCACTGATCTCGGCATAACGGAAGCCGTGGTACGTGAAGCGTGGTTCGAACACGATGTCGCGGCGTCCGTCCCCGACGAGCACATCGGTCGCGGCGGCGGTGCGCAGATTGGCCGTGTACAGACGGTGCGAGGCGTCCAGCGCCTCGGCATGCCGGATCACCACCCGGGCCCCGGGGGCCAGTCGGGCGATCCGCAGCCGCACCCGTCCGGCGAGGTTCTGGCCGAAGTCGACGAGATGGGTGTCCGCCGACGTTCGGGTGACCGAGCGCGGGCGCAACTCGGCCATCGCCCGTACGGGCTCGTCCACGGACGCCACGAGCAATCGGTGATCGGTGTCCGTGATCAGGGCCGGGGGCCATCCGGAGTCGTCGAACCCGGGCAGCTCCCAGCCGTCGGCCGCGTGCCGCAGGTCATGACACTCACCCATCAGCAGATCCGCGTGACGGACGACTCCCGTGCCGGTGCGCCAGCTGTCGTCGGTGACGATCGCGGTGCTGCGGCCGTCCGGGCCGGTGAGGTGGAGTTCGGCCAGGAACTGGGGGAACGAGCCGTAGTGGGCTCCGGCCCTGCGTGGTTCGAAGCCGACGAATCCGCTCCACCAGCCGTCGGCGAGGGTCGCGGCGAGAACGTTCTCGCCCTCACGCAGCAACTCGCCCACGTCGTACGTCTGGTACTGGACGCGTCTGCGGTAATCGGTCCAGCCGGGGGCGAGTTCGGCGTCGCCGACCCGAACGCCGTTGAGCCGGACCTCGTACAGGCCGCGCGCACTGACATGGAGCCGCGCGTGTGTGCCGGGCGAGGCGGTGAAGGTGCGCCGCAGCACGGGGCACGGGGAGAGCCCGTGGTCGTCGAGGGCGAACTCGCCCTCGGTGGGGGCGTCCATGACGTCTACCCGATGCGGGTCGTGAGCGATCCACGACGCCCGCCATGCCCCCGCGTCGGTGAAGGCCGTCTCGAACCAGGACGTCGCCTCGGTGGGCGCGGAGGGCCCGTCCGGCCAGACGGAGACCCGCCAGTGATAGCGCGTGCGGCCCCGGAGCGCGAGGCCGGCGTACTGGACGGCGAGCGCGCCGGGATCGGACACCCGTCCCGTGTCCCAGAGGAGTTGACCGCCTTCGTCCAGGTCCTCGGGGTGTTCGGCGACACGGACCCGATAGGCCACGGGGTCGTCCCCGCGGTACTCGGAGGCCAGCCGCCAGGAGAGCCGGGGCGCGGGTTCGTCGATCCCGAGCGGGGTGGCGCGGTGCTCGCACCGCAGACCGAACGGCCGCAGCGCCCGGTCTTCGGGAGTGTCGGCCGCCGTGCCCCCGGCGGGGCCGGGGGCGGACACGTCCGCCGCCGAGGAACCGGACACGAGCACGTCCTTCCGTCGCCCCGATTTTCCTCATGTGAAATCTAACGTTAATTCTGTGGCGTGGAGACTATGAGGCCCCCTCAGGGGTGTCAAGGGTGTTGCCGATCCCTCCCTCGGTCGTCTCAAGGAAGGGGTGATGTATCCCCAACTAACCACTGTGAACGGCATTGTGACCACCTGTGTGCGGTCTTGTGGCGTGCGATTCCCCTGTGATATTCAGCCTGTGATTACCACATGGGTGGACGTGAAATCACGTGCCGATCCCACCTCGTACCGGACGGGATCCCGCCCGACGAAGGGACGAGTCTCATGCCAATGAACAGTGGGTCAGGCGGCGTCGGAGGATTCAAGAGACGGGCGATGCTCGGTGGAACGGTCGGGATGGCACTTGCCGCTGCCGGCCTGTCGGCAGGCAGCGCCCGGGGCGACACGCCCTTCCACGAGGACCCGTTCACCCTGGGAGTCGCCTCCGGCGACCCCTGGCCCGACGGATTCGTGCTGTGGACCCGCCTCGCTCCCCAGCCCCTGGCTCCCGACGGCGCCGGAGGCATGCCGCCGTACTCCGTCGACGTCCAGTGGGAGGTCGCCCGCGACGAACGCTTCCGGTCCGTCGTACGCCGGGGCCGCGTCCGCGCGGTGCCCGAACTCGCCCACTCCGTCCACGTCGAGATCTCCGGACTCCAGCCGGGCCGGCACTACTACTACCGCTTCCGCGCCGGCGGCGTGCACAGCCCCGTCGGCCGCACCCGCACCGCACCCCCGCCGCACAGCCGCCCCAAGGAGCTCGACTTCGCCTTCGTCTCCTGCCAGGCGTGGTTCGAGGGCTTCTACACGGCCTACCGGCACCTCGCCGAGGAGGACGTCGACCTGGTCCTGCACCTGGGCGACTACATCTACGAGAACGCCATCGACGCCATGGGCGGTGTACGCAACGTCCCCGTCGCCGCCGAACTGCGCCCCGAGCCGATGGACCTCGTCCAGTACCGCAACCGTCACGCCCTGCACCGCTTCGACCCCGATCTCATCGCCGCCCACCGGGTCCACCCGTTCGCCGTCGTCTGGGACGACCACGAGGTCGAGGACAACTGGGCGCGCGACAAGTCCAAGGCCGACAACGAACCCGACCAGGACCCGGCGGTCTTCCGGCAACGCGCCGCGGCTGCCTTCCAGGCGTACTACGAGCACCTGCCGCTGCGACTGCCGAACAAACCGAACGGCTTCGAGGCCCGGATGTACCGCCGTCTGCGCTACGGCCGCATGGCCACGTTCCACATCCTCGACACGAGGCTCTTCCGCGACGACCAGCCCTGCGGCGACGGAACGAAGAGCGGCTGCGACGAACGGCTCGAACCCGGCCGTACGATCCTCGGCCCCGAACAGGAGCGGTGGCTCTACAACGGCCTCGGACGTTCCGACACGACCTGGAACATGATCTCCCAGCAGATTCCCGTGACCCAGGTCGACACCGACCCCGGCCCCGGCCAGGCCTTCGTGATGGACTTCTGGGACGGCTACGTGGACGCGCGCCGACGGCTGTTCAAGGAGATCACCGACCGCAGCGTGAGCAACCCCGTCGTACTCACCGGTGACATGCACCGCCACCTCGCCGCCGATCTCAAACAGGACTTCGACGACCCCGGATCGCCCACGCTCGGCGTCGAGTTCGTCGGCTCCTCCATCTCCACCACGAAGGACGGGATGGATCTGGACCCCTCCGGCGCCCGACTGCTCGCGGCCAACGAGCACATCAAGTTCACCAACTTCCAGCGCGGCTACGTGCGCTGCTCGCTGACCCCGGAGCGCTGTCGTGCGGACTTCCGGGTGCTTCCGTACGTCACCACCCCCGGAGCCCCCGTCTCGACCCGCACCTCGCTCGTGACCGAGGCGGGGCGGCCCGGGATCCAGTCCGCCTGAGAGCCGGTCGCCCCCTGCCGGGGGAGCGGCAGGGGGCGACCGTGCCGGGCCCGTCCCCGGCCCGGTGCCCCGGCCCCGTCGCCGTCCGTCCGGACGGCGACGGGGGACCGGGTCAGGGAGCGGTGCCCCAGACGAGGGTGCCGGCCGTGTAGACGGCGATCCTCGAGGCGTCGGCGTAGGCGGTGTTGGTGGCGTGGCTGTAGTCGTCGGTCTCGTCGAAGTTCGACCAGTCGCTCTTGTTGAGCCGCAGCTGGATCTCCCCGGTCGAGGCGCCCGCGGCCAGCGTGCCGCTGCCGAAGCCGACCTCCAGGTAGTGGCTCGCCCCCGGGGCCGCACCGCCCGAGGAGGACACGCCGTGGGTCACATTGCCGCAGCCGAGCACCGCGTAGTCGCACGCGGTGCCGAAGGTGCTCGCACCGGCCTCGGGCGTGAACCAGTACCGCACCTTCACCGTCGACAGATCCACCGCACCCGTCCCGGTGTTGACCAGCTGCAGACCCATCCGGATCTGGTTGTCGGTGGCCGAGGAGTCGGTGTTCTTGTACTGGACCTTGAGCGTGCCGCCGTCGGTGGAGCCGCCCTGGTCGGTCGTGGCCGAGACCGCCGCGGAGGCCGCCGAGACATTACCGGCCGCGTCCCGGGCCCTGACCGTGTAGCTGTACGTGGTCGAGGCCGTCAGACCCGTGTCCGTGTAGGAGGGCGACGCGGAGGAGCCCACCCGGACTCCCGCGCGGTAGACGTCGTACGCGGTCACACCGACGTTGTCGGTCGACGCCGTCCAGGACAGCGAGACACTGCCACTCGTCCTGCCCGTGACCTTCAGACCCGTGGGTGCGCTCGGGGCCTGGGTGTCGTCGCCACCGCCGCTGCCGTTCAGCGGCGGGTAGGCGTTGCGCACCAGTTCCTGGAACTGCGCTGAGAACCAGTGCCCCGCGAGCGGGGAGTTCGGCAGGGCGCCGGTCAGGTTGTTGCCGTTGCGGCCGTTACCGGTGTACGTGGGGTCGCACATCCGGTCGAAGCCCTTGCCCTCGTCGTTGTCGACGGGCTGGCTGTTGCCGTCCGACTCGCCCGGCGGCTTCGCCCAGACATAGGCGTCGATGCCGGGCTCGGGGGCACTGGCCGGCCGCTCGCCGATGCCCGCGCCGCTCTGGTTGCACCAGTTGCCCGCGTGGATGCGCCGGTCGACGCGGCCCCCGTTGACATAGTCGTCCACGCCGGTCAGCGGACCCGCGCCGGTGGGCCGGGCGGAACCGCCCCAGCCGTTGCGGGCGGTGTCGATCAGCATGCCGATGTCGGAGGCGAATCCCTGGCTCACCAATTCCGTGCGCAGGGCCTGCGCGAAGGAGAGCTCGTCGACGTAGTAGTTCCAGTCCACCCACTTGGACTGGCGCACCGTGGTGCCGTTCACCGTGTCGGTGACCTTGAAGTACGGCTCCTTCAGGGCCGAGTAGTTGGCCGTGTTCACGATGAAGCCCTGGACATCGGCGACCGTGGCGCCCTCGGATGTCGCGGCCTTCTTGAACTCCTGGGCCGCCGGGACGAAGTTGGAGTCCCAGCCCAGCCAGCCGTGGTGGGCGGCGTCGATGTAGTTGTAGACGTTGGGAATGGCACCGAGGGTGTGCAGGGCGTAGCCGACGCCCTTCTCGTAGTTGCCGTTCGCCTTCATCGTCGCGCACGCCTCGGTCGACCCGGCCGTGCCGCCCGCGTTGGTGACGAGGTTCGGCAGCGAGTCCGGCTCGATGACGGTGACGATGCGCAGGCTCGCGTAGGCCGGGTCGGCGAGAATCGCGGCGATCGGGTCGATGTACTCGGTCTTGTACCGGCCGAGCTCGGTGGGGCCGAGCTCGCCGTTGGACGCCAGCGCGGCGCAGTCCCGCCCCGGCAGGTCGTAGATGACCACTTGGAAGAGGTTCGCGCCCTGGTCCAGGGCCGTGTCGAGGTGCTCGCGCAGGCTCATCGCGCCGCCCGCGC
Organism: Streptomyces sp. NPDC093149; assembly: GCF_044754145.1. Classification (NCBI taxonomy): domain Bacteria; kingdom Bacillati; phylum Actinomycetota; class Actinomycetes; order Kitasatosporales; family Streptomycetaceae; genus Streptomyces; species Streptomyces sp. NPDC093149. Next base: position 223,413 of record NZ_JBIVON010000010.1, read on the forward strand.
CCTCGATGGCCGCGATGCGGTCCATCCAGACGAAGGAGGGCTCGTCGGCGATCACGCTGCCGCCCGGTTCGGCCGCCGCCTTGGCGGACCAGTCGGGGTTCACGTACGCGGTGGCACCCACGTACGGGTTGTCGACCCGGGCTGCCGCCGACGCCGGCGAGGGTATGGCCACCGCCAGCGCCGCGCCCATCGCCAGGGCGGAGAGCGCGGCCAGTTTTCGGCGTACTCCGTGCAGGGTGGTGCCTCTGATTCTCATTGCGGCTCCGTGCTCCTCTCGTACGTCCGCGGAGGTGCCCCGCAGACGGGTTCGTGGGGGTGTTGCGCGGCGTGGCGGCCCGGTCGGGCGCGATGCCCGCCGCCAGGTCCACGGCGACGCGGACGGTGAGCCCCGGTGCGCCGGTCCCGGGGCGGCCGTTCAGGGCTCGACGCCCCAGGCAAGGGGGTCACCGAGGTACGCCGGGACCTTCGAGGCGTCGGCGCAGGCGGTGTTGGTGGCGTGGCTGCAGTCGTCGGTCTCGTCGAAGCCGGACCGGTCGGTCCCTGGGACAGGCCCATGGCGAGCAGACCACCGCCCGGGGCGCTGCTGAACGTTCTACGAGATATCGACACAAATCCTCCAGTGACGGGTGTCGTGGGGGAGGGGTGGGGTGGAGGAGGTCGAGGCGCGGTGATGCAGAGCGGAGCCGGGCGGTGTGCGGGACCCGATGCCGTGGGAAGGGTTCACCGTCGTGGTGCGCGACGGCCGTTGTGTGCAAGTCTTGATTGTGGGAGCGCTCCCAAGGTGGCGTGATGATGCGCACCTGTCAAGAGTCAAATCACAACTGCTCTACGGGTTCGGCAACGTGAAGGCCCGGCGGGGGGATCGGCCCCCCGGCGTACGACCGCAGGTGGGAAGGGGTGCGTCGGGGCCCGGCCCCTGTGTTGCGCCCGCGCGGGGACAGATACGCGTCACCGGACGACGAATGAACCCGTCATGTACGGGTGGAGGGTGCAGGTGCAGGGGTACGTGCCTGCCTCGGGCGGTGTGGCACCGGAGGGCGACGAGCTGCCGCCGCCACTGTTCGAACAACCGCCGGCGACGGCGGCGAACAGGACCGTCTCGATCACGGCGGCGGCCGGCCTGACATGGTTCCGCGTCACAAGAGCTCCTCGGATCCGGCCGCCGGTCCGGCGACACCTCGGCCGAACGTCAGGAGTCGCACGGCAGGAGAACGGGAAGACGCCCGGGGCCCCACCGGCCGAAACCGTCCGGGTGCGGCACTTTCTCCGGGCGGTACTCCAGCCGGACCCGCCGACGGCCTTGGACCGTGGGACCGGCGGCGCGGCTGCTTGCCCGGCACGGACTTCCGGGATCACCTTGCGGGGGTCCCGAAGCGGGATCCCGGGGTGGCCGGGACGCGCGGCTGAGACGCACCCGGCCCGAGCCCGGACCACCCCGCCTCCCGAGACACAGGAGATCCCCGATGCGCCTGCGCGCGAGCCTTGCCGTCGCTGCCCTGCTCACCCTGACCACCGCGGTGCCCGCCGCGGCTGCCCGGTCCGAGGAACCCACGTCGGACCGCGGTCTCTTCCTCACGGTCTCGGGCAGTGAGAACACCTGGATCCGTGGTGTCGCGCTGTCCTGCCCGCCCGCCCCGGACGCGCGCCATCCTCACGCGGCAACCGCCTGCGCGGCGCTCGTGGCGGCGTCCGGCGACCTGGACCGTCTGCCCGGCGACCCGCACCTGTGCACCAAGGAGTACGACCCGGTGACGGTCACGGCCATCGGCGCGTGGGACGGGCGCCCCGTCATCTGGCGGAAGACGTTCCCCAGCGCCTGTGAGGCGGACACGCTCACCGGGCCGGTCTTCCGCTTCTGACTCCGCTCGTCCCGAACCGGGTGGGAGGGCCGGCTCAGGACTCGCGCGTCGTGGCCATGGCGAGGGTGATCAGACCGAGCACCACCCACCCGAACCAGAGCCAGCCGCTGCTGCCCAGCGCCACCGTGTAGCAGGTGACCACGACCAGGGCCACCACGGTGATCATTCCCATGGTCTTCGTGGATCCGGACATGCCCGCACCCTCCTCGTCGGCCACGCGGCCGTGGATGCCATCGTCACCCGGGAGGCATGCCCGCCGCTACTGCCCGCGTGCCTGCAACGAGGCGAGATAGGCGTTGTACGCCTGCAGCTCCTGGTCCCCGTCCCGGTCGGCCGCCCGGTCGGAGCGCTTCGCCGTCCGTTGCTCGGAGCGGTACCACTGGAAGACCAGCGCGATCAGTACCAGCACCGACGGGATCTCGCTGAAGGCCCAGGCGATGCCGCCCGCCCAGTTCTGATCGCTCAGCGCGTCGATGCCGAGCGAGGCCGGCGGATGCTTGTAGGTCTCCACCATCGGCGTCGACGCCATCATGAGCGCGATGCCGAAGAAGGCGTGGAACGGCATCCCGGCGAACAGCTCCAGCATCCGCATGACATAGCCGGGCCGGTGCGGTCCCGGGTCGACGCCCATGATCGGCCAGAAGAACACCAGGCCGACCGCCAGGAAGTGCACCATCATCGCGATGTGCCCGGTCTTCGAACCCATCAGGAAGTCGAAGAGCGGGGTGAAGTACAGCGCGTACAGGCTGGCGATGAAGATCGGGATCGTGAAGACCGGATGCGTGATGACCCTCATGTAGCGGCTGTGCAGCAGCATGAGCAGCAGCTCGCGCGGGCCGGTCCGGCCACGCCCCGCGACCGGGAGCGCGCGCAGTGCCAGCGTCACCGGGGCGCCCAGCAGCAGCAGGATCGGTGACAACATGCTGATCACCATGTGCTGCACCATGTGCACGCTGAACATGACCATGCCGTAGTCATTGAGCTTGGTGCACATGACCAGGGCGATGCTCAGCACGCCGACGACGAAGAAGGCGGTCCGGGCGACCGGCCAGCTGTCGCCGCGCCCGCGCAGACGGAGCACGGCGTACCCGTACAGCCCGATGGCGAGGACGCAGCCGATGAGGAAGAACGGCTCCGCGGAGAACTGGAGCCCACGTCCCAGCGTGAACGGCGGCATATCCATGTTCATGCCGTGCCCGCTGTGATCCATCTGTTCACTCCCGCTGGGGACATCCCCGTTTCGTGCCGGTTGTCCCGACCAGACTAGAACCGCCCCCGGCCGCGGCTGCGACCGGGGGCGGTTCGTCGGACAGGGGTGTCGCTCAGAGCACGCACTCCGCCTCGTCGTACCGCTCGGCCGGGACCGTCTTCAGGGTCTCCACGGCCTCGCCCAGCGGCACCATCGCGATGTCCGTCCCGCGCAGCGCCGTCATCATGCCGAACTCGCCGCGGTGCGCGGCCTCCACCGCGTGCCAGCCGAAGCGGGTGGCGAGCACGCGGTCGTACGCGGTCGGGGTGCCGCCGCGCTGCACATGGCCGAGGATCACCGGGCGGGCCTCCTTGCCGAGGCGCTGCTCCAGCTCGGTGGAGAGCTGCGTCGCCACGCCGGCGAAGCGCTCGTGGCCGTAGATGTCCTTGGTGCCCTGCTCGAACTGCATGGAGCCCTCGCGCGGCTTGGCGCCCTCGGCGACGACGACGATCGCGAACTTCTTGCCGGCCGAGAATCGCCTGCCGACCACCTCGGTCAGTTCGTCGATGTCGAAGGGGCGCTCCGGTACGACGATGGCGTGCGCACCGGCGGCCATGCCCGAGTGCAGGGCGATCCAGCCGGTGTGGCGGCCCATCACCTCGACGATCAGCACCCGCTGGTGCGATTCGGCGGTCGTCTTCAGCCGGTCGAGTGCCTCGGTGGCGACGCCGACGGCGGTGTCGAAGCCGAAGGTCACATCGGTGGAGGCGATGTCGTTGTCGATCGTCTTCGGTACCCCGACGATCGGCAGGCCCGCCTCGGAGAGCAGATTGGCCGCCTTCAGCGTGCCCTCTCCGCCGATCGGGATGATCACGTCGAGACCGAGGTCGGCGACATGTCCCCTGGCCTGTTCGACGCCGCCCCGCAGATGGGCGGGCTGGACCCGGGAGGAGCCGAGGATCGTACCGCCGCGGGCGAGGATGCCGCCGACCGCGTCGAGGTCGAGCTTGCGGTAGTCGCAGTCGAGGAGCCCCTTCCACCCGTCGTGGAAGCCGATGACCTCGTCGCCGTGGTCGACCACCGCGCGATGGACGACGGATCGGATGACGGCGTTGAGGCCGGGGCAGTCGCCGCCGGAGGTGAGCACACCAATTCGCATTGCCCGGGAAACCTTTGCAACGTGGGCCGACGACCGGACCACGTCGTCCGGTTGGTTCCCCGCCACCCTACCGGCGCAGGGTGGCGGGACCGAACCGGCCGTCCGCCTGCTGGACGTCGCTCAGCTGAGCATCAGGCGGGCTGGGTCGCCGAGGCGATGCGCTCGGAGCGCAGTGCCTCGTACCAGCGGTCGTCCGTCGGGGGCAGTGCGTTGACATCGAGCGCCAGCTTCAGCAGCAGATCCGCGATCAGCGGGTTGCGTGCCATCACGGGCCCGTGCATGTACGTGCCGAAGACGGTGTCGTTGTACGCGCCCTCGGTGCCGTCTCCGGTGCCGTTGCCCCGGCCGAGCTGCACCCGGGCGAACGGCCGTGCCGTCGGGCCGAGATGGGTGATGCCCTGGTGGTTCTCGAAACCGGTCAGCGGCGGCAGGCCGAGGTTCGGGTCGATGTCGGCCAGTACGTCACCGACGCACCGGGCCCCTTCGCCACGGGTGGAGATCACGTCGAGCAGCCCGAGACCGGGCTCGCGCTCCCCGAGGTCGTTGATGAACTCGTGGCCGAGGATCTGGTACCCGGCGCAGACCGAGAAGATGATCGCGCCGTTGGACGCGGCCCGGCTGAGCCCGCCGTCGCGGCGCAGTCGCTCCGCGGCGAGACGCTGCGGCCGGTCCTCACCGCCGCCGATCAGATAGATGTCGCCGGACGTCGGCACCGGCTGGTCGCTGCGGACGTCGACGCGCTGCACGTCGAGACCGCGCTGCCGGGCCCGGCGCTCCACCACGAGCGCGTTGCCCTGGTCGCCGTAGGTGCTGAGCAGGTCGGGGTAGACCCAGACCAGACGCAGACCGTTGTTGCTCATGCTTCGTCCTCTCCGGAGGCGGCCGGGGCCGGGTTCAGTTGCCGACACGACGGCGCAGGTCCTGGAAGGCGGTGTAGTTGGCGATGACCTCGATACGGCCGGGCGGTGCCTGCTGAACGGCCTCGTCGAGGTTCTCGCAGACCCGGAAGTCGAGACCGGCCACTTCGAGACGGACCGCGAGGTCCAGCTTGCGGTCGCCGAGCACGAAGATCGGGTGACCGGCCAGCTGGGTGTAGTCCACGTCCCACAGCCACGACGTGTCCGTGCCGTCGGCGCCGCGGGCGTTGACGGAGAGGATCACCGGGGTGGGCGGCGGGTCGATCAGGGAGAACGTCTCCAGCCAGCCCGCCGGGTTCTTCGCCAGCAGCAGCCGCAGCTCACGGCCGAGGAATCCGACCACGTCGTAGCGGCCCGCGACGGCCTGCACCTGATACATGCGCTCCAGCGCCACCTGCGGCGGCACACCGAAGACGGCGGCCACGGCGGCGGAGCTGGTGGCGTTGGCCTTGTTGGCGCGGCCGGGCAGCTGGAGATGGATCGGCCACGCCGAGCCGTGCGGGTCCAGCACGTAGTCGCCGTGCAGCACCCAGCTGGGGGCGGGGCGACGGAATCCGCACTCGCCGCAGAACCAGTCGTCGCCGGGGCGCTGCATCACACCGCCGCAGGACGGGCAGGACCAGGCGTCGTCCTTCCACGCCTGGCCGGCCGCCACCCACACCACATTGGGGGAGGAGGACGCCGCCCACACGATCAGCGGATCGTCGGCGTTCGCGACGATCACTGCCTTCGAGCCGGACAGCCCCTCGCGCCACTTCTCCGCGAGCATCCGGGTCTCCGCGGCGCGGTCCAGCTGGTCGCGGGAGAGGTTGAGCAGCGCGATCACCTTCGGCGTCGTGTCGCGTGCGACCCCGGCGAGATACTTCTCGTCGACCTCTATGACGCCGTACTTCGCGTCCGAGCCGCCCGCCAGTGCCGAGGTGATGCCCGCCGGCATGTTCGCGCCGAGCGCGTTCGACACGACCGGGCCCGCGGCCCTCAGCGCCTCGGCGATCAGCCGCGTCGTCGTCGTCTTGCCGTTCGTCGCCGACACGAGGATCACGTCCAGGTGCTGCGCCAGCCGCCCCAGCAGGTCGGGGTCGAGCTTGAGCGCCACCCGGCCGCCGATCACCGATCCGCTGCCGCGCCCCGCGGCGCGCGACACCGCCGCCGCGGCCTTACCCGCCGTCACGGCCAGCTTGGCCCGCGGCGACAACGGCTCCGTGTTGCCTGCCATCGTCCTAGATCCTCCTTGCATCGGTCCACGCCCAGCCTATCGATGTCCGGCACGGTGACCGCACGGCGGCACCGTCGGGAACGCTGAGGTCACGTGGAACGTACGATTGCCGCCATGCGAAACCGCCCGATCCCCGGCAGTTCCGGACTGATTCGTGCCATGAGTCTGCTCGGTGATCCGGTCCTGCACGATGCCTGCGAACCCGTCACGGACTTCGGTCCCTCGCTCGCCCGCCTCGTCGAGGACATGTACGCCACCATGTACGCGGCCCAGGGGGTCGGGCTCGCGGCCAATCAGGTCGGCGTTCCGCTGCGGGTGTTCGTCTACGACTGCCCGGACGACGACGACGTCCGACATCTCGGACATCTCGTCAATCCGAAGCTGGTCGAGGCGGACGGCATCACCGTGCGCGGCCCGGAGGGCTGCCTCTCGCTGCCCGGCATCGAGGCCGGCACCCCGCGCTTCGACCGCGCCGTCGTCGAGGGCGTGAACGTGGCGGGCGAGCCGGTGCGGGTCACCGGGACCGGCTTCTTCGCCCGTTGTCTGCAGCACGAGTGCGACCACCTCGAAGGCACGGTCTACACGGACCGGCTGACCGGGCTGCGCCGGGCGAGAGCGCAGCGCGCGGTCCGCCGGGCGCCCTGGGCTCCCGGCCGCTGACCGCACGCCCGCTCAGAACCCGGGGCCCCCGGGCCGGTCGCCCGCGGCGGCCAGCCTGCCCCACAGCAGATCCGCCAGGCTGCGTACCAACTGCTCGCGCGAACAAGGGCGTTCACCCAGCCACCAGTCACCTGCGGCATGCATCATGCCGACGATGCCATGGCCCCAGATGCGGGCCATCGCCTCGCTGTCGGGACCCAGGTCCACCCGCTCGGCGATCACCAGGGCGAGCTCCTCGCCGAGCCGCCGCAGCAGCGGCGCGGAGTGCCGGCCGACATCGAAGCCCTGCTCGGTCGAGGGGGCCGAGTCGTCGGACGGGTGCATCAGGAACCGGTAGACCTGAGGTCGGGCCTCGATCGCCGCGAGATAGGTGTCGAGCGTGGACTCCACGCGTCTGCGGCGCTCGGCGGGTGCGTCGAGCGCGGCCCGCAGGGCGATCAGGAGGGCGTCGGTGTGGCGCTTGGCCAGAGCGCGGTAGAGGCCGCCCTTGTCGCCGAAGTGCCGGTAGAGAATGGGCTTGGTGATTCCGGCCTCCGCCGCGATGGCGTTCATCGAGGCCCCCGGCCCGTCCCTGAGCACCACGCGGTCGGCGGCCTCCAGCAGCTCGCGGCGGCGGCTCTCGGCCGCTGTCCGCTGCCGCTCGGCCTGTCGTGTGGTCTCCATGTCGCCCTCTCCCCGCCCCTGCCGTGCACATTGCGTCCTGCCTGCGCAACGTAACACCCTGCCCTGTGGTGTGCGGATCGGCACCCGGGCGGTTGACATGGGCTACTTGTCGGTAACAGACTGCGGTTACCGCAAGTAACGAGTGGTTCTTTCAGGGCAGTACGTGGAGGGGAACATGGCCGAGTTCACGCTCGAACTCAACGACGACCAGAAGCAGGTCCGTGACTGGCTTCACGGCTTCGCCGCGGATGTGATCCGTCCGGCGGCCTCCGAGTGGGACGAGCGTGAGGAGACACCCTGGCCCGTCATCCAGGAGGCGGCCAAGGTCGGCATCTACTCCCTCGACTTCTACGCCCAGCAGTTCTTCGACCCGACGGGCCTCGGCATCCCGATGGCGATGGAGGAGCTCTTCTGGGGCGACGCGGGCATCGCCCTGTCGATCGTCGGTACGGGCCTGGCGGCCGTGGGCGTCCTCGCCAACGGCACCGAGGAGCAGATCGGCACCTGGATCCCGCAGATGTACGGCGACGCGGACGATGTCAAGGTCGCGGCCTTCTGCTCCTCCGAGCCGGACGCGGGCTCCGACGTCGCCTCGATGCGCACCCGCGCGGTGTACGACCAGGCGAAGGACGAGTGGGTGCTGAACGGCACGAAGACCTGGGCGACCAACGGCGGCATCGCCAACGTCCATGTCGTGGTCGCCGTGGTGGACCCCGAGCTCGGCTCCAAGGGACACGCCTCGTTCATCGTGCCGCCGAACACCCCCGGTCTCTCCCAGGGGCAGAAGTTCAAGAAGCACGGCATCCGTGCCTCGCACACCGCCGAGGTGGTCCTGGAGGACGTCCGGGTTCCCGGTCACTGCCTGCTCGGCGGCAAGGAGAAGCTCGACCAGCGCCTGGCGCGGGCCCGTGAGTGCGCCGCGTCCGGTGGCGAGCGGGTGAAGAACGCGGCGATGGCCACCTTCGAGGCATCCCGCCCCGCGGTCGGCGCCATGGCGGTCGGCACCGCCCGCGCGGCGTACGAGGTCGCGCTGGACTACGCGAAGACCCGCACCCAGTTCGGCCGGCCGATCATCGACAACCAGGGCGTCGCCTTCCAGCTCGCCGACATGCGCACCCGGATCGACGCGGCCCGCCTGCTGGTCTGGCGCGCCTCCTGGATGGCGACCACCGGCAAGCCGTTCACCTCGGCCGAGGGCTCCATGTCCAAGCTGTACGCGAGCGAGACGGCGAAGAAGGTCACCGCGCAGGCCGTCCAGATCCTCGGCGGCAACGGTTTCACCCGTGAGTACCCGGTGGAGCGGATGCACCGCGACGCGGCGATCTACACGATCTTCGAGGGCACGAGCGAGATCCAGCGCCTGGTCATCGCCCGCACCCTCTCGGGCATGCCGATCCGTTAGTGCCGCGACCGGAAGGGTTCACCTTCCGGCCGCGGCACCGGCAACGGTCAGGCGGGCAGCTGGGACTCGATGGCGGCGATGAGCTCCGGGTCCTCCGGCTCCGTGCGCGGGCGCAGTCGCGCGACCGGCTCACCCGTCGGCGAGATGAGGAACTTCTCGAAGTTCCACTGGACGTCACCGGCCTCGCCGTCCTCGTCCGCGAGGCCGGTCAGCTCGGCGTACAACGGGTGGCGTCCCTCCCCGTTGACGTCGGTCTTCTCCAGCAGCGGGAAGCTGACACCGTACGTCGTCGAGCAGAACGTCCGGATCTCCTCCGGCGTCCCCGGCTCCTGCCCCGCGAACTGGTTGCACGGCACGCCGAGCACCGTGAAGCCGCGGTCCCCGTACGCGTTCTGGAGCCGTTCCAGGCCGGCGTACTGCGGGGTGAGTCCGCACTTCGACGCGACGTTCACCAACAGGACCGCCCGGCCGCGGTAGTCGGCCAGGGAGGTGGGCTCGCCGGTGAGCGTGCGCAGGGGAATGTCGTACAGCGCCATGAGGTCTCCTCGTAGTCGGACTTCCAGGGCCATTGTCCCGCCCGCGCGCACCGTCGATCCCGAGGGGCGGTCCCGAGCGCCGGTACGAGTGAGGCCACCGAACTCCTGTGCCTCGCCCAGGAGATCCAGGCCATCGCGGGCCGTGGGCATCCCTGCCGGTGAGGGGGGTGTCGTCGCCTACGAACGCGAGGGCATGGGCGCGGTCCGGCCTGCCGCGCGACCGGATGTCTCCCGGACGGATCCGACCGCCTTGCAGTAGAGGGTCGTCGGCTTCAGGACCCCCGCCGGATCGGCGGCGTAGTCCGGAATCGATCCGCACTCCGTCCAGTCCGCCGAACGGTAGAGCCGTTCGGCGGGGCTGCCGCTCTCGGTGTCCAGGACCAGCAGCGTGATCCCCGACTCCGCGGCCGACTGTTCGGCGGTGGCGAGCAGCGACCGGCCCACCCCCTGGCCGCGGGCCGACGGACGGACCATCAGCTTGGCCACCTCGGCGCGGTGGCGGGCGTTCGGCAACGGAGCCCGGACCAGGCCGATGGTTCCGGTCACCCGTTCCGCGTCCCGGGCGATCCACACCCGGAGGTGTCCGGCGTCGACCGCCCCGGCCCTCTCCCGCCACCAGGCGGCGGCCGTGTCGCGCTCCAGCGGAGCGAGGAACCCCACCGACGATCCGCCGTTCACGGTCTCCACCAGCAGGGCGGCCAACTCGTCGGCGCAGGTGACCAGTTCGGGTCCGGAGACCGGGACGATCTCGATCATGAAGTGAGTCCTCTCGCGGCGTTCACGGTTCCTGCGGTTCTCATGGCAGGACGATCACCAGTGCGTAGCGGACCTGCTCGGGTCCCGGGCAGTGGAAGTGCGAAGGGCCGGCCAGCCGGAAGCGCAGACAGTCACCGCGGCGCACGGTGTGCACGATGCCGTCGACGGTGATCTCGACCATCCCCGCCAGCACCCAGACGTGCTGCTCCACGCCGGGCACGGGTGCGTTCTCGTACGCGATGGCGGCCCCCGCGTCGAGGGTGCCCTCGATGATCTCCGCGCGCAGGCCGGTGTGCGGAGGCGAGATGGAGCGGCGTACGAAGCCCGACGCCTCGTCCCGCCACACCGGTTGCCGCGCGGCGGGAACGAGTTGCGGTGGCTCCGCCTCCACTTCCATCAGCAGCCGCGACATGGTCCGCTCGTAGACCGTGCACAACGTGCCGAGCAGAGCGGCGGTCGGGCTCAACTCGCCCCGTTCCAGACGGGACAGCGTGGAGCGGCTCACCCCGCTGTGCCGGGACAGCTCGTCCAGCGACCAGCCGCGTTCGGTGCGCAGTTCGCCCAGCCGCGCGGCGAGCCGGGCATCGACGGAGCCGGGCTCTGCCGCACCAGATTCTCTCATAATGGAGAGGATATCTCTGATTGGAGAATTCCTGGCGGGGAGTCGGCCGGACGTGGTCGTTCTGCTGACCCGGTACGGACGTGCCACGCTGGTGCGGAGACGCTCGGGCGGGCCCACTCGGGTCCGCCGGATGGCTCTGCTACCCGAGGAGGCCGATATGGCCAGTACCAGCAGCGGGCCGAGTGTGGCGCGTGACACCGTCCCGAGTTCGCACCATCCCTTCCAGTACGGCTGGACCGCTTTCGCCGGAATTCTGATGATCTTCGGCGGGGCGATGGCGATCTTCGAAGGGATCGCCGCCATCAGCAGGGACAGAGTGTTCTTCGCCACGCACAACTACATTTTCCGGTTCAGCCTCACCGGCTGGGGCTGGATCCACCTCATTCTGGGCATCGTCATCCTCCTCGCCGGCTGTGCGCTGTTCACCGGGGCCGCGTGGGCACGCGTCGTCGGCATCGTGCTGGCAGGCCTGGGCGCACTCGCCAACTTCGTGTGGCTGCCCTTCTACCCGTTGTGGTCGATCGTGCTCATCGCGATCAATGTCTTCATCCTCTGGGCGCTGTGCGCGAGTCCGCAGGAGAAGAAGGCGGTCTGAGCCGCGCCCGGCCTGCCGTCGTCGATGCCCCGCCCGCCACACCTTCGACGAGACGCTCACGTACGTCACAGGTGACTCAGCAGGACCGACGGGCAGGCCTCCCGTCCTGTCAGCACTCGTTACCGCGAAGCGCGCGCCCGCGCGCGGCTCCCGCGACGTCGCCCTTCACCCGCCCGGCGGAGCGGGACCGGCAGGATCCGAGCCAGGGGCCGCGTCGACACAGAGGAGGACGCCCCGGCGGACGGAATCCGGGCCCGCCCGGCAGGCCGTCCGGGCGCGACAACCAGCCGTGGCGGCGGGGGACAGAAGGGGTCAGGGCTCGCCCCGCTCGCCCATCGGGGCGAGCCGCTGTCCGCCCGATGGCGCACCCGGGTCCCTCGCCCACCCGCGTCCGGGACCGAGATGCGTTCCGGCCCACCCGCTGGTGCAATGGCGGAGGCCGTGGTCTGCGGCGGACCCGGGACAGTCGAGATGCTGAGGAGCTGGCGTGAGCGGCGAGAGCGACGAGACGGGACCGATCGACTACCTGGTGGTCGAGTTCCCGGCGGGCAGACGGATGACGGGAGAAGGACTGCCGATGCTGGTCGACCTCGTCGACCGGGGCATCATCCGCATCCTGGATCTGACCTTCGTCAGGAAGAACCAGGACGGCACGGTCGACGGAGTGGAGCTCTCCGAACTGACCGGGGACGGCGGCGACGCACTCACCGTGTTCCAAGGAGCGTCCTCGGGCCTGCTCGGCCAGGAGGACATCGACGAGGCGAGCGCGATCCTCGAACCGGGCAGCGCCGCCGGAATCCTCATCTACGAGAACGTGTGGGCGGGACCGTTCGCGGCCGCCCTGCGCCGCTCCGGAGGCCGAGTGGTCGCCGACGGCCGTATTCCGATCCAGGAGGTCCTGGCCTCGCTCGACGCGGCCGAGGCCAGGACCTGAGCCGTCCACGGTCCCGTCGGACCGACCGTCCCCGCGCGGCTCGGACCTGCCGACCGTTCCCGTGGAGCCAGTCAAAGGAGATCCACCATGCCAGGCCTTCTTCGCGGTGTCGCCCGTACAGCGGTGATCGCCGGAACCGCCACCTCGGTCTCCAACCGGGTCTCCCGGCGACAGGCGGGCCGCTGGGCGCAGCAGGACGCCGTGCGGGCGCAGGCCCGGCCCGCCCCCACAACGCCCCCGTCCCCCGTGCCCACGTCCCTCGCGCAGGAGGACGAGATGAGCAACAAGATCGCTCAGCTCAAGGTGCTGGGTGACCTCAAGAGCCAAGGAGTGCTGAGCGACAGCGAGTTCGAGGCCCAGAAGGCCAGAGTCCTCGCCCTCTGACCGGGCGGGCCGCAGGACCGGGGCCGCGCCCGGCTCACTTCTGCCCGTCGTCCCACGGAGTACCCAGCCAGCTGTCGAAGGTGCGGATCAGCGCCGTCAGCGCGGCTGCGAGCCGACGGTCGACCCATGGCGCGTGGACGTGGATCTCGTCGCCGTCCGACCAGAACTCCAGTGGGATCTCCTCGCCGGCCCGCCAGACGATGCGCCGCGGCCCGCGCGCCACATCGCCGCCGCCGCTCAGGACACTGCCCACGCCGATGGCCACCTGGACGGGGAACAGCAGCCACCACACGTACCACCAGAAGATCCGTCCCTTGAGGCCGACGGCCTCCGGGCAACCGGGCTGGGCGACCGTCCAGCGGGTCCGCAGCCCCTTGCCGCAGAGGGCCTTCTCACGGACCAGCGTGCCGATGAGCTCGCCCTGCGCGCCCCACACCTGATACGTGGCGACGCCGTCGGCCGCGGACGCGGTGGACAGGGTGGCCAGCCTGGTCCGGCGCTCCGGATCGGCCCACAGGACGAAGGAACGCGCACCCGTCTTGCGGGCCGCGAGGTACGCCGGTATCCCGCCGGGCGGCAGTTCGCGCTCCACATGGGCGACCACCCGGGACTCGCCACCGACCTCGTCGGCGAACCTGACGACATGACCGATGGGATCGACCGCGTCCGGAACGCCGTCCTGTTCCGCCTTCCTGTCCTTCTTCGGCCGGGGGACCGACTCCAGTGTCAGCACGCTGCTCACCCGTGAACTCCTCCGTCGTGTGCTGTTCGGAAGTCGCACAGTAGACGGGCGTCCTGCGAAGATCGATCCGTGGACTCTGCCGAACCCCTCCCCGGATCCGGGATCGATCCCCTGCCCGACGACGGCCCGGCCGACCGCACCACCCGTCGCCGGGTGGTGCGCTGCCGCATGTGCGGCCGCCCGCTCACCGGCACGGATTCACGCCGCACCGGCCTCGGCCCCGCCTGCGACGCCAAACTGCACCCGGCGTCCCCGGACATCCGCACCCGCCGCCACGAGGTCGAGCAGGACCCGCTCCCCGGCATCTGAGCCCCCGCCCGGCTACGCGCCCAGGCGGCGGAAAAGCCCCTCCTGAACCACGGAGACCAGCAGATTCCCCCCGCGGTCGTAGATCCGGCCGCGCGCCAGCCCCCGTCCGCCCGTGGCGACCGGCGACTCCTGGTCGTAGAGGAACCATTCCGCGGTGGAACTGCATCGCGTGGTCGGGCGACACGTACCGGCCGGAAGAGGACCCCGAAGCCGCGGGGCGAAATCTCTGCGCCCGGAGAAAACCCGGTGACACTCCGACCGGCGTCAGGGTTTCATAGTCCCGTTCGGACAGTGCTTTCCCTGTTGGTGCAACTGGCAGCACGCCTGGCCCTGGACCAGGAAGTCGAGGTTCGAGGCCCCGCCACGGTGACGACGCGCACCCGTGAACGGGGCTGAGCAACTTCAGGCGCCGGTACGGCGGAACGTCAGGCTGACGAACCGCTGCAGCCCTTCACCCTCCGACTGCCGGTCGATCAGCGTCCACTCCACGGGCGGCGGGTCGTCGCCCAGCGGGCCGACCGCGCGGGGCCTGCCCGGCCACCTGTCCGCCGAAGACCCGCTGCAGGGACTCCTGGGGGCTGCGCCCACGGAACTTGTTGACCTCGATCCGCTCCAGGTCGAGCAGATCGACCAGGCGCTCGGCCGGGTTCGTCATGTGGTTCGTCTCCACTCTCGCAGCGGCGCGGCCCCCACAGCGATACGCCCTCACAGCTGACCGACGGAGGTGACGCGGACCACGGCCCGGCCCTCCTCGTCGGACGCGGCCAGATCGACCTCCGCGCTGATGCCCCAGTCGTGGTCGCCGTTCGGGTCGGCGAAGGTCTGCCGGACCCGCCACAGACCGTGCGCGGCGTCCTCGTCGATCTTCAGCAGCTTCGGCCCGCGGGCATCCGGACCCGTGCCCAGATCGTCGTACTCGTCCCAGTAGGCGTCCATCGCATCGCCCCAGGCGTCCTCGTCCCAGCCCGCGTCGCCGTCCAGCTCGCCGAGTTCACCGACCTTGTCCAGCGCGGCCAGCTCCACCCGGCGGAACATCGCGTTGCGGACCAGCACCCGGAAGGCGCGGGCGTTGGCCGTGACCGGCTTGACCTCGTCGGCCCGCTCCTGCGCCTCCTCGGCGGTCTCCACCTCCGGGTTGGCGAGCTGCTCCCATTCGTCGAGCAGGCTGGAGTCCACCTGGCGGACCATCTCGCCGAGCCAGGCGATCAGGTCCTGGAGGTCCTCGGACTTGATGTCGTCCGGGATGGTGTGTTCCAGGGCCTTGTACGCGCTCGCGAGATAGCGCAGCACGATGCCCTCGGTGCGGGCCAGCTCGTAGTGGGAGGTGAACTCCGTGAACGTCATGGCGCGTTCGTACATGTCACGGATCACGGACTTCGGCGACACCGGATGGTCGCCCACCCACGGGTGGCTCCTGCGGTACACGTCGTACGCGTGCCACAGCAGCTCGCTCAGCGGCTTCGGGTACGTGACGTCCTGGAGCAGCTCCATGCGTTCTTCGTACTCGACGCCGTCGGCCTTCATCTGCCCGACCGCTTCGCCGCGTGCCTTGTTCTGCTGGGCGGCGAGGATCTGCCGCGGGTCGTCGAGCGTCGACTCGACGACGGAGACCATGTCCAGGGCGTACGAGGGGGAGTCGGGGTCCAGCAGGTCGAATGCGGCCAACGCGAAGGTGGACAACGGCTGGTTGAGCGCGAAGTCCTGCTGGAGATCGACGGTGAGCCGGACGATCCGGCCCTCCGCGTCCGGCTCGTCGAGCTGCTCCACGACACCGCCGTCCAGCAGCGAGCGGTAGATCGCGATGGCCCGGCGGATGTGACGCAGCTGGGCCCTGCGCGGTTCGTGGTTGTCCTCCAGCAGGCGCCGCATCGCCTCGAAGGCGTTGCCGGGACGCGCGATCACGGACAGCAGCATCGTGTGCGTGACGCGGAAGCGGGAGGTCAGCGGCTCCGGATCGGACTGGATCAGCTTGTCGAAGGTGGTCTCCGACCAGGCGACGAAGCCCTCGGGGGCCTTCTTGCGGACCACCTTGCGCTTCTTCTTGGGGTCGTCGCCCGCCTTCTTGACGGCCTTCTCGTTCTCGATGACGTGCTCGGGTGCCTGTGCCACGACGAAGCCCGCCGTGTCGAATCCGGCCCGGCCCGCGCGGCCCGCGATCTGGTGGAACTCCCGGGCGCGCAGCGTGCGGACGCGATTGCCGTCGTACTTGGTGAGCGCGGTGAACAGCACGGTGCGGATGGGTACGTTGACCCCGACGCCGAGGGTGTCCGTACCGCAGATCACCTTCAGCAGGCCCGCCTGGGCGAGTTTCTCCACCAGACGCCGGTACTTCGGCAGCATGCCCGCGTGGTGCACCCCGATGCCGTGGCGCACGTAGCGGGAAAGGTTCTGGCCGAACTTGGTGGTGAAGCGGAAGTTGCCGATCAGATCGGCGATCTTCTCCTTCTCCTCCTTGGTGCACATGTTGATGCTCATGAGCGACTGTGCCCGCTCGACGGCCGCGGCCTGGGTGAAGTGCACGATGTACACCGGCGACTGCCTGGTCTCCAGCAGCTCGGTGAGGGTCTCGGTGATCGGGGTCAGCCGGTACTCGTAACTGAGCGGCACCGGCCGGGTCGCGGAGCGCACCACGGAGGTGGGGCGGCCGGTGCGGCGGGTCAGGTCCTCCTCGAACATCCTGACGTCGCCGAGCGTGGCCGACATCAGGACGAACTGGGCCTGCGGGAGCTCCAGGAGCGGGATCTGCCAGGCCCAGCCGCGGTCCGGTTCGGCGTAGAAATGGAACTCGTCCATCACTACCTGGCCGATGTCGGCGTACTTTCCGTCACGCAGCGCGATGGAGGCCAGCACCTCGGCCGTGCAGCAGATCACCGGGGCATCGGCGTTGACGGAGGCGTCGCCGGTGAGCATGCCGACGTTCTCCGTACCGAACAGCTTGCACAGGTCGAAGAACTTCTCCGAGACCAGTGCCTTGATCGGCGCGGTGTAGAAGGTGACCTTGTCCTGGGCCAGCGCCGTGAAGTGCGCAGCGGCCGCGACCAGGCTCTTCCCGGAGCCGGTCGGGGTGGAAAGGATCACATTCGCGCCGGAGACCACCTCGATCAGCGCCTCCTCCTGAGCGGGATAGAGGGTGATGCCCCGTGTCTCGGTCCAGGACGAGAAAGCCTCGAAGAGGGCGTCGGGGTCGTCGGTCGGGGGCAGCTGATCGATAAGGGTCACGCCCCCATCTTGCCTGTCTTCCGTCCGGATGAGGGAACCGGACGACCGCACGAAGATCACGGACGATACGCTGCCCACTCAACTCGGCCGTGCCTGGGCGGCAATGGCGGCAGGACGACTTTGGGGGCGGGAAGAACCATGATGGGACCGGCACATTCTCTGTCAGGGGCAGCGGCCTGGCTGGGGGTGGGCGCGGCGGCGGCGGCCGCCGGTCACGCGATGCCGTGGCCCGTTCTGGTCGTCGGCGCCCTGATCACCGCCGGGGCCGCGCTCGCCCCGGACCTCGACCACAAGTCCGCCACCATCTCGCGCGCCTTCGGGCCGGTCTCCAGGGGTCTCTGCGAGATCGTCGACAAGCTTTCGCACGCGGTCTACAAGGCGACCCGGGGCTCCGGCGATCCGCGTCGCAACGGCGGTCACCGGACGCTGACCCATACCTGGCTCTGGGCGGTCCTGATCGGTGCCGGGGCCTCCGGCGCGGCGATCACCGGCGGTCGGTGGGCAGTTCTGGCGATTCTCTTCGTCCACCTGGTGCTCGCCGTCGAAGGGCTGCTGTGGCGGGCCGCCCGGATGTCCAGCGACGTCCTGGTGTGGCTGCTCGGCGCGACCAGCGCCTGGATACTGGCGGGTGTCCTGGACAAGCCGGGCAACGGCTCGGACTGGCTGTTCAGCGCCCCCGGCCAGGAGTACCTGTGGCTCGGGCTGCCGATCGTGCTCGGGGCGCTCGTCCACGACATCGGTGACGCGCTGACCGTCTCCGGCTGCCCGATCCTGTGGCCCATCCCGCTGGGCCGCAAGCGCTGGTACCCGATCGGGCCGCCGAAGGGCATGCGGTTCAGGGCCGGCAGCTGGGTGGAGCTGAAGGTACTGATGCCGGCCTTCATGGTGCTCGGGGGGCTGGGCGGAGCGGCGGCGCTGAACTTCATCTGACCGCCGTACCCGGCACCTCCCCGTGCGCTCAGGCGGACTCGCGCGGTACCAGCCGGTGGGCCAGGACGATCTCCCTGGCCGCCCCCGCGACGTCCCCGTCGAGGCGGTCGACCAGCAGCTGTGCGGCCGAACGCCCGATCTCGCGGGCCGGGTTGAGCACGGTGGTGAGCGCGGGGGAGACCAGTGAGGCCGCCTCGATGTCGTCGTACCCGGTGATCGCCACGTCGTGCGGCACGCGCAGCCCCGCGGCCCGTGCCGTGTCCAGTGCGCCGATCGCGATCAAGTCGTTGGCGCACACCACGGCGTCCGGGCGCTCCGCCGCGTTCAGCACGGCCGCGGCCCCGGCCCGCCCGCCCTCGCGGGTGAAGCCGGTCCAGACGACGAGCTCGTCCGTGACCGGCAGCCCGGCCGATTCCAGGGCCTTGCGGTAGCCCGTGAACCGCTCGCCGCCCGGCTCCACCCCCGGTGTGCCGCCGATGAACGCGATCCGCCGGTAGCCGCGGCCCACCAGATGGCTGACCAGGTCGTGCATTCCCTCGGTCTCGGCGGCCCTGACCACATCGCCGAGCGCCGGCTCCAGCCGCCCTCCGAGCCGCACGAGCTTGGATCCCGACGCCACGACGCGGTCCAGGTCGCGCTTGGTGGCGCCGTACCGGCCGATCACGATGCCGTCGATGCGGCGCGCCACCAGCTGCCGGATCACCGCGGGCAGGTGCGGGCCGTCCATGGGGGCCTCGCAGACCACCGTCAGGTACTCGTGGGCCAGGGCGATCTCCTGCATGCCCGCGGCGATCGAGGTGTTGAACGGGTTGGTGATGTCCGGGACGACCAGCCCCAGGGTGCGGGTGCGCTGGGTGCGCAGGCCGCGCGCCGACGGGTCGGCCTGGTAGCCGAGGCGCTGTATGACGTCCTCGACCCGGGCACGGGTGGTGGCCGACACGGGGCGTCGACCGCTCAGCACATGGGAGACCGTGGTGACGCTGACGCCCGCCTCGGACGCGACATCCACGATCTTGACCCGGCTCCCGCCCTGCACCATCGGCCTCCCGCTGTCGTCCGGGAATGTTGTCCCGGTGTTCGAGGTCACTCTATCCATTGTGCAAAACGTTTTGTATGGTGCTTGCGATCGCGCCGCACATGCGCCGTGTCAGGGATGCAAAACGATTTGGAGACTTGATGTCCGTCGCAGGCCGGAGAGCCTTATGACGAGCTCTCCAAGCCGCAGAACCGTGCTCGGTGCCGCGCTCGGCGCGGCGTCGGCCGCGGTCCTGGCGGGTTGCTCGGGCGGTCGTCCGGCGGACGGCGGAACAGCGGTACGGTTCCTCGGCCCGGAGACCCCCGAGACGTTCCGGGCGGTCGTCCGAGGCTTCGAGCGGGCCAATCCCGACCTGCGGATCGACTACACCCCCGTACCGCCGGACCAACTCGGTGACGTCCTCCAGCTGCGGCTCTCCGCGAAGGACGACGCGATCGACGTGTACGCCGTCGACCAGCCCCGCGTACCGGCACTCAGCGCGCGCGGCTTCCTCACCGACCTCACTCCGATCGCCGGCCGGGCCAGGGCCGCCGTCACCCACGAGCAGTACGGGGTCAGCTCCTGGCAGGGCAGGCTCCGCTCGCTGCCGATCCGGACGTCCACCCAGTACCTCTTCTGCAACGCGGACCTGCTGACCAGGGCCGGCGGGCCTCGCGATCTTCCTGCTGCGCCAGTGCTTCCTCGCGATCCCGCGCGAACTCGTCGAGGCCGCCCGGATGGACGGGCTCGGCTGGTGGGGCATCTTCCTGCGGATCCACGTGACCTCGTCGTGGACGCCGACATGGAGGCCGTCGCGGAGGAGATCGTCGCCCGCATCGTCCGGGCCTCCCGGCGCGACTGAACACCAGCCGCCGGGGGCGGCGGAACCGGCAGCGATGCGGCCGCGGCCGGTTCGACCGCTGCTCCCGGTGGTACGGCCCCGGCCGTTCGCACCGCGCAGGACAGCGACCGGGCCACCCGTGGCAACCGGTGCGCGACCCCGCCGACGAGGACCTCGTCGGCGGGGTCGCACGCGTCCGACGGCCACGGCGACGAGGTCACCGGGCACGCGGGACCGGCCGACCGCCGGGACCGGTCTGCGGGCGGGGCTCCGTACGGCACACCGGACGTGATCGCGCCTCAGAGCCGGTCGGAGGCCACCCGGCAGGCTCTCAGCCGTGCCAGGACCGCCACAGCGCCGCGTAGGCTCCGTCCGCCGCCACCAGCTCGTCATGGCTGCCCAGTTCACTGATCCGGCCGCCCTCCACCACCGCGATCACATCCGCGTCGTGCGCCGTGTGCAGCCGGTGGGCGATCGCCACGACCGTACGGCCGTCCAGCACCCGGGCCAGCGACCGCTCCAGGTGCCGGGCGGCCCGCGGGTCCAGCAGCGACGTCGCCTCGTCCAGTACCAAGGTGTGCGGATCGGCCAGCACCAGCCGGGCCAGTGCGATCTGCTGTGCCTGAGCGGGCGTCAGCGCCAGGCCGCCGGAGCCGACCTCGGAGTCCAGCCCCTTCTCCAGCGCCTTCGCCCAGCCGTCCGCGTCGACCGCCGCGAGCGACGCCCACAGCTTGGCGTCCTCGGCGCCGGCTCGGGCCAGCAGGAGGTTGTCCCGCAGCGAACCGACGAACACATGGTGCTCCTGGTTGACCAGTGCCACATGCGTACGTACGTGCTCGGCCTTCATGTGCGACAACTCCGCACCGCCGAGCTTCACTTCACCGGTCCGTGGCGCGTAGATTCCGGCCAGCAGCCGGCCCAGCGTGGACTTGCCGGCCCCGGACGGGCCGACCAGCGCGAGGCGTGTACCCGGTGCCACGTCCAGCGAGACGCGGTGCAGAACGTCGACCCCGGCGCGGTAGCCGAAGCGCACCTGGTCGGCCCGAACGTCCCGGCCGTCCGGGATCACCTCCGCGTCGCCCGCGTCCGGTTCGATGTCCCGCACGCCGACCAGCCGCGCCAGTGACACCTGAGCGACCTGCAACTCGTCGTACCACCGCAGGATCAGGCCGATCGGATCGACCATCATCTGCGCCAGCAGCGCACCCGTCGTCAACTGCCCCACGGTCAGCCAGCCCTCGATGACGAACCAGCCGCCGAGCATCAGCACCGCACCGAGAATCGTCACGTAGGTGGTGTTGATGACGGGGAAGAGAACGGAACGCAGGAACAGTGTGTACCGCTCCCAAGCCGTCCACTCCTTGATCCGCCGGTCCGACAGCATCACCCTGCGCGCACCCAGACGGTGCGCCTCCACGGTCCGCCCGGCGTCCACGGTCTCCGCGAGCATCGCCGCGACCGCCGCGTACCCCGCGGCCTCCGAACGGTACGCGGACGGCGCCCGTCTGAAGTACCAGCGGCAGCCGATGACCAGGACGGGCAGGGCGATCAGCACCGACAGGGCCAGCGGCGGAGCCGTCGCCGTCAGCGCGGCCAGCAGCAGCCCCGCCCACACCACGCCGATCGCCAGTTGCGGCACGGCCTCGCGCATCGCGTTGGCCAGCCGGTCGATGTCCGTGGTGATCCTGGAGAGCAGATCCCCCGTCCCGGCCCGCTCAAGCACACCCGGTGGCAGACCCACCGACCGTACGAGGAAGTCCTCGCGCAGATCGGCCAGCATCTCCTCGCCGAGCATCGCGCTGCGCAGACGCATCATCCGGGTGAAGACGGTCTGCACGATCAGCGCGAGCGCGAACACTCCGGCGGTGCGCTCCAGATGGAGGTCGGTGACGCCGTCGGAGAGGTCCTCGACCAGTCCGCCCAGCAGATACGGGCCGACGATCGAGGCGATCACCGCGATGGCGTTGAACGTGACCAGCACGGCGAACGGCCCGCGATGACGCCCCAGCAGATCCCGTACATAGCTTCGTACGGTCGCGGGAGTGCCGACCGGCAGGGTCGTCGCCGACTCCGGCGCGGCCGGGTCGTACGTCGGTTCTGCGACGCCGATCATGCCCGTTCCTCGACTTCCTCGATCGTCCTGAGCGTGCCCTGGGAGGCCAGGGCCGCGATCTCGTCGTCCGTCTCGCGCGTCACGACCGCCCGGTAGCGGGCGTCCGTGTGCAGCAGTTCACGGTGTGCGCCGACCGCGGCGACCACGCCCCCGTGCACCAGTACCACCCGGTCCGCGAGGTCGAGCAGCAGGGGCGACGAGGCGAAGGCCACTGTGGTACGCCCCTGGCGCAGTGCCTTGATTCCGGCGGCGACCCGGGCCTCCGTGTGCGAATCGACGGCGGAGGTCGGCTCGTCGAGAATCAGCGCCTCCGGGTCGGTCACCAGCGAACGGGCCAGGGCGAGCCGCTGGCGCTGACCGCCCGAGAGCGAACGCCCGCGCTCGGTGATGCGTGTCGTCATCGGGCCGCCGTCCGTGGTCGCGGACGCCTGTGCCAACGAGTCCAGCACGTCACCGCACTGGGCGGCGGACAGCGCGTCCTCGGCGCTCACCCGGCCGGACGAGGGAACATCGAGCAGCTCACGCAGTGTGCCGGAGAGCAGGACCGGGTCCTTGTCCTGGACCAGCACCGCCGTCCGGGCGGAAGCCAGCGGGAGTTCGTCCAGCGGCACGCCACCGAGAAGGACGGACGGGGGGTGCTGCGCCGCCACCATGTCGTCCTCGGCGCCGGCCGTTCCGCCAGCCGGCCCGCTCCGCGTTCCGTCCTCCGTCGTGGCCACGTCCGTGCCCCGGTCCGCTTCCGCGTGAGCGTGTCCGCCCAGCCGTTCGGCCAGCCGTCCCGCTTCGTCCGGATCGCCACAGACCACCGCGGTGAACAGACCGGCCGGGGCCATCAGCCCGGTGACCGGGTCGTACAGATCGCCGACCGGAGTGGCGTCGAGGGTCGACGGCCGGTGAGTGCGGTGCAGCGAGAGCACTCGTACCGCACGCTTGGCGGAGGGCCGCGAGAAGGAGTACGCCATCGCGATCTCCTCGAAGTGGCGCAGCGGGAAAAGCAACAGCGTCGCCGCGCTGTACACCGTGACCAGCTGACCGACCTGGATCCTGCCGTCGCGGGCCAGCGTCGCCCCGTACACGACCAGCGAGATGAGCAGCACGCCGGGCAGGAGCACCTGGATCGCGGAGATCAGTGACCACATCCGGGCACTGCGCACCGCGGCCTTGCGGACCTCCTGGGAAGCGCGTCGGTAGCGGCCGAGGAACAGCTCCTCGCCTCCGATCCCGCGGAGCACCCGCAGCCCGGCGACGGTGTCCGAGGCCAGCTCGGTCGCCTTGCCCGCCTTCTCCCGCTGGAGGTCGGCGCGCCGGGTGGCCCGGGGCAGCAGCGGCAGCACCGCGAGGGCCAGCAGCGGCATGGCGAGGGTCACCAGGATGCCCAGCGACGGCAGATAGAGGATGAGCCCCACACAGATCAGCACCAGGGCGGCCGCGGCCGCGGCGAAGCGGGACAGCGCCTCGACGAACCAGCCGATCTTCTCGACGTCGCCGGTGGAGACCGCGACGACCTCACCCGCGGCGACCCGGCGGGTCAACGCCGAGCCGAGTTCCGCGGTCTTGCGGGCCAGCAGTTGCTGAACACGCGCGGCCGCGGTGATCCAGTTGGTGATGGCGGTCCGGTGGAGCATGGTGTCGCCCACTGCGATCAGCACACCCAGGACGGCGATCAGGCCGCCCGCCCACGCGAGCCGGCTGCCCGACCGGTCGACGACGGCCTGCACGGCGAAGCCGACGGCAGGTGGCAGCCCGGCCAGGGAACACTGGTGCAACAGGCCCCAGGACATGGCCTTGAGCTGACCGCCGAGCTGGCTGCGGCCGAGCCAGAGCAGGAAGCGTGGCCCCGACCGGACGTCGGGATCGCCAGGATCCGAGTACGGAAGATCGCGAATGTGCATGACGTCCCATGTGTCGGTTTGTTCGTTGAATGACTCAAACCGTGCAAGGCTCTCTCCGGGACGTCCGTCGGAGCAATTGATTTTCTCCACGAACGGCGTGAATCGCGCCATGGCCGTGAGACCGTCGGGATGTGGGCCCGGCTCGGTGGAGCCGGGCCGTACAGCCCGTGGTGCCGGCCGGTCAGCCCTTCTCCGGATTCTCCGAATCCATGCCGGAGCGCGCCTTCTTCCACTCACCGCGCGTGAAGTCCGGGATCTGCTGAGGGGCGCCCTTCGCCTTGATGGACTGATGACTGAGCGGCACGGGCGACGTCCACGTCGCCGCGTCGTACACGTCGAAATCGGGAACGAGGCCGAGCCGCATGCACTGCATCAGCCGGAACACCAGCATGTAGTCCATGCCGCCGTGTCCGCCGGGCGGGTTGGCGTGCTCCTTCCACAGCCAGTGGTCCCACTGGGCGTACTTGGAGAAGTCGCCCCAACTGTCGTTCGTGTGGTCGGGCTCGATGTAGATGCGGGCCGGGTAGTCCTCGAAGACCCCCTTCGTACCGCCGAGGCTGTTGATCCGCGAGTACGGATGCGGAGTGGACACGTCGTGCTCCAGACGGATGACCCGTCCCTTGGCGGTCTGGACGAGGCTGATCGTCCGGTCGCTCTCGATATAGGTCTCCTTCCAGCTCGGATCGCCGGGCGGCATGTTCTTCTCGCGGTACTCGGCGAGCCCCAGGGACGGTGAACCGACGCTGGTGATGCTCACCGCACGGTCGCCGCGGTTGAGGTCCATGTAGTTGGCGACCGGACCGAAGCCGTGGTTGGGGTAGAGATCGCCCCGCAACCTGGTGTGCCACAGCCTGCGCCAGGGACCTTCGTAGTACTTCGGGTCGAACATCAGGCCACGCAGATCGTGGTTGTACGCGCCCGCGCCGTGCAGCAGATCACCGAAGAGCCCGGCGTGCGCCATGCGGAGCACCCGCATCTCGTTCTGCCCGTAACAGCAGTTCTCCAACTGCATGCAGTGGCGTCTGGTGCGTTCGGAGAGATCGACCAACTCCCAGAGCTGGTCGAGCCGGAGGGCGATCGGACACTCCACGCCGACATGCTTGCCGTTGAGCATGGCGGTCTTCGCCATCTCGAAGTGGAAGTCCCAGGGCGTCGCCACATAGACGAAGTCGATGTCCCCGCGCTTGCAGAGATTCTCGTAGTCGTCCTCGCCGTTGGTGTAGACGGCGGGGGCCGGCTGACCGGCGGCGGTCACCTTCGCCGCCGCTCTTTCGGCCTTGGCCCTGACCGGGTCGCAGACGGCGACGACCTGTACGCCGCCGACGGCGAGAAAAAGGTCGATCATGCTGCCGCCGCGATTGCCGAGGCCGACCATACCGACCCGGACGGTGGACCGCCGCACGAACGGCACTCCCACCATGGTGCGCCCCTGGCGTTTCGGAGCGGCCGCCTGTTCCGTGACGGCGGCTTCCGGGTCCCGACCGGGCGTGGTGGCGGCTGCGGTGCCGCTGCCGAGAGCGCCGAGCCCGAGCCCGGCGCCGGCCACCGAGGCGGTCGTCCACAGGACCGAGCGGCGGCTCATCGAGCCTTCGTCGCCGTCCTGCGTACCGTCGTTCTGCTGTGCTGCGTCGTTCATCGATCCTCCAGAAGGGGGGTCTGACGTGCGCGGCTGGTGAATGAACCTCGCCAAGGACCTTGGTAGTCGAGGCTGCTGATGCGCAAGGGGAGTGATTGGACTCCTGCTCCGAAACCATGGACTTTCGTGCACACGCAAGCGCCGGGTGGCTCGGAATCCGAGCCACCCGGCGCTTGCGGACTTCGTCAGCCGGCAGCCGACCGTGGACGGGCCGGTCGACCGGACGACCACGGTGATCAGCGAACGACGGCCCCCGGCCGCGTGGCCCGCTCCAACTCCATCAGCACCGAGTAGTACGAGTGCCCGGTGGCCCGGTCCATACCGATCTCGCACATGCGGTTGGCCGAAAGATACGCGTCGTACTCCCGAGTGTTGACCTCGGCCGACTCCTTCGCCGTCGCGGAGGCCGTCAGTTCCTTGTGCAGCATGCCCCGGTCACCCGCGAAGGCGCAGCACCCGGCGTCGTCGGGGATCACGACCTCCTCGGCGCAGGCCTCCGCGACCGTGCGCAACTGCTCCACGTCGTTCAGATGCTGCATGGAACACGTCGGGTGCAGGACTGCCGAATCGATTTTGCGGAGAACTGTCAGCTTCGGAAGCAGTTCGTCGGCCGCCCAGACAAGGGAGTCGACGATGGTCAGCTCCCGGTGCAACTCGCGGTTTTCGTCGGTGAGATAGGGCACCACCTCATGCGCGATGCCCAATGTGCACGACGAGGCGTCGACGACCAGCGGCAGCCTTCCACCCGCAGTCCAGCCCCAGGCCGCCTCCACGATGCGGTTGGCCATCACGGTGTTGCCCTCGTCGTAGCCCTTGGAGTGCCAGATCGTTGCGCAACAGGTCCCCGCGACGTCGTCCGGGATCCATACCGGCTTTCCGGCACGAGCGGAGACGGCGACGACGGCCTGCGGCAGCGACGGGCCACGATGGCCCTCGGGACCGCCGAAGATGCGGTTGACACACGCCGGGTAGTAGACGGCGCTCGCCCCGACGCGGGAGGTGCGGGGCAGCTTCCGCGCGGCGGCGCCGGGGATCTCGGGCAGCCACTCGGGCACGAGGTCCGGGCGTACGGCCTTACGGGCGAGCCCGGTGATGGTCTCCAGCGGCCCGTCGCCGATCCGGTCGCCGATCCGGTCGGCGGCGGCGACGGCGAGCCGTGCCGCCGCCTCGACCGCCTTGAAGTTCTTCGCCGTGAGTGCCGCGATCCGCTCCTCGCGCGGGGAGTGCCGCTGGTGACGGAAGTCCTTCATCATGGCGCCGGTGTCGATGCCGACCGGACAGGCGAGCTTGCACGTCGAGTCGCCCGCACAGGTGTCGACGGCGTCGTAGCCGTACGCGTCCAGCAGCCGCTCCTCCACCGGTGAACCGCCGGGCTGTCGCATCATCTCCCGGCGCAGCACGATCCGCTGCCGCGGTGAGGTGGTCAGGTCATGACTGGGGCAGGTGGGCTCGCAGAAGCCGCACTCGATGCAGGGGTCGGCGATCAGCTCGACCTCGGGGATCGTCTTCAGCCCCCGCAGATGGGCCTTCGGGTCGCGGTCCAGGACGATCCGGGGTGCCAGAACCCCGTCGGGGTCGATGATCTGCTTCGTGCGCCACATCAGCTCGGTGGCCTTCGGGCCCCACTCCAGCTCCAGGAAGGGGGCGATATTGCGGCCGGTGGCGTGCTCCGCCTTCAAGGAGCCGTCGAAGCGTTCCACCGTCAGCCGGCAGAAGTCGTCCATGAACGCGGCGTACCGATCGACGTCGGACGGCTTCGCCGCGTCGAAGGCGAGCAGGAAGTGGAGATTGCCGTGCGCCGCGTGACCGGCCACGGCCGCGTCGAAGCCGTGCTGCGCCTGGAGCGCGAGCAGGGCTTCGCAGGCGTCGGCCAGCCGGGAGGGCGGCACCGCGAAGTCCTCCGTGATCAGCGTCGTGCCCGAGGGACGGGAGCCGCCCACCGCGGTGACGAACGCCTTGCGGGCCTTCCAGTAGCCCGAGATGACCTTGGCGTCGCGGGTGAAGCCATTGGTCACCGAGGCCACGGGGGCGACCAGGTCGAGCCCCTCGACCACGCCTGCCGCCGCCCGCTCGTACGCCTCCTGCCCCGCCTCGTCGGGAGCACGGAACTCCACCAGCAGCGCCGCGGTCTCCTTGGGCAGCTCGGCCCAGTCCGCGGGCACACCCTGGACGCTCACCGACGCGCGGAGCGTGTTGCCGTCCATCAGTTCGACGGCGATCGCCCCTGCCTCGTTGAACCGGGGCACAGCGGCCGCCGCCGCGGTGAGGGAGGGGAAGAAGAGCAGTGCGGTGGAGACACGGCGGTCCAGGGGCAGGGTGTCGAACACGACCTCGGAGATGAAGCCGAAGGTGCCCTCGGAGCCGACCATCAGACCGCGCAGGATCTGCACGGGCGTCGAGCCGTCCAGGAAGGCGTCGAGCCGGTAGCCGTTGGTGTTCTTGATCTCGTACTTGGCGCGGATCCGGGCGGTGAGCCCGGCGTCGGCCTCGATCTCCGCCTTCAGCGCCAGCAGCTCCTCGCACAGCCGCGGTTCGGCACGGGCCAGGTTCTCGTCCGCCGCGGGGTCACCCGTGTCGACGACCGTGCCGCTCGGCAGCACGAAGGTGAGGGAGGAGACGGTTCGGTATGAATTGCGGGTCGTTCCCGCGGTCATTCCGGAGGCGTTGTTGGCGACGACTCCGCCGATCGTGCAGGCGATCGCGCTGGCCGGGTCGGGCCCCAGCAGCCGTCCGTGCCGGGCGAGGGCGGCGTTGGCCCGCAGGACCGTCGTCCCCGGCCGGATGCGGGCCCGCGCGCCGTCGTCCAGCACCTCGATGCCCGCCCAGTGGTGGCGCACGTCGACGAGGATGTCCTCACCCTGGGCCTGGCCGTTCAGACTGGTGCCGGCCGCCCGGAAGACGACCTCGCGCCCCCTGCCGTGCGCGTACGACAGGATCGCCGAGATGTCGTCGATGTCCTCCGGGACCACGACGACCTGGGGGACGAACCGGTAGGGGCTGGCGTCGGAGGCGTACTTCACCAGGTCGGAGATCTTCCACAGCACCTTCTCCGGCCCCAGCAGGTCGATCAGCTCGCCGCGCAGCGGTTCCGGCGTACCCGGAGCCTGTCGGTCGGGGACCCGGTCCGGGGACGGAGTACGCACCGCACCGGGGCGGAGTGCTTCCGGCTTCGGCTCCAGCAGTGGCATGTCGGGCTCTCCTCGGCTGTTCTGTTCGGTTCGGTACAGCGGCGGCGCGCGCGACGCCCCTCGGGCGCGCGGGCGCGCGGTTCAGCAGCGGCGTTGCGGCATCCCGTCGACCAGGGCGGACAACAGCCCGCCGAGCACCTCACGCTGATCGGCGGTCAATGGAGCCAGGATCTCCTCTGCGGCGGCCCGGCGCGCGTCGCGCAGTGACCGGAGCGTGGCGAGGCCCTCTTCGGTGATCTCGATCCGGACCACCCGGCGGCTGTCCGGATCGGGGGCGCGACGGACCCGTCCGCTCGCTTCCAGGCCGTCGACCAGGCTGGTCACGGCGCGCGGGACGACATCCAGGCGCTGCGCGAGATCCGCCATCCGGGGCGGACCGTCGTAATGGGCGACGGTGCGCAGCAGCCGGAACTGCGCGGGAGTGATACCGATCGGCTCCAGCTGGCGGCTCTGAATCCGCTGGAGCCTGCGGGTCACCCGCAGCAGCTGCTCGGCGAGCACGCCCTCGGCGTCGGAGGAGTCCATGGAGGAACAATATCAGGATCTTGTGCATTGTGAGCATAGGTAACAATGAGCTATGCTCTCAAAATCCGAGTGGCCGGATCCGCGTCGCGGGATCCGATCACCCGGCATTGAGGCCGCACTGCCGAGCCCGACGAAGGAGCCCATGAAACCCGACGAAATCACCTGGACACCACCGCCTCGGGACGAGCGCCGCCCGCCCGCCGAGCTGCGCCGCATCCTGCTTCTCTTCCGTCCCTACCGAGGCCGGCTCGCCCTGGTCGGGCTGCTCGTCGGCGCCTCGTCGCTGGTGTCGGTCGCCTCGCCGTTCCTGCTGCGCGAGATCCTGGACACCGCCATCCCGCAGGGTCGTACGGGACTGCTGTCGCTGCTCGCCCTCGGCATGATCCTCACCGCCGTGATGAACAGCGTCTTCGGCGTCCTGCAGACCCTGATCTCCACCACGGTCGGCCAGCGCGTCATGCACGACCTGCGCACCGCGGTCTACGCCCAGCTGCAGCGGATGCCGCTGGCCTTCTTCACCAGGACCCGCACCGGCGAGGTGCAGTCCCGCATCGCCAATGACATCGGCGGCATGCAGGCGACCGTCACGTCGACGGCGACGTCGCTGGTCTCCAATCTCACCGCGGTCGTCGCCACGGTCGTCGCCATGCTGGCGCTCGACTGGCGGCTCACCCTGGTCTCGTTGCTCCTGCTGCCGGTCTTCGTCTGGATCAGCCGCCGGGTCGGCCGCGAACGCAAGAAGATCACCACCCGCCGTCAGAAGCAGATGGCCGCCATGGCGGCCACGGTCACCGAGTCGCTCTCCGTCAGCGGCATCCTGCTCGGCCGGAC
The DNA here is from genome assembly GCF_044754145.1 of Streptomyces sp. NPDC093149. Taxonomy (NCBI): domain Bacteria; kingdom Bacillati; phylum Actinomycetota; class Actinomycetes; order Kitasatosporales; family Streptomycetaceae; genus Streptomyces; species Streptomyces sp. NPDC093149. The sequence goes on from NZ_JBIVON010000010.1 coordinate 253,546, forward strand.
GATGGGCCGGGCGGATTCCCTCACCAAGGGCTTCGCCGAGGAGTCCGAGAAGCTGGTCGACCTCGAAGTGCGTTCCAGCATGGCCGGGCGGTGGCGGATGTCGACGATCGGCATCGTCATGGCCGCCATGCCCGCCGTCATCTACTGGGCGGCGGGGCTCGCCCTGCAGTCCGGTGGTCCCGCCGTCTCCATCGGCACGCTCGTCGCCTTCGTCTCGCTCCAGCAGGGCCTCTTCCGTCCCGCCGTGAGCCTGCTCTCCACCGGGGTGCAGATGCAGACGTCCCTCGCGCTCTTCCAGCGGATCTTCGAGTACCTCGATCTCGATGTGGACATCACCGAGCCGGAGAACCCCGTCCGGCTGGAAGAGATCCGCGGTGAGATCCGCTTCGAGGACGTCGACTTCAGCTACGACGAGAAGAGCGGCCCGACGCTCAGCGGCATCGATGTGACCGTGCCGGCCGGCGGCAGCCTGGCGGTCGTCGGGCCCACCGGTTCCGGAAAGTCCACGCTCAGCTACCTGGTTCCCAGGCTCTACGACGTCACCGGCGGCCGGGTCACGCTCGACGGGGTCGACGTGCGCGACCTCGACTTCGACACCCTGGCACGGGCCGTGGGCGTGGTCTCCCAGGAGACCTACCTCTTCCACGCCTCGGTCGCCGACAACCTGCGCTTCGCCAAACCCGATGCGACCGACGCCGAGATCGAGACGGCCGCCCGTGCGGCGCAGATCCACGACCACATCGCCTCACTGCCCGACGGCTACGACACCCTGGTCGGTGAACGCGGCTACCGCTTCTCCGGTGGTGAGAAGCAGCGTCTCGCCATCGCCCGCACGATCCTGCGCGACCCTCCCGTCCTGGTGCTCGACGAGGCGACGAGCGCCCTCGACACCCGCACGGAGTTCGCCGTGCAGGAGGCGATCGACGCCCTCTCCGCAGGGCGCACCACCATCACCATCGCGCACAGGCTCTCCACCGTCCGTGACGCCGAACAGATCATCGTGCTGGACGGCGGCCGTACGGCGGAGCGGGGCAGTCACGACGAACTCCTCGAGCAGGACGGCCGCTACGCCGCCCTGGTGCGGCGGGACACCCAACTGGCTCCCGCGGCAAGCTGATCGGCGGCCCCGGACACGCCTCGGCCGAGGCCTGAACACGCGGCGACGCCGCCGCTCCCGTGGGACGGGGAGCGACGGCGTCGTGCGGAGGAATGGTCAGACGAGCCAACCCACGAAGTGGACGATGCCGGCGAGCAGGTTGGTGATGAGGTTCATCCGGTGTTTCTCCTTGTACGTGGTGCAATCTGTGGGACAGCGCAGTCGCGGTCTGCAGCCCGTTGCTTGCGCCCCGTAATCATCATCTTTCGCGGGGGAGTTGAGCAACGAATAGCGAAACGATCACGCGTTCCAGCGAACATCCGATCCCCTGTTCGTGTGTTCTGTCGCGGGTGGCGGGGTCAGTGTCGACCGGTTCCGGATTCCGGGCGGCGGGATAGCGTGCCCGCATGGTGAACGAGTCCCCGGACATGCCGCCGCACCACACGCACCGTGCCCCGCGCCGCGGGCGCCTGGCGCTGTTGATCGGTGTCGTCCTCGTTCTCGTCGTGGCGGCAGCGATCCTCGTACCGTTGCTGACGCGGGGGCCCGAGGTCGAGCAGGCCCGCCCACTCGTGGTCCCCGAAGGCCGGCGGGCGTCCCAGGTGTACGCCGCGGTCGACCGGGCCCTGTCCGTCGCGTCCGGCACCACGGAGAAGGCCGCCGCAGCGGCGGATCTGCCGCTGCCGGCCGAGGCGAACGGCAACCCCGAGGGCTACCTCTTCCCGGCGACCTACCCCATCACCTCCCGCACCACCGTGAAGGGCCTGCTCAGGTACATGGTCGACACGGCGGTCGAGCGATTCGGCGCGGACCACATCAGCACGGGTGCGCGGCGCAATGGGGTCTCCGTCTACCGGACGGTGACGATCGCCAGCATCGTGCAGGCCGAAGCGGACACCGACCACGACATGGGCAAGGTCGCCAGAGTCATCTACAACCGGCTGCACCGGGGCATGCCGCTCCAGATGGACTCCACGCTCAACTACGCCCTGAACCGCAGCTCCCTGGACACCACCACCGGCGACACGAAGATCGACAGCCCGTACAACAGCTATGAGCGCAAGGGGCTGCCGCCCACCCCCATCGGGAATCCGGGGGAGCAGGCGACGACGGCGGCGATCACCCCCGCACCCGGACCATGGCTGTACTTCGTCACGGTCGCGCCGGGGGACACGCGCTTCACCAGCAGCTACGCGGAACAGCGGAGGAACGTGGAGGAGTTCAACCGCAACCGCCGCAGCGCGTCCAGCGGCTGAGCGCCGAAGGGCCTGAGCGCCGAGCAACTCAGTACCTGAGCACCCTGGCCGTCGATACCCACCGCTGCCGACCACGTCCGGTCGGCACCCGTCCGTCACGTCGGCGCTGTCGGCACCCGTGCCGTCACACCACGGCAGGGGCGAACTCTTCGTCCGTCCCTCTCCCCGTTCCCCTCCCCGCCTCCGGCTCGTCCAGCAGCCGTGTGATCGCACGCACCGCTGCCCGCCCGGCCCGGTTGGCGCCGATCGTGCTGGCGGACGGCCCGTACCCGACGAGGTGGATCCGTCCGTCCCGCACCGCCCGCGTGCCCTCGACCCGGATGCCGCCGCCCGGCTCCCGCAGCTTCAACGGCGCGAGATGATCGATGGCCGCCCGGAATCCGGTCGCCCAGAGGATGACATCGGCCTCGACCGTGCGGCCGTCGTCCCAGGCGACCCCGGTCGACGTGATCCGGTCGAACATCGGCAACCGGTCGAGGACGCCCTTCTCGCGGGCGCGTCGGATCGCGTCGGTGAGCGGCAGCCCGGTCACGCTCACCACACTCTGCGGAGGCAGCCCGCGCCGTACTCGTTCCTCCACCATCGCCACGGCGGCCCGTCCCCGGTCCGCGTCGAACGGCCCGTCCCGGAAGACCGGCGGCCGACGGGTCACCCAGTACGTCTCCGCCGCCACCTCGGCGATCTCCATCAGATGCTGCGTACCGGAGGCTCCGCCACCGACCACCACCACGCGCTGCCCCGCGAACTCGTCGGGCCCCGGGTAGTTCGCGGTGTGCAGCTGCCGCCCCCGGAAGGTCTCCTGGCCCGGGTAGCGCGGCCAGAACGGCCGGTCCCAGGTGCCGGTGGCGTTGATGAGGGCGCGGGTGGCATACGTACCCTCGGACGTCTCGACGAGCAGCCGCCCGCCGTCGCCCTCACGCACCGCGCTCACCTCGACCGGCCGGTGGACCCGCAGATCGAAGGTGTGTTCATAGGCGTCGAAGTACTCGCCGATCACCTCGGACGAGGGTCGGCCGTCATCGGCTCCGGTGAGTTCCATGCCCGGTAGGGCGTGCATTCCATGGACCTTGCCGTATGTCAGTGAGGGCCAGCGGAACTGCCAGGCCCCGCCGGGGCGGGGGGCGTGATCGAGCACGACGAAGTCACGGTCGGGTTCCAGGCCGACGCGTCGCAGGTGGTAGGCGCCGGACAATCCCGCCTGTCCGGCGCCCACTACGACGACATCGACCGTCCGTGCTGAGGCCACCCCGAAGTTGTTCACGCTTCTACCAACTTGTCCGGGGGTGCGGATCTTCCCTGGAGCGGCCGCGATTCTCACCGGCCCCTCGACGGCCCGGCCGGTCGACGGGGACGCGGAGACGCCGCCCGACCGGCTCACGGCCTGGTGCACGACAGCGAGCGGGCTCCCGGCGTCATGCGGCTCCGCCTCCGGCGTTGTCGTCGGTCGACGACGCCCCGCGTCGCCTCCCTCCTCCGCCTCGGATCCGAAGCCGCATGACGCGGCTCGCCGATCCACCCCCTGTCGTGCACCAGGCCGTCACCTCCTCGACCGCTCCGGCCGGCCGACTGCCCAGACAGCCCGGCTCGCCGCTCCGACGAACTCCCCGACCGGGCTCAGCGGCCGTCGGCGATCAGCAGCGGAGCCCCGCCCGGCGCGGACGCGGGGCGGCCGTTCGCGGCGGGCATCCCGAGCAGCGGCGACGCCGGGACGGTGGAGAGCAGGCCGCGCGCTGCCAGCTCGGGTGTCACGCCCTCGCCGAACCAGTACGCCTCCTCCAGATGCGGGTAACCGGACAGCACGAAGTGCTCCACACCCAGCGCGTGGTACTCCTCGATGCGGTCGGCGACCTCCGCATGACTTCCGACCAGCGCGGTGCCCGCACCGCCCCGTACCAGGCCGACACCCGCCCACAGATTCGGCGCGATCTCCAGCTTGTCGCGTGAGCCGCCGTGCAGCGCCAGCATCCGCTGCTGCCCGACCGACTCGCTCCGCCCCAACGCCTGCTGAGCGGCGGCGATCGTCTCGGCATCGAGATCGTCCAGAAGCCGGTTCGCCGTCGCCCACGCCTCGCGCGAGGAGTCGCGGGAGATGGTGTGCAGCCGGATACCGAAACGGACCGTTCGGCCCTGTTCCTGCGCCAGTCCACGGATCCAGTCGATCTTCTCCTTCACCGCCGCCGGGGGCTCGCCCCAGGTCAGATAGACATCGGCGTGCGCGGCGGCCACCGGCCCCGCAGCCGCCGACGACCCACCGAAGAAGATGTCCGGGAGCGGGTCCGGCGGCAGCGCGGTCAGTCCGCCGTCCACCCGGTAGTGCTCACCGTCGAAATCAAAGGGCCGTCCGCTCCACGCACCCCGCACCACCGAGAGGAACTCCGCGGTCCGCGCATAGCGCCGGTCGTGGTCCAGATGGTCGCCGAAGCGCCGCTGCTCCGTCGAGTCGCCACCCGTGACCACATTGAGCAGCAACCGTCCCCTGGTGATCCGCTGATACGTCGCCGCCATCTGCGCGGCGAGCACCGGCGAGATCACACCCGGACGGAACGCCACCAGGAACTTGAGCCGGTCGGTGTGCTGAGCCAGGGCGACCGTCGTCAGCCAGGCGTCCTCGCACCAGGTTCCCGTGGGTGTCAGCACAGCCTCGAATCCCAGCTGTTCGGCGGCCTTGGCGATCTGCGCCAGATACTCGATGTCGGGCGCGCGCACCCCGCTCACCGGGTTGGTCCGGTTCCGCTTGATCCCGCCGTTGGTGTATGCGTGCCGGTCGACGAGCGTACGGCCGTCACCCCCGGTGGGCAGGAACCAGTGCAGATGAACATTCATGACGAGGCCTTTCGGTACGGGCGGGGAATCGTGGAGGACGGGGGCAGATCACGGTTGAAGCGGGTGTCGACGTAGTCCTTGAAGGAGAAGCGCCTAGGAACGAGTTTCATATCGAAGAAGGTGTCGGCGATCGCCTGCGCGCAAGCGATCGCGTCAGGATCGACAGCAACGGGCACCCTCGTCCCGTGACTGCGCTCGACCGCGTCCGGGGCCACCTCGTAGGGCAGCCCGGTCTCCTTCGCCCAGACCTTCGCCCACGCCTTTGGGTGTGTGAACACCCAGTCCTGCGCACGCTGCAGGCGGAGCAGCAGGCCGCCGATGACCTCGGACTTCGTGGCGTCCTCCGGAGGGGTGTTGCCGACGCCCCCGATGTCCACCGCCTCGGCGTTCACCGCCTCCAGAAGGGGTGGCCCCGAGGTGGAGGTCGACCATGTGATCCGGCGGCCGAGGCCGTCCAGCTCGCCGGACGCATGCCGGATCGCCTCGCAACCACCCTTCTGGTCACCGACGTCGAGGATGACACCGCCCGTCCCGTCGGTGTTGCCCGTGGTCGAGGCGGACATGGCTCCGTCGCAGGTGGTCAGCAGCAGGATGAGGGGCAGGAGCGGGGCGGACAGGGTACGGATTCGCATCGGCTTCTCCTTCCTCGGGGCGGGCCGGAGACCGGCGGGCAACGCCTGATTCGCCGTTCAGCCGGGCTCGGCGGGGCCGGTCGCGCTGTCGACGCCCAGCTCGGCCAGCAGCCGGGAGCGCAGCGCACCGAACGCCGGGCCGCCCACGGCGCGCGGTCGGCCCAGGGCGACGGGCGTCTCGTACGCGATGGCTCCGTCCCGCATCACCAGCGCACGGTCGGCCAGCAGCAGTGCCTCGTCCACGTCATGCGTGACCAGCAGGACGGCGCAGCCGCGCCGCTGCCAGAGTTCGGCCACCAGTCGCTGAGCCCTGATCCGGGTCGACGCGTCCAGCGCGCCGAACGGTTCGTCGAGCAGCATCAGATCGGGCTCGTGGACCAGCGCCCGGGCCGGCGAGCCGCGTTGCGCCTCGCCCCCGGAGAGCGTCCTGGGCCACGCTCCGGACCGCTTCGAGAGTCCGACTTCCATCGACACACGTTCCGCCGGAGCCCGTTCGGGCCTTCCGGGCAGCCCGAGCAGCACATTGCGCCACACCCGCTTCCACGGCGTCAGCCGAGGTGACTGGAAGGCGACCGCCCGCCGCCTCGGTACGAGCACGGTGCCCTCGATCTCCCTGTCCAGCCCTGCCAGTACCCGCAGCAGAGTGGACTTCCCGCAGCCGCTGCGGCCGAGGAGCGCGGTGAACTCACCTGCGTGCAGGCTGAGATCGAGCCCGTCGATGACGGCCCGGCCGTCGAAGGAACGGGTCAGCCCCTCGACCCGCACGGCGATCTTCGGGCTGGTGGCCGGAGCGGGCGAGCTCACTGGCCGGTGAACGTCGGTCGCCATTGCAACAGCAGCCTTTCGAGAACGCGGACGTGACATCGGCAGCGAGGCCGAGGAACGCACGGACGACCAGGCAGACGACGATGACATCGGTGCGGAAGAACTCCCGGGCCTGATTCATCAGGAAGCCGCCGCCGGCATCGGCGTTGAGGGAACCGCCGAAGACCAGGGCCGGCCATGCCGTGGCGAGTGAACAGCGCGGCCCCGTCATCGCCCCGGGCAGTGCGCCCGGCAGCACCACGTGCCGGATGAGCCCCCATCGGCCGAGCCCCGACGACTCACCGGCTTCGACGAGCCGGAATTCTGAGGACATGTCCGGTGGGACGAGAGCATGGCCGGTGGTCATGGGGGCTCCATCGAGCAGTCCGCGGACGGGGGAGCCGCACTCGGCCGCACGCGTATGTGAACCACTGCCGTGATCACGGCACAGCGGCTACGGCTCGCGGTCGGTGGTGCGGCTTGTGCCGGGGCACGTGCGAACAAGCACGTACAGCGGAGGGGACGGGCGGCCGGTGCGGCCGGTCACCGAAGAAGGAGGAGCCGAAAGAACGTCAGCAACCGCGGCGACAGGCGGCGGAGGCCACCCGCAGCAGGTCGATGTGACCGCGCGAAGTGAGCAGGGCTGAACGGAACATGGCGCCGAACGTAGCGATCCATGACTGAGACGGTCAATGGTGTCTCGGCACGTGGACGCGCGGTCTCGCCGCCAGAGCGAGAAGATGGAGCCATGCCCCACGCCTTCACGACGAGCGTCCTGCACATCACCACCGGAGCGACGGAGGCCGTCACCGACCTCACGCACGACTGCGAGCAGTTCCTCGCCCGGACCGCCGCAGACAGGGACGGTCTGCTCAATATCTTCGTACCGCACGCAACCGCCGGCATCGCCCTCCTCGAAATCGGATCGGGCAGCGACGAAGACCTGCTGGCCACCCTCCACACCCTGCTCCCCGCCGACGAGCGCTGGCAGCACCGCCACGGCACCCCCGGTCACGGCCGCGATCACGTACTGCCCGCCCTCGTCCCACCGCACGCGACACTGCCGGTGATCGGGGGCAGGCTGGAACTGGGGACGTGGCAGTCGGTGTGCCTGGTCGACACGAACGTCTCGAACCGCGACCGTCAGGTGCGGTTGTCGTTCCTCGGGTAGGGGTAACGTCCGCCGTCACTGTAGGAGCGACTTCCGGCCGCACCAAATGAGACGCCGCCGGTCGATAGGGTCGGCACCGATACACCCCCGTCCGGCACCGGGAAGCCGCCCCAAACCCACAGAAAGCCACGACGGGGGAGCTTTGGCAAGCCGCTCGCCCGCCGCGGCGGCGGCCCTCACATTGCCAACCGTGGCGTTTGTTTCCCGTGACTGGTGCGCCGCTCAGCGCTGCTCCACGCGAACGGTACCGCTCATCGGCACCCGCCTACGCAAACCACCATGACGATATCGCCCAGTCAAGGTCAGTAACCTGCGATTTCGGGACGCTGATCGCGTCCGCTGCGGTGAGGTGTGTACGTCGGGGCGCAGCCGGCCGGTGATGCTGGCGGCCAGCACCACCGGCCGTCCACCGCCCGGGGCAGCGGCATCGCGGTCGGCGCCCGCCGAAGCCGGGCCACCTCCACCCGGCCCGCGGCCAGCGCTTCGTATAGCCGGCTGTGATCGCATTCCGGTAACCCGGTCCGGTTCCGCCCGGTCAGCCGCCCAGCAGCCCGTCCAATTCCTTCCGTGCCCTGCGCGTGTCCCGGTGCTCTTCGCCCAGGATCCGCGCACGGTCGGCGACGACCTCGCGGAGCAGGGCCACCGCCGACTCGACCTCTCCTAGCCGTGCCAGGGTCCGGGCCCGACCGAGCCTCGTCGTGATGACCTCCGGGTGCTCGGGGTTGGCGTAGCGCGCCAGCCGCTGCTCCAGCAGGATGTCCAGTTCGGCGAGCGCCGTGACCGGGTCGCCAAGCTCGGCCTTCAGCATGGCGATGTTGTAGCGGGTGATCATGACGGCCGGGTGGGTGTCGCCGAGCACCTCCCGCTGGTCGCGGAGCACCTCCTCGTGCAGCGGCAGCGCGCCCGCGGCGTCTCCCAGCTCCCACGTGAACCGTGCGGTGTTCAGCCGGACCAGGAAGGTGTTCGGGTGGTACGCGCCGCGGACCCGGGTGACGAGGGGCAGCAGCTCGCCGTAGCCGTCAAGCGTCTCCTGGAGGCGCCCCGACTCGCCCAGGAACCTGCAGATGTTCATCCGGCTGAATACCACTTGCTCGTGCTCCTCGCCGAACGCCTCGATCCGGTCCCGAAGGAGCTCGGCGTGCAGTTCCAGGGCCTGGTCATAGCGGCCCAGCATGCCGTGCCAGTACGCGATGTAGTGCCGCTCCTCCAGGACGGCCGCGTCCGTCGGGCTCAGCACGCGTTCGAGGTCCGGCAGCAGCTCCTCGTGCAGCCGCAGCCCCTCCTCCCGGGCGCCGCCGCGACCCGTCCAGTACGCGATGTGGTGCCGGGTGTCCAGGGTGCGCGGGTCGTCGGGGCCGAGGAGGCGCTCCTGTTCGGCGAGCACCTCCCGGTGCAAGGCCACGGCCTCGGCGAAGTCACCCGTCTCGCCGGTCGCGTACGCGATGCGGGAGCGGGTCTCGAGCAGCTCGGGATCGTCCGCGTCGAGCACCCGCAGCTGGTCCGGCAGCAGCTCCCGGTACAGCTCGCGGGCACGCCCGTACGCCCCCGACTTGCTCGTCCAGTACGCCGTGCGGGCCCGGGCGCGCAGGGTCGCCGGTGCGTCCGCGCCGAGGCGCTCCCCGAGGCGCTCGGCCCAGCTCGCCCAGCGGGCCCGGTTCACCGGCGCCTCCGGTGCGGCGCGCAGCTCCAGGCTTGCCAGGAGCCGCTCATACAGCGCCGCGGTGGCGTTCTCGTCGGGCGCGGCGAGAGCCACCTGCCACAGGTGCTCGGGCTCGGCCTGCTCGGCGTAGCGGTGCAGAGCGTCGTCGGACGTGTGCTGTTCCATGGGAGCCATGATCTCCAGCGCGTCGCAGAGCGCGCGATGCCCCTTCACCAGGTCCTGCTCCACCGCCACGTACTCGAGGAGGGACGGGTGGTACACGCCGAGCAGTTCGGTGCCCGACGGGCCGGGTGAACGGACCAGGAGGCCATCGAGGAGACGCAGCACCAGGCCGACCGCCTCCTCGTCGGCCGGGCCGCCCAGTTCCCCGGCCGCCCGGGCGAGCAGAGGCCGGGGCAGGGTCATGCCGGGGCCGGAGGCGGCGACGACGAGCAGGACCGGGTTGAGCCAGGCGGAGGCGCCGTACGAGGAGGCATGGTTCCGCAGCGGGATCAGCGCCTTGTAGTAGGCGTCCGCCAGTCCCTCACCGACCTCGGCTGCCACGGACGGGCCGAAATCGGCCAGGACCTTCGTGAGCTGCCAGTTCCCGTCCCGCCGGGCGAGGATCACCCGCTGGGCGTCCTCCGGTACCCGCCGGGCCCGAAGGAAGGCGCGCAGGTTCCGGTCGTCGGGCACCGGGACCGGCAGCTGATGCCAGTCCTCGGGCAGTGCCACCCACTCCTGGACTGTGGTCACCACGCCGAACCACTCCGGTGCCGCGTCCCGCAGTGCCGCGAGCTCCGTGAACAGTGCGGAGCGGCTCGTCGGGTCCTTCACCTGGTCGAGGCCGTCCACGACGACTCGCACCGCCTCGCGTGCCTCCATCAGGCCGAGCGGTCCTGCCACCTCCGCGACCATGCTCGGCAGCAGCGTGCTCTTCGCCTCGGGAACCCGTGCTTGGTACGCCCTACGCGCGGTGTCGAAACCCGGCAGGTACATGCGGAGCTGACGGCCCATCTGCTCGACGGTGGTCCCAGACGCCCACGCTGCGTCGCTGAGCCGCACGACGGCGCAGACCGTCGCGGCGGTGTCCGCCTCGTCCTCGGGCAGCAGCTCGGGACGGGCGAGCGCGGTCGCGATCGTCGTCTTGCCCGTGCCCATGGCGCCGACCACGGCCACGAGCCGGTTCAGGCGGACGAGCCGGGCGATCCGGGCCAGTTCAGCGGGCGGCTGGAAGTGACGCAGGGCGGGCACCAGGATCTGTTGGTCGGGAGAACCGGCCAGCACGCTCAGCTTCTGGTCGTGCGCCACGTTGCGGGTGATCCACGTCTCCGACGGGGCCTTGCGCGAACCCGTGCCCCCGTCGAACGAGACCGCCTGCGGAATCTGACGCCGCAGCAGCGTCTGGACCCTCAGGCGTACCGCCTTCGTCTCCAGGAACGAGTCGAGCCGGATGTCCCCGTGGCGGACGAGCTGGGTGAGGATCCGCGAGAACTGCAGGTCGTAGGAGACCCGGTCGTTGGAGGAGGTCAGCACCTCGACCGTGCGGCCGGCCTGCATGGCGGACCTGAGCCAGCCCTCGGCCGCGGCCAGGAGGGCGTGGCCGGAGAAGCATCCGTCGACCACGAGGGTCAGGTCCGGCACGCCCCCGTACCGCTGGGCCATCCGGCCGACCTCGCCGGGCAGGTCGAGAGCCGTCTCGGGGCCGGGCGCGGCCGGTGTGGAGCTGATCGGGAAGAGGAAATCGCCCCCCTCGGGGTGAAACCCGTGGCCGAGGAACCCGAGCAGCAGGGAGGCACGCGCCGCCTGCGCCTCCCGGAACGCCTCCTCCACGGCATCGGTCACCTCGGACACCGTTCGTGGGTTCATCAGCAGCCCGTCACCGTACGCGGGAGCGTACGAACCACGCTTCGGGTCCAGTAACAGCCTCGTCAACTCGCGTGCGTACGGCTCCAGTCGGACCAGCCGGTCCTCCTCCTTCTTCTCGTGGACGTCCCAGTGGGAAGCGATCACCAGCGTTCTGCGCTCAGCTGCCATGCGCGCATTATGGGCGTGCCCGGGCACGGGGAACCATCGCCCAGGCCCCACGCGTTGGGGTGGGAACGACGACAACGCGCGGCTGGGGGAGGCATGGCAGAGCTGGTCATGGTGCACGGCATCGGACCCGAGGACGAGACCGAGCAGCGGCTGCGGGAGGACTGGACGCGGACCCTCGCGCGCACGCTGCGGGATAACGGCCGCGCCGAGGCGGCTGACCGCATCGAGGGCGGGGTGGTGACGGCCGACATGGCCTACTATCGCCGCCTGTACCAGGACTATGCGCCCCACGGCGACTCCGACGTACGGCTGCCCGCCCCGGTCGCGGCCACCGGCGGGGAGGTCGCCTGGGACATCATCGACAACATCCGCCGACACGCCTCCGACCCCGACGACAGGGACGAGGCCGCCGAGGCCCTGGAGGAGCTGACCGTCGATGTCGGCCCGGAACAGGGGCCGTTGGAGCCGCTGCGCATGCTCGTTTCGATGATGGGACGGCTCGGCCCCATCGCCCGCTCCGGATTCGCCGCGCTCAGCAGCACCGGCGCGTTCCACCTCGGGCAGGTGGCCGCCTACCTGGACGACGAGTGGGTCCGGGAAGGCGCGATCGAGGCCGTGCTGTCCCGAGTGACCCCCGACACCAAGGCGGTCCTGGCCCACTCGCTCGGCACCGTCGTCGCCTACGAGGCGCTGCACCGGCTCGACCAGCCACTGCCGTTGCTCGTCACTTTCGGATCGCCGCTCGGGCTGCGCTCGATCATCCGCGGCCGGCTGCGCCCGCAGCCGCTGCGTTCGCCGGCCCACCTCAAGCGCTGGGTGAACGTCGCCGACCGCGACGACTTCATCGTCGCCACGCTGAGGCTGCGGAAGCTCTTTCCCGAGGACGACGCCGTGCTCGAACGCACCCGGCGGGTCAGCAACCGCGACTTCGACCCGCACGCGGCGACGGAGTACCTCAGCCGCTGGGAGACGGTGGAGCCGCTCGCCGAGCTGCTCTGAGCCATGGTCGGGTTCTGCTCGCAGGGCTGGCGCTCCATCCGGCGTCGTCGTGTCGGGAAAGGGCGTCCACGGCGCCGGCTGGTACATCTCCGGAGCCGGATGGCCCGGGGTTGTCTTAACGGAGTTCGGTGGATACGAACACGGACAATCCGGAGCGTCAGGTCCGGCTGTCGTTCCTCGGGTAGCGGCACGGTGGGCGCGTGTCCGGCCTGCCTGCACGCCTCGCCCCCGTGCAGCGGGCCGGTGCGCTCGCCGCCCGTCCGGGGTTCCGGCGCGGGCCGCACCAGCGGCCGGCCGCCGGGCCCGCTGAGCCGTTGTTCGGATACCCATGACGCACCCGCACCGCCCCGCGAGTCCTTCCGGGCCCGGTGGCGACGCACCCGGGAAGGGAGCGGCGAAATGAGCACCCGGGAGACCTTCTTCGCACGGATCACACAGTCGCACCGGCCGACGTACCCGCGACCGGGATACCCGGTAGCGTCCCCGTCCTCCGCGACTACCGGAGCGGTCACGCCGGAAACGATCCCGCAGCCCTCTTCGCCGAGCGCGTCGCCGAGTACCGGGCCACCGTGACCCGCACGACCGAGGATGGCGTCGCAGGCCGATCCCTCATCCGTGGGAGCGAGGGCTCCCGTGCGTCCGGGGCTGCTGGAGTCGGGCCGCGAGCTCCCCCGGCAGGACGTCCCGGTTCGCCGCAGTGAGCCGGACGACCTCGATGTCGGCGCGCCGCTTGAGGGCGTCGGTGAACGGATCGCGGTGCGTGTGGACCGTGGCGACGACGTCGACCTCTGCGACGAACAGCGCGCCGACCGCGTGCCGGAACGCCGTACACGCCAGTTCCATCCGCCCCAGTTCGTCGATGAGCACCAGCCGCCCTGTTGCCTCCTCGGTTGCTGCCGGTCGAAGCGACGCCAGCGCCAGTCCTTCCATGACGCCCAGGTCGACGCCGTATTTCCCTACCAGTGGCGGACCGGGCAGGTCGACATGGGCGAGCACCTCCCGCCGGCCTGCCAGGGTCTCCAGGGCGAAACCGACGCGGGCGCCGGACTGCCGGATCTCCTCCGTGGTGAAGCCGGTGGCCGCGTCGGCGGGCAGCAGTGCGGCCAGCCGGCGGAGGGCGGTCGTCTTGCCCGCGCCGGGGCGGCCCTCGAGCAGGATCCTTGTCGGCACGGTGCCATCCTCGCTCCCGCTTCCGGTAGCGGCCCGGGTGGGCTCGGCCGAACGGGGGATTCGGGGTGCGGACCGGTGCCGGTGCCGCCGTTGCGGGTAAGGCGGCGCGCATGAGCGGAATTGAACTCAGCAGCACCGCGTTCGACGACAGAACGGTGATCCCCCGTCGGTACAGCGGGGAGGGTGAGAACATCTCACCGCCTCTGACCTGGTCGGGGGTGCCCCACGAGGCCATGGAGCTGGTGCTCCTGTGCGAGGACCCGGACGCGCCGGGGACGACCTTCCTGCACTGGCTGGTGACCGGCATCGATCCGAGGACCACCGGGGCGGCGGAGGGCCAGAAGCCCCAGGGGGGCCTTCCGTGGCCCAATGGCTTCGGCCGCGTCGGCTGGGGAGGACCGATGCCTCCACCGGGGCACGGGCCGCACCGCTACTTCTTCCGCCTGTACGCCCTGTCCGAGCCGCTGCCGCTGCACGACCACCCGGGCGCCGAGGACGTGCACCGTGCCTTGAAGGGCAGGGAGCTGGCCTCCGGCACCCTGGTCGGGACCTATCAGCGCTGACGCGTCAGTGCTGGTCGTAGCCATGGGCGCCGTACAGCCGGACGAACCGGGCCGCGGTGACCATTCTGCGATGCACCAGGCCGCGGGCCCGCCGCTCGTACAGCTGGACGTGCTCCTGCCCACCGTGCCCGATCGGCTGGACGAGCCGGCCACCGATGCGGAGCTGATCCACGAGCGGCTCAGGCACTCGCGGGAAGGCCGCGCAGACGATGACGGCGTCGTACGGGGCACGGGCCGGCACCCCGAGGGTCCCGTCGCCGAGTACGACTTCGGCATTGCCGACGCCCTGCCGGGCCAGCCGCGAGCGGGCCTCGTCGACCAGGTCGGGCCGGCGCTCGACGCTGACGACGTACGCGGCCAAGCGGGCCAGCAGCGCGGTCTGCCAGCCGTATCCGGTCCCGACCTCCAGGACCTGTTCGTCGCCGGTGAGGCCGAGAGCGGAGACCATCATGGCGATCAGCGAGGGCTGGGTGGTCACCTGCCCGTGGGGGAGCGGCACGGGCGTGTCCCGGTACGCGGATGCCACCTCGTCCGCGGGGACGAAATCCGCCCGGGGGATGCTCCGTACGGCCTCCAGGACACGGCCGTCGGTCACGCCCATGGCGTGGGCCGCACGGACCAGGTCCTCGGGGGTCCTTTCATGGGGCATCGGACCGTGGGGCCACGTCACAGCCGATGGGTTCGTAGTGGTCCGGGCCGGGCCGCTCGGCCATCGGCTCGGTGAACCGGCCCTGCTGGCCGAGCCACCGGGCGGCGGACCGTCGTCCGATCCAGGGAGCACCCCGGCACATCGGCCGACGCCGGCAGCGCTACCGCCCAGGTCCTGGGCGGGGTGATCAGCACGTCCGTCTCCATTGCACCGCTCCTGCTCCTGTCCATGCGTCCCACCCACCGTTCATCCGCCGCGCTGCCGCTCCGGCCCAGTGTCGGCACGTTCCGCGCGCGGCGCGATCCGGGGCGGTCGGGCGCAAGGGGCGACCCGTGAACCGGGGGCGCAGCGCGCCGGCGTCAGGACGGGGTCCCCGGGTCGGTGTACCGCAGCAGGGCGCCCACGCCCTCGTGCAGCCTCAGCTCGTTCTCCGGTACGACGACCAGTTCGGCACCGGTGCCGACGAGGGCCCGGACGAGGGCCTCGTCGGCGCGTTCCTCGCGTGGGGCCCGAACGCCGAAGGACATCAGCTCCGCCTCGGTCAGGGCGAGCTGAGTGGGCCGGGAGCCCGCCCAGAGCCGCAGCGAAGACCCTGGCGGCCGGTTCAGCAGCAGTGCCGCGACCTGGCCGCGCTGGAGGGCGGCGACGGTCGCGGCCAGCCCCTCCGTCATGGGTCCGTCCAGGGCCCGTCGGCCGATGAAGATGTCCACGAGTTCCCGGTCGTGCGCGGCCATGCGGCCGCGGAAGACGCCGTCGAGCTGCGGCTCCAGCAGGGCGCGTCCGGTGTCGGTGGGGGTCCGGCCGCCCACGCGTACGACCTTGTCCCGCAGGGCGTGCGGCAGGCGGCGGATCAATACGTTGCACGCCCACTCGTCCCCGCCCACGACGACGGCGTCGGCATGGGCGCGCCGCGCCCGTTCGTCCAGCCGGTGCCCGAGCCGGAGGGAGGTGCGGTGCCAGGTCGCCACCGCGACCCTGCGGTGCAGCCGCTCACCCGGGGTGACGGTGGACGCGGGCCAGATGCCGGTCTCCGCCTCCAGAGTCACCCAGCCGTGGGTCTCGGCGGTCGGAAGGCCGCCGTAGTGGACGACCACGGCCATGTAGGGAATCTCCGGAACGTGCTGGGTGACCAGGGGCATCGCGTCCGGCAGCGTGCTGTAGCGCGCGGAGTCGCGTTCGGGCGGCCTGGGCAGCTCCCCGTCCAGGACGAGTGTGCCGTGGGCGGCGAAGATGGCCTGACCGTGCGTCCCCGGCACCTCTGTGTCGGCACCGACCGCCTCCTCCAGTACGTTCAGCAGTGCCCGGTCCGAGCCCTGACGGGACAGACTCTCGCGCAGTCGCCGCCAGCGCAGCGCGATCGCCCGCTCGGGATGCTCGACGTCTCGGGAGGTATCCAGATACACGGAGGCGAACGGGCCCGGCTCCGCGTAGAGGGGTTCAAGAAACGACAACCTCATCGCCACTCCTCGTCGATGGTCTCCCCTCCTTCGATGATGCGCGCCCCCGGGGACGATGGAGCTCGACCAGCGCAAAGCGGTGCGGAACGCGGGGCGATCGGGCGTCGGACGCCGGCCCATCGTGAGCATGGTGGCGGTGACCAGGCCGTCCAGCACCGCCGGGCCGCGGACAGGGACAGCAGGGTGCTGGGCAGTCGCGGCGATGGCGGCTCGGGCCGGGCCCATCCCGTCCCGCGAGTACCTGGGTGCTCGGCCACAGCGCCATGACCAGTCGGCGCTCCATCCGCCCCGGCAACCACCTGAGCACCCAGCGGCCTTTGGCCCCGGGACCGCGGCCGCCGATCGTTGCCATGAATCAGCCATCGGGGCTGCGGCGGGCCGATCGGCAGGGGCGGGGCTGTCTTGACGGAGGTTGGTGGATACGGACATCAGCAATACAGGCCGTCAGACGCGGCCGGGTCTTCATTGGTTGGCCGGTCGCCTCGGTGGGACGGCTGAGGGGAGGCCCGGCGGCATCGAATGAACAGCGCCCGTGGGTGCAGAACGGTGGGCGAAGGCGGCCGGCAGGCTCTTCGTCCGCTGGTGGTGCACGGGGCATTGCCCTGCCGGCCGGGCAGAACGGCGGCCTCCGGGCATGTGGCGCGGCGATGGTCCGGGAATGGCCCGGATCTCGATCCGCTGACGTGTGGCCATGGGCCGCACCGTGCGGTGCTCCACGACACGACGAAGCCCGTCCTGCTCCTCTTGACGGGGCTTCGTCGTGGGCGACAAGGGAGCAGCCCTGGGCTCCCTGTTCGTCACCCGCTTTGCTCTGCCGTACCGCCCTGCGGCTAGTTTGTGTGCAGAACAGGTACGCAGGCCCGTGGCGACAGAGGTGCACGGGGGACGGGAGGTCGGGAAGAGTGTCGCTGCGCGGAGGTGATCCAGCCGAGATCGGCGGCTATCCGCTTGAGGCGCGACTCGGCTCGGGGGGCATGGGCACGGTGTTTCTGGCCCGTACGAGCTCGGGGCGACCTGTCGCGATCAAACTGATCCACCAGCAGTTCGCGGGGGACGACGAGTTCCGTATCCGTTTCCGGCAGGAGGTGGCGGCGGCGAGGCGGGTGAGCGGCGCGTTCACCGCCGCCGTGGTCGACGCAGCCCCTGAGGCCGAGCAGCCGTGGATGGCGACGACCTATATCGAGGGGGACACGCTCGCCCAGCACATCGCGGCGAAAGGCCCGCTGAACGGAGCGGAGCTGAAGAGGCTCGCCATCGGGCTGGCGGAGGCGCTGCGCGACATCCACCGGGTGGGGGTCGTCCACCGTGACCTGAAGCCCTCGAACGTCGTGCTCTCGCCCGAGGGCCCGCGCGTCATCGACTTCGGTATTTCGCGCGCCGTGGACCAGCAGACGCTGACGATGACAGGGCGGGTCATCGGTACGCCGCCCTTCATGTCGCCGGAGCAGTTGCGGGCGCCGCGTGGTGTGGGGCCGCGGTCCGATGTCTTCTCGCTGGGGACGCTGCTGGTGTACGCGGCGACGGGCCACGGGCCCTTCGACGCGGACAGCCCCTACATGACGGCGTATCAGGTGGTGCACGAGGAGCCGTCGCTGGGTGCCGTTCCGCCGGCCTTGCGCGGGGTCGTCGAGTCGTGCCTGGACAAGGAGCCCGAGGGGCGCCCCTCGGCGGACGAACTCCTCGTGCTGCTGCGGGACCTGCCGGCCGACCTCGGCGGGACCGACGCGAACGGGGTTGGCGCGGGCCGCACCCGCGACGTGATCACCCAGCATCACTTCGCGATGCGGGCCACCCCGGCGCCGACTGCCCCGGCCGGTCCCGACACCGGGAGCACCGGCACTCCCATCGGCCGCCGCCTGCGCCGCCGATGGCGCCCCGTGCTCGCGGCCGCGGTCGCGGTGGCAGCGATCGGCGGGGGAGTCGCCACGCTGAAGGCGGGCGGCTTCGGGGGGAACAGCGGCGGCCACAAGGGCAACAGCGTCGCGGCGCCGGGTGCCGCACTTCCGGACGGCTTCGGGCCATGGCGCAAGACCGTGCTGGGCGGTCGCGAGGACATCCCCGACGAACTGCGTTGCGTCGCACACGGCGACGCGCTGTTCTGCGGGGGCGGCGGCGTTGTCGCGACCCGTATCAGGGCCTCGGACGGCTCGCGGGCGTGGACGGTGAAGAGTCCGGGCGTCCCCGTCCAGGGCATGCACCTGGTGGGCGCCACCGACGACACGGTGCTCGGTTACCGCTTCGCCGCCCAGGACGCCCCGCAGGACCCTCCCAGTGAGGTGGTGGCCGTCGACGCGAACAATGGCCGGGAGCTGTGGTCCGTGCCGTCCGGCGCCCAGTCGAAGGCCGTCACGGGTCGGACTCAGGACGCCCTCGTGGTCGGCTCCGACGTCGTGACGGTCGACGCCTCCAACTCCCGCTTCGAGGCCCGGGACGCGCACAGCGGTACGGTCGCCTGGAAGACGCCGTTCCCCGCGGGCACCCAGTGCGCTCCCGTCCCGGTGGGCCCGCAGCTCTTCGCGATGTGCGCGACGGACGCGGAAGTGGATGCCTTGGAAGTGCGCCACCCCTCCCTGTACCCGGTCGACCGCGCCACGGGGACACTGGGCAGGCCCATCGCGGTCGACGGCCCCGCCGTGCCGATGGGCGTCGCCGACGGCAGGCTCGTACTCCTTCAGGTGCACATGGAGGGAACGGCGCTGGCCGGCTACGACGGGGTGGCACGGGTCCACCCGTCCTCGCGGAAGGTCACGTACTCCCGGCTGGCCGAGACATATTCGGGGACGCCCGGAATGACGGACGGCAGCCTCTACGTGAGCAGCCAGACCGGTCTCGTCACGGCGCTCGACCCCGCGACCGGCCGGACGAAGTGGTTCCGGCAGACGGGCGTGGAGGGTGCGTCGGGGCCCGTGGCGGGAGCCGGCGCGCTGTACTTCAGCTCGGCCACCGGCCGGGTGGCCGCGCTGTCGCCGCACGATGGCAAACCCCTGTGGGCAACAGATCCGCAGGCCGATGGTTTGACGGGCGAGCAGGGCGCAAGCCCGCGCGTGACCGTCGCGGGGCGTGCGGTGATCGTGACCGCGGCCAAGAACACTGTCTTCGCCTTCGACGCGCAGAAGCCGCCGAAGTCGGGCTGACCGGCGGAACCGGCCGCCTTCCCTGCCGTGCGGACACTTCAGCGGCTTGCTCGGTCGCCTACGCAGCGAGGTCGCGTCCTGTGCGAGCGCGCCGCGCCCGTGGCGCAGGCGGTGATCCCGCCTGGCTCCGGGCCGTGGCGTCCCGTCCTCGTGACTGAACTCCCCGGTCCCCACGGGTGAGCGTGGAGGCGGAGTCCCGCGTCCTCGCACAGCTTTCCGCCGAGGTCACGCGCGCTTGTTGAGAACGTCGTTGATCCGCAATCCTTCCGCAGGGGTGACGCGGCCGTGCGGGAGCTCGATCCCCAGGGCCTCGGCGAGCTGACGCTGCTGTGTGTCGACGGCAGCCTCGACCAGGTCCGCCAGGGCCGCACCCGCCGCCCGGCCTCTGCGGCAGCCGATCAGCAAGATGGCCAGCCCCACGGGGAGCGCCGGCCACCAGACCACGCCCAGCGCCACCGTCAGCAGCCCCCAGGCGGCGGTCTCCGCCGCGCGCCGGTACCGGCTGGACGCATCACTGATCACGGGCCGCACCGTCTCCGGGAGGAGCAGCCAGAGACGGGGCCAGACCAGGGCCACCGACAGGCCGTACTGGGCGTCGACCCGCTCGTCGACCAGGCGGAAGCGGTCCCCGATGTCCGTTGCGCGTACGGGAAGATAGCGGTCCGGCCCTTGCCCCCCGGCCCGCTCCCGTGCGGCCCTCGCCCTCTCCCGGCGGCGTGCCACCCAGCGGCGCGGCCGGTGCGCGATCCACGTCCTCCGGACTCCCGCCGCCACTCCCTGGGCCGCCAGCCCGGCGGCGGTGGCGGCCAGCAGGGCGCCGACGACCGCGAGAGCCGTCGCCGCAGGCCGGGAGTCGAGTCGGCGGCCCAGTCGGCCCAGTTCGGTGGTGAGCTCCGCCGGATCGAGTGCCGAGGCGTGACCGAGCAGGACTCCGCAGACGGACGCCGCCACCAGTAGCAGTCCGGGCAGCAGCAGTGCGCTCAGCCAGCGGTCCGCGACCTTCTTGCCCATTTCCGCGAGCAGCGTGTTCACGGACGGGGCCGGGCGCGCAGGACCATCGGGGCGTCATCGACGGCGCAGTGCGGTTCCCGGCCTCTCTCGTCCGGGCGGGCGCGGCGTGAACAACGCCCGGTCGGGCAATGGTAGTCACCCTCGACCCGCACGGGATCGAGTCCGAAGTCGTCGAGACCGACCATGTCGTCGGCGTGCTTGTCGGGGTCGGTGCGTGTCGAATAGCCCAGCCGTCGGCATACGGCGACGGCCGACTCGCCGTCCCGGACGGCCTGCGTGGCCTGATCGATCCAGGTCAGCACCTGCTCGTCCGCCAAGGCGCCGACCAGCAGATCCGGTACCGCGGCGCACAGCCACGCCGCAGCGGCACGATTGTCAGCGGTGGACAAGGGGAACTCCTTCGCCGAGGCGGATCTGTAGTGGCGCAAATCCCATACGGTAGACGAACAAGCCTGCATACGGGGGTCGTTGTGAGCTTGTCGCAGGACGAGGCGCTGACGGTTCTGAAGGAGCGGATCGAACGGTACGAGCGGACGGGGGACGGGGAGGCGGTACTGGGACCCGGGGTGATGGCCCAGGCGGGCCGACTCTGGCGCACCGCGCTCTCGCCCAGCGGCTGCAGCGTCGAGATCGGGCACACGCTCGCCCGGCTGCATTGGGCCCGCGACGGAGCCGACGACAGCAAGAACGGTTCCGATCTGTGGGAGGCACTCCTGTTCTACGCCCGGGTCGGCAACGTCGATCCGTCTCTGGTGCCCGAAGGGCCGCGTCAGTTGCTCGCCGCAGGGGTACGGATCGATCACCGCTTCCTCGGTCCCGAGCACTGGGGCCGCCTGGCCATCCGGCTGCTCAAGGAGGGCCAGGTCACAGAGGGCCGGACGGAGCTGGACGCAGCGATCGAGCTGTTCGGCGGGACGGTCGAGGCCTACCCGCCGGAGCACGGATTCTGGCCCGGAGACATGTCCAATCTGAGTCTGGCGCTGCGTATGCGGTACGACCGCTGCGGCGACCCGTCGGACCTCGACCGGGCCACCGTGACCGCACGAGCCGCTCTCCGAGCCACCGATCCGGCCGACGCGGATCTGCCCAATCGCCTCGACAACCTCAGTACCGCACTGCAGGCACAGGCCAACCGCGGCGGCGACTTCGTCGCCGCCGCCGAGGCGGCCGGACTCAGCTCGCGGGCAGTCAGGGCCACCCCGTCGACGGGTCGTCGCCGCCTGCTGTTCGAGGAGAACCTCGCCGCCGCGCGTCTGACCCGGTTCCGTCTGACCGGTGACCGCGACGAACTCGCGCTCGCCGTCGACGAGTTACGCGCGGTGGTGGCATCGACCCCGGGCAGCGACCCGGACCTCGCACGACGCAGGGCCAGGCTCGGCGGTGCGCTGCACGAACTCTTTGTGCTCACCCGTGACCCGCACCAGCTGGGGCAGGCGGTCGAGCTGCTGACCCGGGCGGCCGACAGGAGTTCATTTCCGGGTGTCCGGCTCGACGCTCTGTCCGACCTCAGTGCCGTCCTGCTCAGCCGCTTCCAGGAGACCGGCAGCCGGCAGGACCTGGACCACGCCGTCCACTGTGGCGAAGAATCCGTCAAGGAGACAGGGACCGGGGATCCACGGCGCTCCGGGCGGCTGCACACATGGGGGTGGGTGCTGCGTGCCACCTACGCGCACAACCACGAGCCGCGGGTCCTCGACGAGGCCATCGACGCCTTCCGCCTGGCTCTGGACGGGCTGGGGCGGGACGATCCGAGGCGGGCGTCCTATGAAGCGAGCCTCGGGCGGGCACTGATGGCCCGGCAGTTCCGCCTGCGGGACGACATCACGCCCTTCGGCGTCAGCGAGCTGCGCGCGGATGCGGCGCGGCTCCAATGGGAGCAGATACGGAACGCTCAGGGGCCAGAGCTGTTTTCCGCGGAACTCGGCGGACTGCAGGATCTCGCAGAAGCCCATGCGGCGTGCCTGCGCGCCGTGGCGGGCGCCGGCCCCAGGGATCCGGACCTGGGCATCCACCTGCGGGAGCTGAGCAGCGTCTTGTACAGCCGATACCGCCTCCTCGGCGAGGAGAGCGACGCGGACGGGGCCGTCGAACTCGCCGAGCGGTCATTGCAGAGCACTCCCGCGCAGCACGCCGACCATGCCTCGGTCGTGCTTCACCTCGCTCGTCTCCTGACGGATCTCCGCGGGCACCCGGGCGCCGGCCGTGCTCTGTCTCTCTGGCAGGGGCTCGCCTCCGACCTGACGGCGCCGCCTTGGGCACGGGCCTCGGCGGCGGCGTACGCGGCGCGGTGCCTGGCCCGGAGCGGTGCCTGGGGCGCGGCCACCGATCAGTACGCGCAGGCGCTCGGATTTCTGCCGTCCCTTGTCTCGTCGGCCAAGGAACGGGCGGCGCAGGAGGACGAACTCACCGCCTGGAGCGGCCTGTCGGCCGAGGCCGCGAGCTGCGCGGTGGCCGCGGGCGACCCGGAGCGCGCGGTGGAACTGCTGGAACGTGGCCGGTCCGTCCTCTGGGCACAACTGCTCGACCTGCGCGACGGGCTGGACGCTCTCGACTCCGTGGACAGGGAACTGGCCGACCGACTCACCCGCCTGGAACGCGGGTTGAACGCACCACCCCGGACGGCCTCGGCCGATCCGTGGTGGGACCGCATCGCCGACCGGCGGCTCGCGCTGGTCGCGGAACGCGACGAACTCCTCGCGCACATCAGACGTCTGCCGGGGCTTGCCGACTTCCGGAGACCCGCCACAGGAGCCGAACTGCGCGGGGCCGCGACCCGGGGGCCGGTCGTCATGGTCGTCTCCAGCCAGTGGCGCACCGACGCATTGATCGTCACGACCACCGCCGTCCGGGCTGTCCGGCTGGGCCGCCTCACGTACCCGCGCATGCTGGAGCGGAGCGCGCGCTATCTCGACGCGCTCGCCCAGTACGAGGAAGGCCCGCGCGACGCCGTCGCCCGGGTCAAGCTGAACCTCCTGGTCACCAGCACGCTGAAGTGGCTGTGGCACGACATCGCGGAGCCTGTGCTGACAACTCTGGGACACACCGGGGCTCCTCCCGCCGGACGGCCCCGGCCCCGGCTGTGGTGGTGTCCGACCGGCCCACTGGCGCTGCTGCCCCTGCACGCCGCCGGCCTTCCGGACTCCGCGTCGCCGGGCGATACGGCCGACGCCTGTGTCCTTGACCGGGTCACCCCCTCGTACACCCCGACGGTGCGTGCCCTTCTCGCCAACCGGCAGGCCACGCCAAGTCCCGGGACGGCGGACCGGATGCTGGTGGTGGGGATGCCCGTCACCCCGGGCCACCTCCCCCTGCCGCAGGTGGCAGGGGAACTGACCGCCCTGCGCGAAGCGATCCCCCGGGCCACGGTGCTGCAGGGGGAGCGGGCGACGCGCGAGGCCGTGCGCGACGCACTGCGTACCCACCGATGGGTGCACCTGAGCTGCCACGGCGGTCAGCAACTGCTTCGCCCTTCGGAGGGAGGGCTCGTCCTGCACGATGAGGTGCTGACCATCGCCGATCTCCGGGCCGACCGCCACGCCCACGGCGAGTTCGCCTTCCTCTCCGCCTGCAAGACGGCCCTCGGCGGTGCTGCGGTACCCGATGAAGCGATCAACCTCGCCGGGGCGTTCCAGTACGCCGGCTGGCAACACGTCATCGGCACCCTGTGGTCGGTGGGGACCATCGCAACCGAGGAACTCAGCGCGGACCTCTACCGTACGCTCGTCAGGAGTGGAACCCTGCGAGCCGAAGGAACCGCCACAGCCCTGAACGACGCCGTCCGCAGACTGCGCGCGGCCGGCCACCCACCCTTCGTCTGGGCGCCGTTCGCACACGTCGGCGGCTGAGCCTTGAGCCGCCCAACGGAGAACCCCGGATCCATCACGGCGGGAAAGAGGTTCCAGATGCGCTTCGGACGCCGCAGGAGCAGGAAGACGTCACCCTCCGAGCCGGAAGGCAGGACGCACCCCGAGCCGCCGGCCACAACGCCTCCCGAACCACCCGCGGAACCTCCCGTACTGCCCGTGGAAGAGGAGGTGAACTCGCTTCCCGCGTCGACCGCCGACCGGGAGGAGCTTCTCGCCGAGTTGCTCGGCCATGACCTCCACGCGCCGGCCGAGCCGGTGATGCGCGCCCTCCTGGCCGACTACGAACGCTTCCTCGGCCCGGACGATCCTGCCACCATCTCCCTCTACGACGCCCTGGGCCACACGCTCTACCAACTGGGGCTGACGCCGGAAGCCGAAGCCATGCACCGCGAGGCGCACTCCCGCAGCGAACGCCGCAACGGAGCCGACGACCCGGACACTCTGGCCTATGCCCACAACCTCGCCACGGCCATGGTGATGGGCGCCGGACGCGCGGAGGGCCTCGCACTTCTCAAGCGGACCATGGAGTGCAAGGAGAGCGTTCACGGCCCGGACCACACCACCACACTGGAGACCGCCTCCGTCCTCGGAGCCGTCCTGTTCGAGTCGGGCGCTCGGGAACACGGTTTCGCCCTGCTGGAACGGGCGTACACGGGCTACCGGACGACCTTGGGCGAGCACGACCTCCGGACCCTCGCCGCCGGCGGAAACCTGGCGGCCGCGGTGCGCACCCTCGGGCATACCGAAGAAGCCGCCCGGCTTCTCGTCGTCGTCCTGTCGGGTTACGTCCGCACCCTCGGCCCGGACCATTCGCTGACCCTGGGCACTCAGGAGCGTCTCAGGCGCATGGGCTGGTACATCAACATCGACGTGCAGTCGGAATGAGGTCCGGACGACGGTTGCGGCACGGTGCTCGGGGGACGTGCTCGGCCAGCCACCGGACGCCGCCTTCACGGCAGGGCGGGACCAGCGCATCACCGGAGAATGACCTCGGGACCGAGTACGCCTGACGATGTGTCAGGGCCGGGCCCGGTTCCGGTGGAAGTCCGCGAAAGTGGCGAGTCCCAGGTGCATGCGGCGGCTCGGGGCTCTTACGTCACGCGGGGGAGGCCCGGCGAGGAGGACGTTCCCGTCCGCGGGGCCGGCCGTGCCCTCGGACGGGCGGTGGCGGCGGGCCCGGAGGCCCAGCCGCACCCCAGGCGTGGGCGAGACCAGGCCGGTCCGCTGTTCCATCGCTCCTCCACGCTGATCAAGATCAGAAAACCCACAGGCCAGGATACCCCTATGGGTATTTTTCGCATGTGAGCCAGGATACCCCTGGGGGTATTTGACTTTCCGCTGCGGGACTGCCTACGGTCGGAGCAATCAATACCTATGGGGGTATCCGAGAACAGGAGATCGTCATGCGTGAAGCGGATCTGACCGTCCTCGCGGCGGGGCTCGCGAACGGCGCGTTCGTGATCGATGTCCCGGAGCCCGACGAGTGCCGGGCCGGCCATGTGCCCGGCGCACGCCCCGCGCCGCCGTCCGCGCTCGGCGCCGTCGTGAGTGCTCTGCCCGGGGACCGGACCGTCTCCGTGATCTGCGCGAGCGGCAGCCGCAGCGGCCGGGCCGCCGAGCGCGTCGAGGCTCTCGGTGCGGACGCCGTCCCGGTCGCAGGCGGTACCGCCGCGGGGGCGCGGGCAGGTCACCCCCTCGACCACGGCGCTGCGGCCGCCGAGTCGGCCTGAAGCCCCGGCCCCCGGACCCATTCGGAAGGCGCTGTCGCGCCTTCGGTCAACTCTCCGCACCCGGCAGGGTGCGCGTCCCCCGACGGAGGTTCCACCGTGCTCTTCACCCAGTACTACCTCGACTGCCTGTCGCAGGCGTCGTACATGATCGCCGACGAGACGACCGGCCAGGCCGTGGTCGTCGACCCACGCAGAGACGTCTCGGAGTATCTGGCCGATGCCCAGGCGCACGGATTCACCGTCGTGGGCGTCATCAACACCCACTTCCACGCCGACTTCGTCGCCGGGCACCTGGAGATGGCCGACCGCACCGGCGCCTGGATCGGCTACGGCCGCCGCGCCGAGACCGAGTACCCCATCCGCAAGCTCGCCGACGGCGAACGTGTCTCCCTCGGCGATGTCACGCTGCAGATCATGGAGACCCCGGGGCACACCCCCGAGTCGATCAGCGTCCTCGTGTACGAGCACGCCGATGACACGGTTCCCTACGGGGTGCTGACCGGCGACGCCTTGTTCATCGGCGACGTCGGCCGCCCCGATCTGCTCGCCTCCGTGGGCGTGACCGCCGACGAACTCGGTGCGATGCTCCACGACAGTGTCCAGAACAAGCTGATGGCACTGCCCGACGCGGTCCGGGTCTTTCCCGCCCACGGCGCCGGCTCCTCCTGCGGCAAGAACCTCTCCACCGAGAAGCAGTCCACCATCGGGGAGCAGCGCGCCACCAACTACGCCTGCGTGCCGATGAGTCGTGAGGATTTCGTCGCGCTCGTCACCGCCGGCCAGTCCGCCGCGCCCGGCTACTTCGCCTTCGACGCGGAACTCAACCGCAAGGACCGTCTCCTGTTCGACCCGGCCGCGGCGCCACGGCCGCTGTCGTTGGACGAGTTCACCGAACTGCGCAGGGCGGGGGCGGTCGTGGTCGACGCCCGTTCCCCGCAGGAATTCGCCAACGGCCACCTGCGTGGGGCGGTCAACGTCCCCGTCGAGGGCCGGTTCGCGGAACAGGCCGGCACCGTCCTCGATCCGGCCGACGAGCTGGTCGTCATGGCTCCGGAGAACCGGGAGGAGGAAGTCGTCACCCGCCTCGCCCGTATCGGCTTCGACCGTGCGGTGGGCTACCTGCGCAACCCCGAGGACGCCCTCGAGGCGCTGGCCGGGGAGGTCGCTCCCGCGAGCCGCCTGGCCGCCGCGCAACTGCGCACCGCCCTACGAGGAGAGAACCCTCCGCTCGTCATCGACGTACGCACCTGCGGAGAGCGCAGCGCGAACGGCTTCATCGAGGGCGCCCTGCACATGGCCCTGAGCGAACTGCCCGAGCGCCTGGGCGAGATCCCCGCCGACCGCCCCCTCGTCCTGCACTGCGCCGGTGGCCACCGCTCCTCGATCGCGGCCAGTCTCCTGCGCCGACGCGGCTTCGAGGACGTCTCCGACATCCTCGGCGGCTACTCCGCCTGGGCCCTGTCGGCGGAACCCGCCGACGTCTGACCGCTCTGCTTTCGCAGTCTCCCGGCGCGCCCTGGGCGGGGGAACCCCTGCCCAGGGCGGTCGATCGGGACATCGACCACCACCCACGCATATGAACTCTTCGAACGGAGCCCCTCATGACTGAGAAGTCCGCCCGGACCTCCTCGATCACCCCCGCCGTCCTGCACCGCCTCGTGCAGGAGGAACGCGCGCCACGCATCCTCGACGTGCGCACGTCCGGTGAGTTCCGCACGGTCCATATCCCCGGCGCCTGCAACGTGCCCCTCGACACCCTGCGTGAGCACCGGAACGAACTGCTGGACCACCTCGACGAGGACGTCGTCCTGGTCTGCCGCTCCGGGGCCCGTGCCGCCCAGGCCGAAAAGGCTCTGGCCGAGGCCGGCCTGCCGAACCTCCGTGTGCTGGAGGGTGGCATCAGTGCCTGGGAGATGGCGGGCGCTCCCACGGACCGCGGCGCCGACCGCTGGGACATGGAGCGCCAGGTCCGGCTCGTCGCCGGTTCGATCGTCCTCACCACCGGCGTGGTGGGACTCTTCGTTCCCGGCGCGCACCTCATCGGAACCGCGGTCGGCGCCGGCCTGACGTACGCGGCTCTGAGCAACTCCTGTGCCATGGGCGTCCTGTTGTCCAAACTTCCCTACAACCGCGGGCCGCGCACCGACATCCGCAAGGTGATCACGGAACTGCGGGGCGCGTCATGACCGCCCTGGTCGTCGCGGCGTCGCTGTTCGTCGGAGTCAGCCTCGGCGTTCTCGGCGGTGGAGGCTCGATCCTGACCGTGCCGATCCTCGTCTACCTGGCCGGACAGGGCACCAAGGAGGCCATCGCCACCTCTCTGTTCGTCGTCGGTGTGACCAGCGTGGTCGCCCTGATCCCCCATGCGCGTGCCCACCGGGTGCGGTGGAGGACCGGCCTGCTCTTCGGTGCCTTCAGCATGGTCGGCGCCTACGGCGGCGGCCGGGTCGCCGAGTACGTCCCCGGTACCGCTCTTCTCGTCGCGTTCGCCCTGATGATGCTTGCCACGGCGGTGGCGATGCTTCGCAAGCCGCGCGCAGGCGCCGAACCGAAGCCCCGGCACCGCGACCTCCCTCTGAAGCACATCGCTGTCGAGGGTCTGGTCGTCGGCGCCGTCACGGGCCTGGTGGGTTCCGGTGGCGGCTTCCTCGTCGTGCCCGCGCTCGCGATCCTCGGCGGGCTGCCCATGAGCATCGCGGTGGGCACCTCGCTTCTCGTCATCGCCATGAAATCCTTCGCCGGACTGGCCGGACACCTCTCGGACGTGCAGATCGACTGGGGCCTCGCCCTGGCCGTCACCGCGACGGCCGTCGTCGGCAGCCTCCTCGGCGCGCGCCTCGCCGGTCGCATTCCGCAGGACACCCTGCGCACGGCCTTCGGATGGTTCGTCGTCGTCATGGGCGTCTTCGTCCTCGCCCAGCAGCTCGACACCGCCATCTGGACCCACCCCGTCACGTGGGCCGGACTCGGCACCGCGCTTCTCGCCGCCGCAGCCATCCGGATACGGCAGGCCGGACGCGCACCGCACCGACGCTCCGCCGAGACGTCCGGGACGCGTCCGACCGCCGTGGCAGGACGCCACGAGACGGCCGGAAGGAAGTAAGATATACCCCCTGGGGTATTTGGTCAGCGACTGGAGGAGGGACTCCGTGCAGGTGGAAGAAGAGACCGTACGACCCGTCCTGAACCGACTCAGGCGAGCCCAGGGGCAGTTGGCGGCTGTCATCGCGATGGTGGAGGCCGGACGCGACTGCAAGGACGTCGTCACCCAGCTCGCCGCGGTGTCCCGGGCCCTGGACCGGGCGGGGTTCAAGATCGTGGCAGGCGGGATGCGTCAATGCCTGGCGGAGACCGCCGCCGACGCCCCGCCCATGTCGGAAGAGGAACTCGAAAAGCTCTTCCTCACCCTGGCCTGACCGCCACCGGACCGACCGGAGAGCCGGGCGGGGCATCGCGACGCCGGTGGCCCGGGGCCGGGCCGCGGGGTGCATGAACGACCGGCGGCGGCACAGCGGCGTGCACGCCACCGGCGAGGGCACCGGCCGGCGGCGACGGTGACTACTGCATGAACCGTGGCAGCCACTTGGCCCGGTAGTCCGGGTGGCCGGCGTGCTCCGCCGCCATCTGCCGGACGGCGAAACCGAGGCCGACGGCGCGGCCGGACGGGAAGTCGTGCTCGGGCCGGTCGGTGTCCCTGTCGGCGATCTCCGCGTATTCATCGAGAAGAACCCTGCTCGTCTCGATGCGCCGGGACGTACGCGCCGGATCCTGGAAAGCGATATGCCGGTCGAAGCCGCGACCGCGCAGGACGAACGCGATGCCGCCGGAGCGGTCGTGGACCTCGCCGGTCACGTCGGCCGGGCACCGCCAGCTCTCGCCGCCCGCCGCCTGTGCGATCTGTTCCTCCTCGGCGAGGCGCGCCCGAACGAAGTCGATCATCTCGGAGTTGTCTGTCATCGGGGCTACGGATCCTTCACCGTCTTGGCTCCCTGCCGGGAACGGCGCCTGCTGCCTGCTCGGTCCCTGTTCGCTCACCCGGGCCGCCGGACGACGATACCGAGTCGGAAGCCCGGCACAGCACCTACGACGTGACGGTTCCTGCCCGAGTTCCGCCGCCCGTCGCAGCCCGGCAACGCGCCCCGTCGCGGCCCGGCAACGCGCCCGGTCGCGGCCCGGTGACCGGCCGAGCGATCACCGGCCGTCTACGATCACTGACCGCGACAGGAGAGGAGAGCCGCCCATGACCTCCGTGCGCGGAACATCCGTGGACATTCCCACACAGGACGGTGTCGCCGACGCCTACCTGGCCCACCCCGACGACAGCGGTCCCCACCCCGCCGTGCTGGTCTACTCGGATGCCTTCGGGCTCCGTCCGCGGCTGAAGAAGTCGGCCGACCGTCTGGCCGGGGCCGGCTACGCCGTTCTGGTCCCCAATGTCTTCTACCGCCACGGGCGAGCGCCGGTGGTCGAACTTCCCGACTTCATCGACCCGGCCGCACGCCCCGAGCTCTTCGAGCGCATCGGCCCGATGATGCAGTCGCTGACACCCGATGCGGCGATGCGCGACGCGGACGCCTACCTGACCTGGCTGGCCGAATCGTCCCTGACCACCGACGGGCCGGTCGGCGTCACGGGCTACTGCATGGGCGCCGGACTCGCCCTGCGCACCGCGGGCACGTACCCGGATCGGGTCGCGGCCGCGGCCGGTTTCCACGGCGGGCGCCTGGCCACCGACTCCCCCGACAGCCCGCACCTGCTCGCCGGCCGGATCACCGCCGAGCTGTACTTCGGCCACGCCGACCAGGACTCCTCGCTGCCCCCCGAACAGATCGACCGCCTCGACGAGGCCCTCACCGCAGCGGGTGTACGCCACCACAGCGAGGTCTACCCGGGGGCGCACCACGGTTTCACACAGGCCGACACCGCCGCGTACGACAGCACGGCGGACGAACGCCACTGGACGGCGCTGACGGCGCTGCTGGACCGCACCATCGGACCCGCACGCGCTTGAATCGCGGTGCTCGCGCCACGGACATACGGTCGGCAGGGGCACAGGCGCCACGCACAGCCCGGTGCGCGGCTCGCGCACCGCAGCTGCCGAACGGCCGGATCAGCAGTCGGGACAGGAACGACTGGATCGGAAGGCAGGACGAGAGAGGAGGCCGCGATGTCGGCCGAGAACACCACTACTGTCTCCCTCGGGCCCGACAGCGGCCTGGACCAGGTTTTCCAGCTGGCTCAACAACTGCGCGTGGACTCCGTGCGTGCCAGCACCGCCGCCGGGTCCGGGCACCCCACTTCCAGCCTGTCCGCCGCAGATCTGATGGCCGTTCTCATGACACGCCAGTTGCGCTACGACTGGCAGGACCCGAAGAACCCGGGCAATGACCACCTGATCTTCTCCAAGGGGCACGCCTCCCCGCTGCTGTACGCGATGTTCCTCGCGGCCGGTGCGATCGGCGAAGAAGAGCTGATGACCACCTACCGCCGCGACGGCGCCCGTCTGCAGGGCCACCCCACCCCGGTGCTGCCCTGGGTGGACGTGGCCACCGGCTCTCTGGGCCAGGGCATCGCCTACGGTGTCGGCATCGCCCTGGCCGGACGCGACCTGGAACACGAGTCGTACCGGGTGTGGGTGCTGTGCGGCGACAGCGAAATGACCGAGGGATCGGTCTGGGAAGCCCTGGACAAGGCGGGCCGTCACCGCTTGGCCAACTTCGTCGCGATCATCGACGTGAACCGTCTCGGCCAGAGCGGCCCCACGGAGCTGGGCTGGGACACCGGTGCCTACGCCCGCCGAGCCGAAGCCTTCGGCTGCCGCGCCCTCGTGGTCGACGGCCACGATCTCGCCGCCGTCGAAAAGGCCCTGGCCGTCGCGGCCGACGGGCAGGCCCCCACCGTCGTCGTCGCGAAGACCGTCAAGGGGCAGGGCGTCCGGGAGGTCGCCGACGCCGAGGGCTGGCACGGCAAACCGCTGCCCGCCGACCTCGCCGCGCGCGCAGTCGACGAACTGGGCGGCGTACGTCACCTCACCGTACGCGGACCCCGTCCGCCCGCGGCGCCCGCCGCCGCCCAGGCCCTTCCCGTACCGGTGACGCTGCCGCAATTCCGGGTCGGTGACACCGTGGCCACCCGCGTCGCCTTCGGCAAGGCACTCGCCGCGATCGGTGCCCGGCCCGACATCGTGGCCCTGGACGCCGAGGTGGGCAACTCCACCCACGCGGAGGACTTCGGCAAGGCGCATCCCGAGCGGTACTTCCAGACCTACATCGCCGAACAGCAGATGATCGCGAGCGCGGTCGGCATGGCCGTACGCGGCTACCGCCCCTACGCCACCACCTTCGCCGCCTTCCTCACCCGAGCCCATGACTTCATCCGCATGGCCGCCGTCTCACAGATCTCCATGAGTCTGTGCGGGACCCACTGCGGTACCGAGATCGGCGCCGACGGCCCCTCCCAGATGGGCCTGGAAGACCTCTCCATGATGCGGGCCGTCCACGACTCCACCGTGCTCTACCCCAGCGACGCCACCTCCGCCGCGGCCCTGACCGCCGCCATGGCCTACCTGGACGGCATTTCCTACCTGCGCACCACCCGGGGCGCCTACCCCGTCCTCTACGCCGCCGACGAGACCTTCCCCGTCGGCGGGTCCAAGACCCTGCGTGCGAGCGACGGCGACCGGGTCACCCTCATCGGTGCGGGTGTCACCCTCCACGAATGCCTGGCCGCCGCCGACCGGCTGGCCGACGAGGGCATTCCCGTCCGGGTCATCGACCTGTACTCCGTCAAGCCATTGGACCTCGACACACTCGCCCACGCGGCCCGGGAGACCGGTGCGCTGGTCGTCGTCGAGGACCACCACCCGGAGGGCGGCATCGGTGAGGCCGTGCTGTCCGCACTCGCCACACAGCGACTCGCGCCCGCCGTCGTCCACCTCGCCGTGCGCAACCTGCCGGGCTCCGGCACCTCCTCCGAGCTCCTCGACATCGCGGGCATCTCACGCACCCACATCGCCCGGACCGCCCGCGACCTCGCTGCCCGCTGAGCACCGTGCCCCGCCACGGCCCCCGTACCGGGTGACGGCGGCATCGGGCCCGGAGGCAGTCGTCCCGGCCGCGGTCGTTCGGGCCCCGGGCTCCGCTCGTAACGGCCGTAGCCCTCCGCGACCAGGCGCTTGCCCCCAGACGGTCCAGGGCCGCGACCGCGAGCGGCACGGTGCGCCGGGTCATGGCAGGCCCGTCCGCGTTCGCACCGCCCGACGACGGGCGCTCCGGGTGAAGGCGCCAGGAGACGGCAGAAGGAGACGGTTCGTCAGCGGTTCCCACCCGCTGCGGCATGCGTGATAGCGGGTCCCACCCGCTACGGCATGCGCGATAGCTCGGGCCCCGCAGCCCCCGGGCGTCTCGGTCGCACGTGCTTCATCAGCTTTCCCCGTCAGCCCCCGGGCGGTTGGCCGTCCGGAGCAAGCAGTCCGCTTCCGACTCCTGATGCACAGGTGCCCAACCCGCTTTGATGCGCGGGGAGTCGAGAGGGCAGGATCTGTTCAGGCCACCTCGGGCGGAGGTTCTGCGAAGTCGATGTGCGCGGGGTGCGGACTTCTCGTCCGCCCGTGTCCGCGACGTCCGGCGAACGGTACACCCCAACCCCTCACCCGGGACCACGCCGGTGGCCGTCGCCAAATCTCGCCTGACCTCGCGGCCCAACTCCTTTATCGTCGACGTGATTCCTGACGGAGACCTCGTTCGGCCAGGGCGAGGAGCCATGACGTGGAGGACGACTGTGCGCTACCGCGAGCTGGGACTCAGCGGATTGTCCGTATCCGAGATCGGATACGGCGCCTGGGGCATCGGTGAGTCCAGCTGGGTGGGTGCCACGGAGGACGATTCCGTACGCGCTCTTCACCGCGCCGTCGACCTCGGGGTGAACTTCGTCGACACCGCCCGCGGCTACGGGGAGAGCGAACGAATCGTCGGCCGGGTCGTCCGCGAGCGGGTCGGTGAAGAGGTACTCGTCGCGACCAAGGTGCCGCCGAAGAACGGAATGTGGCCCGCGCCCGAAGGGCTGGACCCGGCCGCGACGTTCCCGGGCGAGCACATCCGCGAGAGTCTGGAGACCAGCCCGCGCGTGAGCGGTCTGGACCACTTCGACGTGTTGCAGTTCCATGTCTGGAGCGACGACTGGGTCGGCCGCGGGGACTGGCTGGAGACCGTCGCCGAACTGAAGCAGTCGGGAAAGATCCGTTCCTTCGGCGTCTCCGTCAACGACCACCGGCCCGAGACCGCGCTGGCACTCGTGCGCAGCGGTGCCGTGGACAGTGTGCAGGTCATCTACAACATCTTCGACCAGGCACCCGCCGAGGAACTGCTGCCGGCCTGTGCGGAGCACGGCGTCGGTGTCATCGTGCGTGTGGCGCTGGACGAGGGCGGCCTGACCGGCCGGATCGACGCCGGGACGACGTTCCCCGAAGGCGACTGGCGCAACCGGTACTTCCGCGACGACCGCCCGGCACAGGTCGGACGGAGGGTGGCCGCGATCGTCGCCGACCTGGGCATCACCCGCGATGAGCTCGCTGAGCACGCGTTGCGGTTCGTACTGAGTTCGACGGCGGTCTCCACCGTCATCCCCGGCATGCGCACGGTTCGCAACGTCGAGCGCAACACGGCCCTGAGCGACGGGCGTCCGCTCACCGCCGACCAGCTCGCCGTGCTGGCCAAGCACCGGTGGCAGCGCAACTTCTACTCCTGACCCAGGGAACCGTCACCGGCGAGCAGGCGGGCCGGGGCCGCTCCCCGGGGCCTTTCGTTCGGATCGGGCCGGATCCGGACGAAAGGCCCGACCGCCCTCGTCAGAACGCCGCCATGCTCCGATTCGCCTTCTTTCAGGCCGATTTCAGCTGCTGTGGGTTCGCCCTGAGGGGTACGTCCCAGGTCTGACTTGCCGGTCGATCTGCTCCTGAAGAAGGATGGGATCACAGCGCATCCGATGATGCGATGGTAGGCCGATCGCGTGCGGTGCAGCTCGGCAGCAGCACCCGTACATCCCGCAGGCCGAAAGGTGTTCGATGAGTGGCAGTCCGGCACGTCGCCCGGAACCGGGCCTTCGTACCGGCGGCCGTCGGTACCCCGGGGTGCGTGTGACATCGGTCGCGCTCACACTGCGCTGGGCGGCCTCGCGTTGGCACTTCGTGGAAGAGGAGGTGGCGGGGCTGCGGCCGTTGGTGAGGCCGGGAGCCGTCTGTCTCGACATCGGGGCCGAGTACGGCCTCTACACCTGGAGTCTCTCCGCGCTGGCCGGACCGGCGGGGAAGGTGCACTGCGTCGAACCGCTGCATGGCCCCGCGCAATGGTTGAGGGCCGCGGCAGCCGCCCTGGGCTGCGACAACGTCACCGTGCACCGCATGGCCCTCGGCGAGCGGGCGCACGAAGGCACGATGAGCCTGCCCCGGCGTCGGCTGCTGCCCGTCCACGGGCGTGCCTATCTCACCGAGGGTGCCTCCGGGCCCGGCCCCAACGCGGAGTTCGCCACCTCCCGCCCGGTGACCACACCCGTGCGGACGGTGGACGGGCTGTGTCACCACATGGGACTGGACCGGGTCGACTTCATCAAGGCCGATGTCGAAGGGGCGGAGGCGGCCGTGATGTCGGGCGCCCGACGCACACTGTTGCGCCACCGGCCGGCCCTCCTGCTGGAGATCGAGGACCGTCACCTGCAGAAGTACGCCATGACGCCGGACGAGCTCGTCGGCCGGCTGGGCGCTCTCGGCTACGACATGTACCGCTGGTGGAACCGGGGTTGGACGCGCGTGACCGACGTGACCGAAGACTGCCGCAACTACCTCTTCACGGCCCGTTCGACCGCATCCAGCTGAAGGATCCGACACATTCATGGGTTCCACCCTTGTCATCACGAACGACTTCCCGCCGCGTCAGGGGGGCATAGAGACGTTCGTCCACGCCATGGCCACCCGAATACCCGACGACGACGTGGTGGTCTACACCTCGCGCGAGCCGGGCGATGCCGCGTACGACGCGTCTCTCCCGTTTTCCGTCGTACGCGACTCCAGCGGCATGCTGCTGCCGACCCGGCGGGTCACCCGCAGGGCTGTCGAGATCGCCGAGGCGCACGGGTGCGACCGGGTCTGGTTCGGGGCCGCCGCGCCGCTGGCCCTGATGGCTCCGGCCCTGCGCCGCAGCGGCATCCGGCGTATGGTCGCGACCACCCACGGTCATGAGATCTGGTGGGCCAGAACGCCTGGTGCGCGGCGGATGATGCGTCGTATCGGGGAGGGCGTGGACGTCGTCACGTACCTCGGCCAGTACACGCGCGCCCGGATCGAGCCCGCTCTCGGCCCACGTGCCCGGATGAGCCGCCTGGTGCCGGGGGTGGACGCGGAGGTGTACCGGCCCGACGCCGATGCCGGACTCGCCCTGCGGACCGAACTCGGCCTGAACGGTGAGCGCGTGATCCTGTGCGTGGCCCGGCTGGTCCCGCGCAAGGGCCAGGACATGCTGATCCGCGCCCTGCCGCTGATCCGGCGGGAGGTGCCCGACGCGGTGCTGGTCGTGGTCGGCCGGGGGCCGGACGAGGCCCGGCTGCGTAAGTTGGCGGGACCCCTGGACGGGAGTGCGGTCCGCTTCGTGGGCGGGAAGTCGCACACCGAGACATCGGCCTACTACGCGGCGGCGGACGTCTTCGCGATGCCGTGCCGTACCCGGAAGGGCGGTCTGGAGGCGGAGGGGCTGGGCATCGTGTTCCTGGAGGCGGCGGCGAGCGGTCTGCCGGTCGTCGTCGGTGATTCGGGCGGGGCCCCGGACACGGTGCTCGACGGCCGCACCGGACACGTTGTGGACGGCACCGACGTCGCGGCCGTCACCGGCGCGCTGACCCGGATACTGCTCGACGGGGAGCGGGCGGCCGAGATGGGCGCCGCGGGCCGCGAGTGGGCCCGGGAGTCCTGGTCCTGGGACGCGTCGGCCCGCCATCTGACGCAGCTGCTGAATCCCGAGAGCGTCCCGGCAGTCGCACCGCGGGAGTAGGCCCGGGGGCGGGCGAGCCGGGAGAGCGAAGGCGACACGGGGCCCGGATCTCGCACCGGCCGCGAAGTCCGGTCCCCGAGTGGCCCCTTGACGTGTTCCGAAGCAGGCGGCAGGTGGCGCATCAGCGCCACCGCTCGTTCTTCGACCGCCTGCTCGGCACCGGACCCGGCCCGCAAGTGTTCCTCAGGCGCGGAAGGCCGAGGCGAACACGGCCGGTACCCGCGCCCAGGACGGCCGCTGCGCCAGCTCGGTGAGGCGACGGCCCGTCACGGCGGCGCTGCGTGTGGTGACGAACCACGGCGGCTTCGGGAAGAGCGCGAGTTCGCCCCCCACGACCGACCTCGGGAAGGGCCGGAACGGCCCCCGGACGACGGTCCGCTCCGGGGCGTCGATGAGCAGGGCGTTGTGTACGACACCGATCCCGCTCCGGGCGTCCGCGACGGTGTGGCCGGGGAAGGCACCCCACGGGGCGCTCGCGGTGAGGAAGCCGACCGCGGTCCAGGCGTTGACGGCGATCGTGCCGTAGCGCAGCGCGGCCAACGCGTGGTCGAACGCCCGGCCGAGCCGCTTCAGGGTGGCGGGGTCGACGACGATGTTCGCCCCGAGGGTGCCGAAGAGATCACGGTTGGCCGTCTCGACGGCCCGGTCCAGGAACTCGGCGCCCCTGCCGGGCAGCGTGAGCACGCCGAGCACGGGCGCGAAGTACTCGGTCGTCGCCAGCTCCGACACGTCGTCGCCGTCGCCGGGCTCGACCAGCAGGCGTGAGCCCTCGGAGCCCTGCCACTCGGCGCGCGGATAGCTGTGCGTCGCGTCGCCGAGCCTTTCCGCACTGCCCGGATACCAGGCACGTCGAGCCGGGGCCGTCCGCAGGGCGTCGCGGAGATGGCCGAGGAAGGCCTCGCGTTGCGGCCAGTCGCCACTGACCAGGACCACCTGCGCGGCGATGCAGTTGTGGCCGCTGTTGTGCAGACGCTGGGTCGCGATGTGCTCGGCCTGGTAGCGGAGGTCGGCCGCGCTCCAGGCACCCGGGACCACGATCACCGGGGAGACGCCGCCGAGTTCGCTCGTCATCGGCTTGTCGAGGAGCGGGGTGCCGGCGGCCTTGCGGGCGCGGCCCTCCTCGCCGGGCCCGAAGGCGACGCTGTCGTGGGTGGCGAGGCTGCCGGTGATGTGGACGTGCGCGACATCGGGATGATGGGCGAGGTATCCGCCGACGTCGCCGCCGCCCGGGACGATGCGCAGGGCGCCGTGCTCCAGCAGCGGTGCGAGAGCGCGCCGGTAGACCGGCTCCAGGTCGCCCAGGACGGGGTTGAGCTTGAGCACGACGACCCGGTTGTGCGCGATCAGTTCGTACAGCACGTCGAGCGGTGCGATGGACGTGACATTGCCGGCGCCCAGGACGAGCCCGATGCCCGCGGTGCGCTCCGGGTGGCGCGCGCCGAGGCCCGCCCGGCGCCGTACGGTGTCCGCGTCGACCCGCGGCGGCATCCACGCCTCGGCGCTGAAGCCGTTCAGGAGGAGGCGGTCGTAGGCGGTGAGCGGGAGCACGGGGACGCTCACCCGTCCCCCCGGTGCCCGCCCGAACTTCGCACCGTCGAGCGGCCCGCGCCCCGAAGCGAGCGTCCGGAGCGTGCGGGTGAGCACCTCCAGAGAGGTGAGCAGCGCATAGGGGCCGGAGAGCCACTCCTCACCGACGAGCGGGGAGCCGTCCGGCAGCAGCTTGATCCGGCTCGCGATCCGCACCCAGGTCTCGGCCTCGGCCGAGACGGCGGCATGCACCCGGTCGAGAAGGGCAGCGCGTTCGGCCGATGAGGTCGCCGCCCAGCGCCGCTCGCCCTCGGAGAGCTCGCGGAGGACCGCGTCGAGTTCGGGCATGCTCCGGGTGCTGTCCGTGGGGGCTGCGGCGGTCATGGTGATCTCCCTCGGTCGCGACGGCACGGGCGGGCGTGGTGCCGCGGACTTGGTTCATGGCACAAGGTTCTCCGGGCCACACCAAGATGGCGGACTGCGGAGCTCGTTGCCATGGGCGAGCACCGCGAGTTTCCCCGAACTGCTTTGTGCGGCAGCACAATCCCGTTGGAAGGGCGCGCGGGTACGGTGACGGGATGAACGACTCCACGGGATGCGAGCACGTCTTCGCAGAGATCCTTGCTTCGCTCGGTGAACTCACCGAAGTGACCGTCCGGAAGATCACCGAGGACGAGTCGTTCTACACACGGAGCCGGCTGCCTCCCGATGTACTCCGCGACATCGTCCGTGCCAACATCGAGGCACTCCTGCGCATGGAGAGCGGAGGTCCGGACGTCGGCGACGAGACGGCCCGATGGGCGGGGCGGATCAAGGCCGAGCACGGCATCCCGCTGCCGGCGCTGCTGCACGCCTTCCGGCTCGGCGGGCTGGAGATCTGGGAGTGGGCGATCGCCCGCGCCACGACGGGCGAGCAGGCCGACGCACTGCTGCGCCGGTCGTCGCACTTCTGGGGTGAGCTCGACCGTTTCTCCACGGCCGCCACGGAGGCGTACCGGCTGGTCGCCGACGACCGGGAACAGCAGGAGCGGGTGTCGAGGCGGGTCACCCTGCTCGGCGTCTTCGAGGGAGCGAGCGATGTCCGGTTCGGGAGCGCCGCGGGCGTCCAGCGCGCACTGGGCCTGCCGGAACGGGCCTCGTACCACGTGGTGGCGGGTGAGGTCGGACGGAACGGTGAGGACCCGCTGCCCGGTATCACCGCCCGGTTGACGAGCGTCGACGTGGCATCCGTCTGGACCACCGAGCTGGGCGAGCGCCTGGGCCTTGTCGCCCCGACCGGCGACGCGCAGTCCGCCACGGCGCTCGGGGCCGTGAGACGGGCGGCGACCGCACGGGTGGGCGTGAGCCGGCCGTTCACCTCACTCGCCGCCGCGCCGGAGGCGGTACGGCAGGCACGCATCGCCCTGGAATGCGTGACCCCGGCCGGGGCGGGCGTCCACTGCTACGGCACCGCCCCCATCGACACCCTCGTAGCGGCGCACGCCGAATCCGCGGCCGAACTCGGCGGGAACGTGCTGGGGCCACTGCTGTCGGGTGAGGGCGGCGACGCGGTCCTGCTCGACACGCTCGACGCGTGGTTCGCCGCGAACGGTTCGACCGCCGAGGCGGCGCGGCGGCTCCACTGCCACCGCAACACCGTGCTGTACCGGATCGCACGTATCGCGGAGCTGACGGGCCGCTCCCCGACGCGGCCGGTGGACGCCGCCGAGCTCTATGTCGCGCTGCGGGCACGACGGATCGCGGGCGAGGGACGGTAGAGGTCGGCGACACCCGGGCATCGGGGCGGGGCACCGCCCCGGTCGCCGGGCCGCCCACCGAGGCGGCGCACCTCTTCCGGAAGCGTTTCGGGCCGCCCGTCCGGTGGTCGGGGGAGTGGTGCGGGCATGGTGTCATGTGCACCGCTCGCAAGGTCAGAGGTACCGCTTCGGGCGCCGGGCGAGCGCGAGAAGCGTCGCGTGCAGCGGCCAGGCCGCGACGGCCCCCGGGGCCGCCACGGTGATCGCCAGACGGATGTGGTCGTAGTCGGGGAGCGGTCGGCAGGGACCTTCGGTCGGGAGGCAGCTCGTCAGCGCCTCCACTGCGGTGGTCCAGGCCGGCAGGGTGAGCACCCCCGCGCTGTACGCGGCGATTTTCGGGCAAGTCCGGCGTGTGCCGGGCTCACGGGAGAACGCGGGGGCCACGCCCGCGCCGACAGCTCCGGCGTCCCGGTACGCGATGCCGACCCGAGCGGGGGCGAGGAGCGGCGCTGAGCAGAACACGGGGCACGCGAGCCCGGTGTGATCCGGACGAGAGGCCCTGGAGGTCAGGAACGAGGTGCGCGGGACTGATCGTCGCGGGCCGCGTTCCTCTCCTTGATGCGCGCCGCTTCCTTCCGGACCTCGGCCTGGGTGGCGCGTTCCTGCTGCAGCCAGTCGGGGCTTTCCTTCTTCAGTGCTTCGATCTGCTCCGTGGTGAGGGCGTCCGTGACTCCGCCACGGGCGAGCCCCGAGATGGAGACACCCAGCTTCGCCGCGACCACCGGCCGGGGGTGCGGGCCGTTGCGTCGCAGCTCCTGCAGCCACTCGGGCGGGTCGGACTGCAGCGCGTTCAGCTCGGTGCGTGAGACGACACCCTCCTGGAACTCGGCGGGGGTGGCCTCTAGGTACACACCCAGCTTCTTCGCCGCGGTCGCGGGCTTCATTGTCTGGGTGGTCTTGTGCGACGTCATGATGTCAAGGGTATCGAGCATGTGCACTACCTCTGACCAGGGCCGGTAACCTGGCGGAGTGACAAGCTCGGAAGAAACCCCGTCGTTCCGGCTCGCGTACGTACCGGGGGTGACCCCCACCAAGTGGGTGCGGATCTGGAACGAGCGGCTGCCCGACGTTCCGCTGACCCTCGTCGGGGTGTCGGCCGCCGAGGCGTCCGACGTGTTGCGGGACCGCGGCGCCGACGCCGGACTGGTGAGGCTGCCCATCGACCGGACGGGCCTCAGCGCGATCCCGCTCTACACCGAGACCACGGTCGTCGTGATCCCGAAGGACCATGTCATCGCGGCGGTCGACGAGATCTCCGCAGAGGATCTCGCCGACGACATCGTGCTGCATCCGCTCGACGACACCCTCGAATGGGAGCACCGGCCGGGACGCCCCGCGATCGAGCGTCCCGCCACGACGGCGGACGCCATCGCGCTGGTGGCGGCAGGCGTGGGCGTGCTCGTCGTCCCGCAGTCGCTCGCCCGGCTGCACCATCGCAAGGACCTCACGTACCGACCGGTCTCGGACGCCCCCGAGTCACGCGTCGCGCTGTCGTGGCCGGAGGACGAGACCACCGACCTGGTGGAGGACTTCATCGGGATCGTCCGCGGGCGGACCGTGAACAGCTCACGGGGGCGTCCGAAGACCCCCGTGCAGCCGGAGAGCAAGCGCTCCGGGACGGGCGGCGCCGGACGCAAGCCCACGGCCGCCAAGAAGGCGACCGGGAAGAGCGTGCGAGGCGGCTCCGGCGGCCGCACCGCGCGGAGCGGTTCCGGCGGCCCCAAGGGCGGCAAGCGCGGAAAGCCGCGCCGCCGGCCGTAACCGGGCCCCGCATCACCCGCGGTGCCGATCGGCTCCGGTACGGGAAGAGCGCGCCGCCCTCCTCGTACGCGCGCCGCCCTCCTCGCACGGGGGCGATGATGTCCGTTTCCGGCCGGCGTCGCGGACTCGGCGCGACAGGGGCACGACGGGGGCCGGTGCCCGTCGCGCCGCGGTCATCGCCGCTCGATCCGGGCGACCGGGCCCCGGCACTCAGCCCCTGCGTCGCACCTTCGGTGCGGGAACGAGGCGGACGGCACCGTTGAGCAGGTGGTCGATCAGGTCGCGCGAGGGCTTGTCCGTGAGATCGGTGAGCAGTCGGGCCAGGGTGTTGAGCAGGAACGGCGACCCCATCACGTAGCGGTTGAGGACCGGCTGGAATCCCGAACGGCTGAAGACGAGGTCGGCGGCGGTGTTGCCGAGACGGTAGTGGCGCCCCCAGCGGCGGTTCATCTCGACCGGATAGCGGTGCAGCACCCTTTCCCGTCCGGGCCCCCGGGGGAGAGCGAGGGCGAGCGTGGCGGTCTCGGCCGCGACCTCGCCCGCCTCCATGGCCTGGGCGATGCCCTCGCCGTTCCAGGGGCTGATCATGCCTCCGGAGTCTCCGACGAGGAGGAGCCCGCGGGTGTAGAGGGGATGGCGGTTGAAGCCCAGCGGAAGAGCCGCGCTGCGGACGGGGCCCTCCGCGTTCTCCTCGCGCAGCCCCCACGCGTGCGGGGTGCGGGCCAGCCATTCGTCCAACGTGGCGCGCAGATCCGCTTTTCCGTGCCTCCGATGAGGCAGCGCACCCAGACCGACGTTGACGCGGCCGTCGCCCATGGGGAAGATCCAGCCGTATCCGGGCAGGTAGTGATCGCTGCCCGGGAAGCGGAGGTCGGCCCACAGTTCCAGATACTCCTCCCGCGATCGCTCCGGGCTGCGGTAGTAGCGGCGGGCAGCCGTCGCGATCTGCCTGCTCGTGTCCCGCTGCAGCCCCATCGCGAGTGCGAGCCGGGCGGAGGCGCCGTCGGCGGCGATGACGATCGGTGCGTGGAAGGCCAACCGCTCCTTCGTGCCGGTCGTGGCGGTGACACCGGTGATGCGGCCGGCACGGTCGGTCACGGGCTCGGTCACCTTGACGCCGCTGCGCAGCCGGGCTCCGGCCGCGACGGCGTGCCGGGCCAGGACGTCGTCGAAGTCGTGCCGGCTCCGGGAGAGCCCGAAAT
This sequence comes from Streptomyces sp. NPDC093149, assembly GCF_044754145.1. Classification (NCBI taxonomy): domain Bacteria; kingdom Bacillati; phylum Actinomycetota; class Actinomycetes; order Kitasatosporales; family Streptomycetaceae; genus Streptomyces; species Streptomyces sp. NPDC093149. The sequence continues at coordinate 296,905 of NZ_JBIVON010000010.1, forward strand.
CCGGGTAGCGCCCGAGCGCGGGCCAGTCGATGTGCACCTGGTGGTCCCCGGCCACCCATCGCATACCGCGTGAACGCGTCCACCCGGGAGCCTTGATGTCGACGCCCATTCTGATGAGCTGGTGCACCGCCCGAGGCGTCAGGCCGTCCCCGCACACCTTCTCCCGGGGGAAGTGGGACTTCTCCAGCAGCAGGACGTCGACGCCCGCCCTGGCGAGATGGAAGGCCGCGGCCGAGCCCGCCGGACCCGCTCCCACCACGATCACCTGAGCTTCCTCGTCAGGGCCGTGGACGGTCCGATCGTCCGACCCGGACCGGTCTGGCGTCGTTTCCCTCATGGGGAACCCCTTCCTGTTCCTGGGACAGACACACCGGGAGCCCCCGGCCGCGTCGCCCGACAGCCGGCGCCGTACCGAGGACGGCAGCCCTGTGCATCATCATCGATCAAGGACAGCCGGTACGGAACCCGATGTCCGGCACTCGCCTGACACCGCGTCAATCATCGTGCGGGCAGACAACTCCGACAGCGGAGGCGCCGGGCGCACGCCCCGGCCCGACGACGGCTCACCCGGACGAACGGGTCGTCGGTACGCCGCGACGCCGAGAGCCGGAGAGCCGAGTGGATGAGAGGCCGAAGGACTGAGAGGTCGAGGCGTTCAGGACTCCAGGTAGCGCAGGACCGCCAGCACCCGTCTGCTGTAACCCGTGTCCCGTGCCAGATCGAGCTTCTCGAAGACGGAGTTGAGATGCTTCTCGACCGAACTCAGCGAGATGTGCAGCTGCTGCGCGATGGCCGCGTTGGTGCGGCCCTGGGCCAGTTCCTGCAGGACGGCGCGCTCCCGGGGGGTCAGCCCGGCCAGGGGGTCGACGTGCGAGGTCCGGATCACCAACTGCCGTACGACTTCGGCGTCGATGGACGCGCCGCCCGCGTGGATCCGCTCCAGCGAGTCCAGGAACTCGTCGACCTGCGCCACCCGGTCCTTGAGCAGATACCCGACCCGTTCGGCGTTGGCGGACAGCAGCCGGACCGCGTAGTTGCGCTCCACGTGCTGGGAGAGGACCAGCACACCGACCAGTGGCCAGCGCTCGCGGATCTCCAGCGCGGCCCGCAGCCCCTCGTCGGTGTGGGTGGGCGGCATCCGGATGTCGACGACGACGAGGTCCGGCGGGTCCGCCTCGACCGCCCGGACGAGTGCCGTCCCGTCACCCACCGCGGCGAGGACCTCGTGCCCCTCCTCGGCGAGCAGGCGTACCAGTCCCTCCCTGAGCAGGGTCGAGTCCTCGGCGAGCATTACGCGCACAGCAGCTCCGCGATGATGGTGGTGGGGCCCCCGGAAGGGCTGTCGATGTGGAGTCGGCCGTCGAGCGCGTCCACCCGGCCGCGCAGCCCGGTGAGCCCGCTGCCGGCGGGATCCGCGCCACCGGTGCCGTTGTCCCGGACACACAGCGAAACCCCTCTCGCGTCGCCCTTGACGCTGACGGAGATGTGGGTGGCGCCGGAGTGCTTGGCAGCGTTGGTCACGGCCTCCGACACGATGAAGTAGGCGGCAGTCTCCACGGGTCGCGACAACCGCACCGGCAGATCGAACTCGACCCTCAGGGGAATGCCGCAACGCTGGGCCACGCCGCCGAGCGCCTCCTCCAGCCCCAGATCGTCGAGCGCCGACGGATAGACGCGCCAGGCCACTTCCCGCAGCTCGGTGAGGACCTCCTGGGACTCCTGGTGCGCCTGCCGGAGCAGCAGATCGACCTGCTCGGGCGTCCGGTTGCGGCGGGCCCGGCCCAGCAGCATGGCCAGCGCGACGAGCCGCTGCTGCACGCCGTCGTGCAGATCCCGCTCGATGCGTCTGCGCTCCACGTCCACCGCCCGGAGCACCCCGGCACGGCTGGCGGCCATTTCCGCGATGCGCCGCTCCAGCAACTCCCGCTCGGACGGGCCGAAGTGCTCGCGTGCCGACCGTGCGTCGAGGACGCCCAGCGAGTGGATTCCCTGGAGGTCGAGGAAGAGGAGGACACCGCCGAGCACCCCTTGGGTCAGCAGCTCCTGCCAGCTCGTGGTGGCACGGGCCACCCCGACCATCAGGAGCCCGGCCAGGACCACCCCGACGCCCAGCAGCGCCACCACGAGACCGAACAGCGTTCCCGCGTAGGCGCGTACGGCCAGATAGCGAAGGACTTCCCGGTCCGAGGTGTCGTGCGCGGGGAACACGTCACCGAAGAAGACACTCCGGCGGATCCGCTCCAGCTCCGTGATCCGACGGGCTCCGGCGCTCAGCACGGCCAGGGCGCGCCGCCGGGTACGGGGCCACAGGACGAACGGGCCCGACAACGTGCCCGGCACGGCGAAATACAGCAGTCCCAACAGACCGGTGAAGCAACTGAGCAGGGCGCCCGTCACTCTGCGGGAACGAGGGGTCGGATGCGCGACGGGGGTGCCTCCCGCATCGTGCCCCGGGCCGGGCGACGGCTCCGGAAGGCGGTCGGCCGCGCTGTCTGTGGAGTCCGCCTGCACGGGTGTCGAGGCTAGCCGCGCTCCACGGTCTCGGCAAGATCGTTCCGCTCGCGCGGGGGAGACCGGCGGGGTACGGGGCGGCAAGGGGTTCATGAGGTGCGGCGGTGCTGCGCCCGGCCACGGGAACGAGAGCGGGCCCTGGGCCGGTTCAGGGAACGGGACCGGGATCGGAAGCGAAGGACCACGTACACGGCGACGGCCGCCAGCACCACGACCAGAACGGCTTCGGAGAGGACCCCGACATACGTCTCCACCAGGTCCCACCGGTCGCCGAGCCAGTATCCGGCCATCACCAGCACCGAGTTCCACAGCAGACTGCCCAGTGCGGTCAGGGCCGTGAAGAGCGGCAGCGGCATGCGCTCCACACCGGCCGGCACGGAGATGAGACTCCGGAAGATCGGCACCATGCGGCCGAGGAGGACGGCCTTGGTGCCGTGCTTGGCGAACCACTGCTCCGTGCGCTCCAGATCGGAGGTCTTGACCAGCGGCAGCTTCGCCCAGATCGCATGCACCCGGTCACGGCCGAAGAGCATTCCGATCCAGTACAGAGCCACCGCCCCCGCCACCGAACCGAGCGTGGTCCACAAGAGCGCGGAGGCCAGGCTGATGACGCCCCGCCCCGCCGCGAACCCGGTCAGCGGGAGAATGACCTCGCTGGGCAGCGGCGGGAAGAGATTCTCCAGGGCGATGGCGAGGCCGGCGCCCGGACCTCCCATGGTGTCGACGAGGTCGGCCGCCCAGCCCGCGACACCGCCCGCGGGTTCCTGGGGGAGGCCCAGAGTGACGAAATCCATGAACTGGCTCCTGGCCGGTGGCGGAGAGACGCGAGAAGTCCGTCGCGCCTCACCGGCAACGCTAGAAAGCGCCGACCGGAGCCGGTACGAGGATTTCCTTCGAACCGGATGATGTTCTCCGCACCCGCCACCCTGCGGTTTCCCGTAATGACCCGGCGCCGCAGGCCTTCATGGTCTGCCCCGCGACCGGACACCGCACCACGCACCGGTGTTGTGTTCCTTCGCGTCCGTGCCCCCGTCCGCACCGCGCGCCGTGCCCGGTGAGACGCCTGCCCCCTGGCGGCCGGGAGGCGAGGCGCGGCCCGGGTGTGCGTGGTCACGGAAGGCGCGCTCAGTACGGCAGCGGCCGGCCGGACGGAGTGCGCAGATCGAGGGGCGGAGGCCGCGAAGGCAACTGGGGACGTCGGACGATCTTGATGCGGCCCACGGCACCACCTCCTGACGGGTAATCGTCATATGCCCGGCGGGTCGCCCCTTCATGCGGATCCCTCCGTCCGACCGGCCGATTGCGCACAGGTGTGACGACAGGACGGCGCGGCGGCACGGGAGGCCGCGCCGAGGCGCGGGAAGGCGCCATCTTCCCGCCGCACCGGGACAGCGCGCACACGTGCTCGCTATCCTCCCGGCTATGCGTCCTTCGCCGGATGTCCGTACCGCAGAGGCGTGGAGAGACTTCGGGACCCGGTTGCGTCAGTGGCGCAGGCGCGCCGGGCTCACCCAGGCCCAGGTGGGCACCCGCGTCGGGTACGACCACACCGCCATCAGCAAGCTGGAGCACGGCACCCGCAAGACCCCCTTGCCGCTCGCCCGCAGGCTGGACGACCTGCTGACGGCCGGCGGCGACCTCGTCGACGCCTGCGAGGCGGCGGAGGCCCAAGGGCCGGTCGGTACGGGCGAAATGGGCGAGGACGTACGTCCCGCACCGGCCACCGCACCTCCCGCGCCGACCACCGCTCGGACAGGACCGCTGCCCGGTGAGCCCCCGGGGGGCGCCCTGCTCTCGATGCTGCCACCGGACACCGTCCTGCCCACGAGCCTGCCCACCTACGGTCTGGTGTGCCCGGTGCACGGCCGCGACGGCTGCGCCGTTCCCGCACGCGCCGATGTCATCGCGCTGCACTCGGCCTTCTGCGCCCTGGGCCCGGCCACCGTCTCGTGCCCGCCGCTGGACATCGATACCGTGCACGCCCTGACGGCACTGCTCGCCGTCTGCCTGCGGGCCGACGAGGAGCGTGCCTGGCCCGGAGCGACCGCGGTGGTCGAGCGCACCCTGCATGCGATGCTCCGCTGGATGGCTCTGCCCGCGGCGCCGTACCAGCTCCAACTCGCCCCGCTGGCGGCCGAGTACGCGCAGTCGGCCGGCTGCCTGAGGCTGCTCTGGGGACGTAACGCCACAGCGATGGCCTGGCTCGACCGGTCGCTGCTCTGGGCCGGCATGGCCGGTCATGTCGGCACGGAGGTGGCGGCGCTCAGCGACATGAGCACACTGGCGCGGCTGGAGGGCGACGGGCCCTCCGCCCTCTCCTACGGTGGCGCGATCCGGCAGGCGGCCGTCGGCCGGTACTGGGCGGGCGCCATGAGCGATCTCTACCAGGCACGCGGACACGCGGTACGGGGCGACGCGCCTCGGACCCTGGGGCACATCGACCGTGCCTGGTCGCAGATGGACCGCGTCGGCGAGCGGGACGAGACGGAGGCACCCTGGCTCTCCGTCGCCTCCGTGCGCCTGCGGGTGGAATCAGGCGCCGCCGGGGCGCTGCGGGACCTCGCCGCGGCGACCGGGGACCGTCGACTGGCGCTGCGCGCGGTCGCGGCGGCACGTACCGCCCTGGGCCTGCTCCCGCCGGGGATGCACTCGGCACGGATGCTGTTCCTGGTGCGGATGGCCGACGCCCACGCCTGTGCCCGGGACCCGCAGGCGGCCATCGACATCGCAGGACCCGTACTGGACACCACCGAGGTGACCGCGTCGACCCTCCTCGGCCAGGAACTGCGCGGTCTGCACGCCAGGTTGACGGCCGCACACGGCGGCCGGCCCGAGACCGACGAGTTCACCCGCAGGCTCGCGGCCGTCGTGCGTTGACACACCGGAGGCGGGGCGTGTGCGTACACGCCCCGCCCGGCCCGTTCCTGATGCCCGATCAGCCGACGTTCAGCGTCACGTCGTCCACGACGAAGCTGGTCTGCAGATAGGCGTCCTCATTGCTGGTGAACGTGAGGCCGACCGTCTGGCCGGCCAGGTCGCCGACGTCGAAGGTCTTCTGGACGTAGGAGCCCGTGGCGTCCGTGTTGGAGTACGTCGCGAGCGTCTTGGTGCCCAGCTTGACGGTGAACGTGTCGTACGCGGTCGGGTCGCCCGCCGACTCGTCGGTGTCGGTGCGCAGATGGAACGACAGCTTGTACGTCGAGCAGCCCGCCGGAACGGTCAGCGACTGCGCGAGGGTGTCGGAGTGCGTGGATCCCCAGCCACCCAGCCAGGCCGTGTACGCGCCGCTGTGCGCCGGCTTCTCCGACGTCCGGTTGTTGATCACGCCGTCCGTCTGGGTCCACGGTGCGACGCCCTCCTCGAAACCGCCGTTGGCGACGACCTGCCGGGACTGGCAGGTGCCGCTGCCACCGACGACGAGCGAGTACGTGGTGGCGTGGGTGGCCGTGCCGGTTCCGGTCACCGTGAGGGTGTACGTACCCGGCGCGGTCCCGTTCCCGGCGGAGACGGTCATGGTCGACGAGGCACCCGACTGCACGGAGGCCGGGGCGAACGAGACCGTGACACCGCTCGGCGCCCCGGAGGCGGACAGGTTCACGGTCTGCGCGGAGCCGCTGGTGGTCGCCGTCGACACGCTCGCGGTGACCGAGCCGCCCGGCTGGACGTTTCCGGACACCGGCTTCACCGTGACGGAGAAGTCATCGACCGGGGCGGTGGTACCGACGGAGGTCTTCCACACCGTGTAGGCGACACCGTCGGCGCTGCGGTCGAGCGCGGTCGCGTTGATGTTGGCCGTGGTGTCGCAGGACTGGTGGTAGCAGGAGTCGTAGGACCTGCCCGCCGTACCGCCCCACTTGGCGGCCTGCGCCGACGACTTGGTGTCGCCGGCACCGGTGGCGTAACCCGACGTGGGGATGCCGCCCTGCTGGAAGGAGTAGTCGTCGGACCGGCCCTGGCCCTCGACGTTCTCCTCCGGCGCGAGGTTCAGCGAGTCCCAGTACTCCTTCATCGGGGCCGAGGCGGCCGAGTTGACGTTGTTGATGAAGTACCCGGCGTTGGTCGAGGCGATCATGTCGAAGTTGTAGTACGCCTTGATGGTGCCGCGCTGGGCGGCGGTGAGCTGGCCGACGTAGTACTGGGAACCCTGGAGGCCCTGCTCCTCGCCGTTCCACCAGGCGAAGCGGACGTGCTTGGTCATCGTGGGGTTCCGCTGGGCCAGGGCGAGCGCGTTCTCCAGCAGGGTGGCGGAGCCCGAACCGTTGTCGTTGATGCCGGGGCCGGCCGCGACACCGTCCAGATGGGCGCCGAACATGACGGTCTGGTCGGACGGGCCGCCCGGCCAGTCGGCGATCAGATTGTTGCCGCGGTAGGTGCAACTGGTGCAGGTCTGCTCGCTGACCGTGTATCCGGCTGCCTGCAGCTTGCCCTTCACATAGGCGAGCGAGGCCGTGTAACCGGCGCTGCCCGCCCGGCGGTTGCCGCCGTTCTGGGTGGCGATGGTGTTCAGCTGCGTCAGGTGGGCCTGCACATTGGCGACGCTGATGTCGGGTGCGCCGCCGCCCGGGTTGCCGCCGCCGTTGTCCACCGTCAGGGTGTACTGCGCGGTGTGGCTCTGCGTGCCGTCACCCTTCACCGTGAAGGTGTACGCGCCGGGCGCGACGCCCGACGACGCGGACACGGTCATCGTCGAGGACGCCCCGGACTGCACCGACGACGGGCTGAACGACGCGGTGACACCGCTGGGCAGACCGCTCGCCGTCAGGTTCACCGTCTGCGCGTTCCCGGAGCTGACCGCGGTCCGGACCGCGGCCGTCACCGAGCTGCCCGGCTTCACCGAGCCGGACGCCGGGTCCAGGGACATCGTGAAGTCGTTGGTGCCGCCGGACGTGCACGTCGGGTCGCCGCTCTGGGCGGTGACGCCGATGGCGTCCCACGCGGCCTTGGTCCGGTCGAAGAGCACACAACCGGAGTCGAGGTTCTTGGCGGCGGTGAGCGTGGCCGTGCGGTAGCGCTTGTAGGTCATCCCGCTCGTCTTGAGCAGCATGCCGCCGTAGAAGACCTTGCCGGCGCTCTGGATGCCGACGCCGGTGACCGAGGAGTTGTTGCACGTCGGGCTGGACGGCTTGCCGCCGCCCGGGTTCGAACCCTCGGCCAGCAGATAGAACCAGTGGTTCAGCGGACCGGCCGCCGCGTGCTCCTCGGTGTTGGGTATCGAGGAGCTGTAACAGTTCGGGTCGCCGGTCTGTCCCGGGTTGTACATGATCCGGATCGGCCCGTTGCCGACCAGGTCGATCTTCTCGCCGACGGTGTAGTCGGGGTCGTCGTACGGGGCCGGCTCATTGGTGTACGCCTCGGTGAGGGCGCCCATGATGTCGCCGGTGGCCTCGCCGAGCCCGGACTCGTTGTTCGCGCCGCCCGGCGTGTACTGGTCGATGCCGTGGCCGAACTCGTGGCCCACCACGTCCATCGCGCCGATCCACTGGTTGGCGTTGTTGTGGCCGATCGAGACCGTGGCCCCGTCCCAGTAGGCGTTGACGTCGTTGAGTCCGACCTTGACGGGCCAGCTGCGGCCGTTGCCGTCGTGTCCGTTGCGGCCCAGCCAGTCCTTGAGCATGTTCCACTCGTGCTGCGCCGCCCACATGACGTCGACGCAGCCGGTCTCCTTGCTGGAGGCGTTGCCGGTGCCCCAGGAGTCGCTCGACTTGCTGAACACACTGCCGGTGCTGTAGTCGGCACAGCTCAGACCGGGCCGGTTCGGGTCGCGCAGCGAGTAGCTGCTGCCGGAGGCAGTGGTGTCGATGGCCAACGGGGAGGGGCCGTTCCACTGGCTGTTGCCGGTACCCGCCTTGACGTCGTCGTAGCTGTCGAGCACCTTGCCGGTGCCCGCGTCGACGAAGACGTGCAGATGGCTGGGCGCCTTGGCAGTGCGCCCGGTGAGTACCGTCTCCCAGGCCAGCCTGGAGGTCCTGCCCATGGCGCGGACCACCAGGCGGTGCGAGTCGACCCTCTTGACCGTAGTGAGCTTCTTGCGCGAGGCGGTTTCGGCCGCCTTGGCGGAAACGGTCGGTGTGGTCGGCACGTTGATCCGCCGGGACACGGCCGACTGGGAGCCGCGTACCCGCCCCTTGGAGTCCGCCACCACCACGGCGTCCCCGCCGACGACCGGCAAACCGCGGTAGGTGCGCTGATACGCGACGGAGTACATGCCCTTGACCCAAGGGGTCACCATCTGCCGCTCGTAGCGCTCGTCGGGCCCCTTGGCCAGGGCGTCCAGACCGCCGGCCGCCGCCCGGTCGGCCGCCGACACAGCAGCCGAGAGGGCGGTCGGGGCCGGTGGAGAGGGTTCGGCGGAAGCCGACTGGCCGCTGGTGGCGACGAGCATTCCGGCGAGGACGGCCAGGGTCGTCCCGGCCGTCATCGGTCTGCGTTTCATCGAGGCTCCTTGAGTCGGGGGGGTCTCGATCACGGGCGGTGGCATACGGCGGCACCTCTGTTCCGGCCGTCGAGGACCGGCCCCGTCGTCCGCGTCGCCGTCGTCCGTGATCGAGCGACCGAACACTCACATGCCGCCATGGCCGCGTCAACGAACTGCGAACGGTGCGGCGGGACTTGGCAAGTTTGGTCAAGCGGCGGTGGTGGGATCGCACAACTGCCGTGCAAGGCGGGGAGGTTACGGCCTGGCGCACGAGGGAGAGTGGATCAGGGAGCGGTGTCATGCGGCTTCGGATCCGAGGCGGAGGAGGGAGGCGACGCGGAGCGTCGTCGACCGACGTCAATGCCGGAGGAGAAGTCGCACGGCGCCGGGAGCCCGCTCGCTGTCGTGCACCAGGCCGTTATTCCAGACCGGAGATCGTGAACACCGTACGCGCGGTCCGGCGGTCGATACGGTCGGCCAGCTGCCGCAGCGCCGTCACCCCGCAGCGCAGTGTCCCGCGCTTCACACAGCCGCGTGCGTCCTCGTCCAGCCGGTGCCACAGCGCCGGATTGTCCAGCAGCACCTGGGGGTCGAGCTCGACTCGGCGGCCGTCCGCGTCACGGAGCACCAGGCGCTGGGAGACACCGTCCGACCAGTGCACCGACACCAGCCGGTCGGTGCGCACGATGTGTTCGCGCACCAGGCCCCGGCGGGAGAACCACCCCGCACCCGCACGGATCCGCGGCGGCACCAGCACCACGAACAGCAGGGCGGCCAAGCTCGTCCACAACAGTGCGCGCGGCCAGGTGAAGCGGCCGGCCGCCACGTCGACGGCCAGCAGCAGCCCGAGGAGCGTCACGGCGCAGTGGACCGCGAATCGCAGGTCCCCTGCCCAGCCGTGGTCGTGCGCGGTCGTGTCGCCGGGAGGCTGTGCCCGACCGGTGCGAGCGCCGGGTACGGCCCGGATGTCACGTCGATCCATGGCTGCGACGTTAGGGAAGCCGGCCGGCCCGTCGGCATTCGTTGATGAAGCGCTGACGCCCCGACCGCCGGTCCTGACGGCTGCTTGACGGTCGGGGCCGCGCCTCAGTCCTGTTCGTCGTCGCCGTCGTCTCCGTGGTCCCTGTTGTTCCCGTTGCCCCAGCCGTTCCCGTTGTTCCCGTTCCCGTTCCCGTTGCCGTTGTTCCGGCCGTTCCCGTTGTTCTCGCCGTTCTCGCCGTTCTCGCTGTTTCCGCTGTCCGGCGTCGGCCCGTCGGGGGCCGGTGCCTCGGGTCCGGTGGTCGTGGTGGCACCGGTGTCCGGGGTGCCGGCCGAGCTGGAATCCGGCGAGAACAGGCTCATCCCCAGATAGACGGCCGCGATGAAGGCCACCGTGCCGGCTATGGCGCTGGCCACCCTGGGGCGACGCCTGATCGCCTCGCGGGCGCTGGTACGCCGCCTGACGGGCGCGGGGCGTTCCGCCGCACGTCGCCTGTGCCCGCCGGTCTGTGGCAGACGGTACGTCATGCCGTCGGCCTGCGGCGTGGAAGCGGGCGTCGGGGTGGGGCTGAACGCGGGAGTGGACGACGAGGCATAGGGAACGCCGGCTGCCGCGGAAGCGGAAGCGGAAGCGGGAGGGGGCATGGGGGCGTACAGCGGCAGGGGCTCCGGCTGCCCCCGCCACGCGTCGCTCTGGAACCAGTCGGCGACCTGCTGGGCGGTGGGCCGGTCCTCGGGCTGCTTCGCGAGCAGCCCCAGCAGATAGGAGTCGAAGGCCGGGGAGAGGTCGACACCCCGCTGTCTCAGCGGCACGGGTGCCGTATCGACATGTTGATAGAGCGTGGCGGTCGCCGTGTCCGAACGGAACGGTGGATCGCCCAGCAGCAACTGGTAGATCACGCAGCCCAGGGAGTACATGTCGGACGCCGCACCGGCCGTATGGCCCAGGGCGCGTTCCGGGGCGAGATAGAGACTGGTGCCGACGATCTGCCCGGCGGTGGTCAGGGCGGCGGAGGGGTCGTCGACGAACTGGGCGATGCCGAAGTCGCCTATCTTGACGGATCCTTGGGAATCCAGCATCAGGTTCCCGGGCTTGATGTCACGGTGCACGATGCCCTGCCGATGGGCGGCGGCGAGCCCTGCCGCGGCCTGTCCCGCGATCCTGGCGACCTGCTCGGCGCCGAGCCGCTCCTCGGCCGCCAGCAGATCGCCCAGGCTTCTGCCCTCGACGAGCTCCATCACGAGGAAGAAGCGGTCCTCCCAGGCACCGAAGTCGAAGACCGCCACCAGGTGAGGGTGGCTCAGGCGGGCCGCGGTCTGTGCCTCCAGACGGAATCGGGCCGTGGCCGACTCGTCCGCCTGGTCGCCCAGCAGCAGCTTCACGGCCACCGCCCGGCCGAGCACTTCGTCGGTGGCGCGCCACACCTCGCCCATGCCGCCTCGGCCGATGGAGGACACCAAGCGGTACCGACCTGCTACCAGCACCTGTACACCAATCTCGAATTGTGGGCCGCTTCGACTGCCACGGCGGCGTCCCGACCGGGATCGGGACGGGTGGGGGGCGCGCGGCAAGATCAGGATATCGGGCCCCGGAGCTCGACGGCACGCCGATCACCCTCCCCGCCGTCCACCGGCGCCGGCCAGGAGAAGGAGGCGCCGCGGATTCCTCACCAGGTGGGTGGGGAATGTGCCGGGAAGTCAGGACATCCGGTGTGCCGAGCCGCCGGTCACCCGGAGTTGCCGACGGCCGTGCGGCCCAGCGATTCGACCAGCGGCAGCAATCTGTGCGGCACCCGCTCGCGCAGCGCCACCTCGGTACGCGTCCTGACCACACCGGGCAACCGGATCAACCGCTGGATCACGTCCTCCAGATGCCCGTTGTCACGGGCCACCACCCGGGCCAGCAGATCGCCGCCACCCGTGGTCGAGAAGGCCTCGACGATCTCCGGCACCGCGCCGAGCGCCTCGCCGACCTCGTCCAAATGCCCCTGGGTGACTTCCAGATGAACGAAGGCCAGCACCGGGTGACCCAGGGCGGCAGGGGACAGGACCGGCCCCGTGCCGGTGATCACGCCGTCTCTCTCCAGTCGGTCGATACGGGCCTGGAGGGTGCCCCGGGCGACGGAGAGAAGGCGCGCGTACTCACGGACGCTGGTACGCGGCTGCTCGATGAGCAGGCGCAGGATGCGGGTGTCGAGGGCGTCCACCGCCATGGTCCGTTGGTCTCTTCCTGGTAGGCCGATCCGGGCTGCGACTGTACCAATGGCCGGGTCGGCGGCCCTTCCGGACGGATTCCGCACAGCCCGGCCCGCGTCCCGTACCCGTGGGGGCGGTGGGGGAGGGGCGGCCCGCGACGGTTCCGCGCGCACTGCCCGGCAGCGCGCGTGCGGGCGCGCCGCGGGCTCCGCGGGTCCGGCCCGGCCGTTCCGCGCCGGGTGCTGCCGCCCGCCCGCCCGGCGGGTGACCCTGAGGTGGCGCGGGGCGGGATTCGGGCCGGTTGGGCTCGATCGCCGTCCGTTGGCCCAATGATGGCACCTTCCATCTTTCATTGACTGGGCCAATGGCTCACTGGTTCGCCTTTCGGTTGAGCCATGAGTCGCAAAGATGTTGTGATGGATCCGTCGATGGCGCTGCGGATTCCCGCGGCGCCTTTTTCATGCCGGTGCGCAGGGCCGGTGTGCAGAAGCGGGAGCAAGCCGTGCTGAAGAGGATGTTCGTTTCCCCGGACCCGGGCCGATCGCGGCTGCGCAGCGCCGTCCGGGCCGTCCTCGGTATCGGCTCGGCCGTCACCGTGTGCGGCCTGGCCGGTCATTCGCTCGTCGCGGCCGTCACCGGCGGTCTCGCCGCGCTGCTGGCCCTGTTCACGGTGCTCGACACCACGGTGCGGGACCAGGCGATCACCACCGCGCTGCTGCCCGCCGTCGGTTTCCCCGTGCTCGCCCTCGCCGCGCTGCTGCACGACTGTCCGCCGGCGCGGGACGCGGCCTTTCTCGCGGTCATGGGACTGGGCGTGTACGCCCGGCGATGGGGGCCGCGCGGTCACTCGCTGGGCGTCTTCGCGTTCATGGCCTTCTTCACCACCCAGTTCCTCCACACACTGCCCGGACAACTGCCGGAGCTGTACTCCGCGGTCGCTCTCTCCCTGCTCGCCTCGTCGACCGTCCGCTTCGGGCTCTGGTGCTATGAGCGACGGCTGCCCGTCGCCGCCCCGCCCGTCCCGACGACCGGTGAGGGGCTGGCCCGCGCGACCACACGCCAGGCGATCCAGGCGACCGTCGGCGGAGCCGTGGCCCTGGCCGCGGGACTGCTCCTCTCCGAGCAGCGCTGGTACTGGGCCGTGGGTGCCACCTGGTGGGTCTTCGTGAACACCGCCTCGCGCGGCGAGACGCTGGTGCGCGGCTACCGCAGGATCCTGGGAACACTGATCGCCGTCCCCGTGGGCCTGGCCGTCGTCGTGCCGCTGCACGGCTCGGCCGTGCCCAGCGCGGTCCTCGTCGCGCTCGGCGTCTTCGGGATCTTCTACACCGCGGCGGTCTCGTACACCTGGATGGTGTTCTCGGTGACGGTCCTGGCCGGGGCGCTCTACGGACTGCTCGGCGTACTGGATCCCGCCCTGCTCGTGCTGCGGCTCACCGAGACCGTCGCGGGAGCGCTCGCCGCGATGCTCGCGGTGCTTCTGGTGCTGCCGGTCACCACGCACGCCACGACCGACGCGTGGATCCAGCGGGCCCTGCGCTGCGTGCACACCTGCACGGCGGAAGCGGCGGCGCGACTCGCGGGCTCGGCGACCGCCGACCCCGCGCCCCGGATCGCCGAGCTGGAGGCGCTGCTGGGGCGGGTGAGGCTGTCCCTGGCTCCGCTGGTGCATCCGCTGAGCCCGCTGCGCGCCCGCAAGGCCCGTGCCCGACAGGTGCTCGGTCTGCTGGACACGTGCGCACGGGAGGTGCGCGGGCTGGCCGGTGTCGCGGCGGACCCGGAAGCCTCCCACGACGCGCGCCTCGCGGCCGCCTGCTGGCGGGTGGAGGCCGCCGTGGAGGAACTGACGGCCCCGGACCTGCCGCGCAGGGACCGCGTGCCGGGCATCCCGCCGCACCCGGCCGTCGCGGAACCCGCGCTCGCCCATCTGCACGGTCTGGAGCGGGCCCTCGCCGAACTCGCCGCACCGCTGCGCAGCGATCCGCGCGCCCCGTCGATCGGTGTGTGAAGCGGCTGCCACGGAGCCTACGGGTCACCGACGTCTGGTCTGGACCTGAGAGGGTGGCTGCTACCGTCGCCCCGGAAGATCGCGACGGCGGGAACGGCCGTGGTCAGTCGGCGAAGAGGGGGCGGTTGTGGTGACGAGCAGTGCGATGGACTGCGACGACAGCGCGGGGCGGGCATTCATCGGGTCCTTCACCTCGGCGGGCGGACGGGGGATCACCGTCGCCGCCGTGGACCGGGAGACCGGGGCGCTGACCGTCCTCGGCGCGACGGACGCCGTTCCCGACCCCTCGTACCTGGCCCTGGGCCATGGCCCGGGTCCGGACGGCCGCGTGCTCTACGCCGTCAGCGAGACGGAGCACGGGGCGGCCGCCGCCCTCGACGTCACCGGTGAGGTGCCGGAGCCGATCGGCCGGATCCGGCCGGTGGAGGGCGACGGCCCGACCCATCTCGCACTCGCGGGCGGTCATCTGCTCACCGCCAACTACGGTTCCGGCAGCGTCACCGCACTGTCCGTGCGGGCGGACGGTTCCCTCGGCGCCGCCGCCTCCGTGCTCAGGCACGAGGGCAGCGGTCCGAACACCGACCGTCAACAGGCCCCGCACGCCCACCAGGTGCTCCCGGACCCCTCGGGGAACTGGGTGCTCAGCGTGGACCTCGGGACCGACTCCGTACGGATCTGCGCACTCGACGCGGCCACGGGGGCGCTGCGGCTGCACGGGGAGACGGCTCTGCGGCCGGGCACGGGCCCGCGTCATCTGGCCTTCCATCCCGCGGGCGCTCACGCCTACGTCCTGAACGAACTCGAACCGACCGTGACCGTATGCGTGTGGGACGCCACCACCGGGATCCTGGAACCGGTCGGTGAGACATCCGTGCTGCCCGAGGCGGCGACGGGGGACGGGGGCACGGTGACATACCCGTCCGAGGTGGTCGTCTCGCACGACGGACGGTTCCTCTGGACCGCCAACCGGGGCCACGACAGCATATCCGTCCTCGCGCTCGACGCGGCGGGCGCGAAGGCGTCCCTGGTCACGACCGTGGGCTGCGGCGGGCACTGGCCGCGCGACCTCGCCCTCGACCCCACCGGCCGACGGCTGTACGCGGCCAACGAGCGGTCCGGCGACGTCAGTTGGTTCACGATCGACCCGGCGACCGGCGTTCCGCGTCACGCGGGCTCCCTGGACGCCCCCGCCGCGTCCTGCGTGATCTTCGTCTGAGAGCACGGCACGACATGGCGTCACGAGACCACGCCACGCATGACGCGATCGCCGGACGGGCCCGGGAAACCAGGGCCGTCCGGCGATCGGGGACGCACATCCTGCCGGGCGTGCCCGGCATCGGGTCAGTGTGCCTGAGCACCCTGCGCCGTCGTCGGCGCGATGCCGAGCGCCGTCGTGTACATCGACAGCACGAGCTTGCCGATCGCGGGATAGGCGCCGAGCGGCTCGGCCGTCGCGCAGCCCGCCTCCTTCGCGGCGGCGTCCAGCAGCCCCTCGGGCACCTCGGGGCCGACGAGGTACGGCGCCAGTGCGAGCTGCGCCGAGCCGGAGCCCGTCAGCTGCTCGGCGATCGACGCGACGGAACCCTCCACATCGAGTGCGGCGGCCATCACGGGTACCGCGAGCCGGGCCGCGAGCAGCATGCCGGTGATCCCGGCGGCCTGCACGGCCTCCTCGCCCCCCACCGTGGCCAGCACGATGCCGTCGGCGGCCGTCGCCACGGTGAAGAGCCTGGCCCGGTCGGCGCGGGCCAGCCCGGCCTCCGAAAGGCGTACGTGGAGCGCCTCGGCGAGCAGCGGGTGCGGCCCGAGCACATCGGTCAGCTCGACCTGCGTACCGCTGTCCATCACGGCCTGCCGTATCCGCCGGAGCAGGGCGCTGTCCGGCCCCGCGAGCAACGGCACCACGACGGCGGAGGGGCCCTCGGGCTCGGCGACCTCGCGGCCGGCGGCCTGCGCCTGCTCGAAGCGCGCGACGCGCTCGGCGGCGCTGTGGGTGAGTACGGACGAGAGCGTGGGGTACTCGTCGTCGTCACCGTCGAGATAGCCGATCCGGGCATTGAGGCCGGGCAGCTCGGAACGGGCGATGCTGATCACCTCCTCGGCCAGGCCGCGCGTGGCCGAGGAGGGGGTGCCGGGAACGGCGAGAACGAGCGCGGCGGCGCCCTCGGGTGCGACCACGGGCTCCGGGCGGCGGTGCCGTCCGGACTGGCGAGGTCGCGGCATTCGTACAGGCAGGCCGGAAGCGGGCCCAGTGGGGGTGCTCATGGCGCCGCATGCTACTGGTTTTGGGTACGCCTCCGTTCGGGGAGGGCCCAGTCGGGTGTTATCTGTCCGCTTTTATCCGATGAGAGGCTTACTGGTCGACTGTCCCGCTCTGTCAGTGGCTGTTCAGGCCCTGCCCAGGATCGTCACCGAGTACGCGGAGCAGCGTCGGATGGTGCGGCAGCCGCAGATCCCCGGTGGCCAACGCCTGGGCGATGGACAGCGCACCGGTCAACGGATCACCCGAACCGGGGACCGCCCGTGCCTGCGGGACCTGTCGGGACAGTTCCTCGCGCAGCGGTACGAGCAGCGGATCGCCCATCCGGAACAGGCCACCCGTCAAGGCCACTTCGTACCGTTCGTCGTCGGCTCCGGCCTTCGGACACACGGCCGCGGCGGCCTCCGCGATGTGCCCCGCGGCTTCGCGCAGAATGCCCGCGGCCACCGGATCGTGCCCGGCGCACGCGGCGACCTCGGGCGCGAACGAGGCCAGCACGGCAGGGCGGTCGGTGCGCGGATAGAGCAGTCCGGGCAGTTCCGGCGCCGGTCCGAACACCGCCTCCAGCCGGGCCAGCAACGCGACGGAGCCGCCGCGCCGCCCGTCATGGGCGCGCATGGCCGCGTCGAGGCCCGCCCGCCCGATCCAGGCGCCGCCGCCGCTGTCACCCAGCAGATGCCCCCAGCCGTCGGCCCGGTGCCAGCCGGTCAGATCCGTGCCCAGCGCGATCATGCCGGTGCCACCCGCGACGACCGCCCCCGGGCGCTGACCGACCGCACCCGCGTACGCGGTGACCGCGTCGGCGGCCAGAGCCAGTCGGCGCACCCCGAGCGCGTGCTCCAGAGCCGAGGGCAGCTCGGCGCGCAACTGTCCGCCGAGTGTCGCCATACCGGCGGCTCCGACCGCCACGGCGGCGATCCGGGAGCCGGTGCCCGCGCCGTGCCGTTCCAGCAGTTGACGGGCGGCGGGCAGCAGTTGCTCCAGCAGATGGCCCGCGTCGATCCCCGTGGCTCCGGTGCGTACCGGCTCGGCGCAGACCGTCGTGCCCACCGGGGCGGACGAGCCGACGGTGCCGAGCGCCACCCGCAGCCCGGAGCCGCCCGAATCCACGCCGAGCACGTACGGACCCGTCGCGCCGGTCGACCCGTCCCGACCCGCGCCGGCGGCGCTGTTCTCCGGCGAACGCCCGGTTGAGCTCATGGACCGGCTCCAGGAAGAAGAGAAAAGGACGGCGGCAGCCTACCCCCGGTGCCGCGAGCCGTGACCGGGGGCGTGGCTGATCGGCCTCCATGCGGTGGCTCCGTGGCGGGAAGGTGGTCGTGTACGCCGGTAGAGTGATGTTTCGTGGCACCACGACCGTTGAACGAAGTAGTCGAGTCCGGCTGGGCCGACGCGCTCGCCCCCGTGGCCGGACAGATCGCCGCAATGGGCGATTTCCTGCGTGCGGAGGTAGCGGCACGTCGCACCTACCTGCCGTCCGGAGCGAACGTGCTGCGCGCGTTCCAGCAGCCCTTTGACGACGTACGCGTCCTGATCGTCGGTCAGGACCCCTATCCGACACCCGGGATGGCGATGGGACTGAGCTTCTCGGTGGCCCCCGAGGTGCGTCAGCTGCCCGGCAGTCTGGAGAACATCTTCCGGGAACTGCATACGGACTTGGGCCTTCCGCGGCCGTCCAACGGGGATCTGACGCCTTGGACACGGCAGGGCGTGCTGCTGCTGAACAGGGCGCTCACCACGGCGCCCCGCAAACCCGGCGCGCACCGCGGCAAGGGCTGGGAGGAAGTGACCGAGCAGGCGATCCGGGCTCTGGCCGCACGCGGCAAGCCGCTGGTGTCCGTGCTGTGGGGTCGTGACGCGCGCAATCTGCGGCCGTTCCTCGACGGCTTTCCGGCCATCGAGTCCGCACACCCCTCGCCCATGTCGGCGGACCGCGGCTTCTTCGGCTCGCGCCCGTTCAGCCGCACCAATGAGGCGTTGCTCCGCCAGGGGGCCCAGCCGGTCGACTGGCAACTGCCGTAGTCCGGGGCGGTCGCAGGGGCGTTGCGCCGGAGGTGGCGTGGCACCGACGTGTGCACGGGCCGCGCCGATGCCCCGTCACCCCGGGCGTGCGGGGGAGTGACGTGGCGTTCCGGAGCCGTGCTCGGGCGGCAGGGAGTACGTGACGGATCCGCCCCCGGCGGGGATCGCGTCCGGGTACACGCATCCCTGTCGCGAAGCCGGGGCGGAACCCGTCATGAGCCGGCGCGGGCGGCCGATGGTGGCGACGAAGCGCCCTTTGGTGGTCAGGGACCGACGACCGCGGCCCGGACACAGAGGACATCCGGCAGATGCGAGGCGAGTTGCTGCCAGGTGTCCCCGTCGTCCGCGCTCGCGTACACCTCGCCGTTGCGATTGCCGAAGTAGACGCCCGCCGGGTCGGCGTCGTCCGTACAGAGCGCGTCGCGCAGCACCGTGCCGTAATGCGTCTCCTCGGGAAGGCCCGCCGACAACGGCTCCCAGGTGCTGCCCGCGTCGCCGGTGCGGAACACCCGGCAGCGGTGCTCGGCCGGTACGCGGTCGATGTCGGCGTTGATCGGGAAGACGTACGCCGTGTCCGCGCGGTGCGGGTGCGCGGCAGCGGCGAAGCCGAAATCGGACGGCAGGCCCCGGCCGATGTCCGTCCAGTGGTCTCCCGAGTCGTCGCTCCGGAACACCCCCCAGTGGTTCTGGAGGTAGAGCCGGTCCGGATCGACGGCGTCCCGGGCCACCTTGTGGACGCATTGGCCGAACTCGGGTTCAGGGTCGGGGAGGAAGACCGCCGACACCCCCTTGTTCGACGGAGCCCAGCTCGCGCCGCCGTCCTTGGTGCGGAACACCCCGGCCGTGGAGACCGCGACCGTCACGGCGCGGGCGTCCCTCGGGTCCGTGAGGATGGTGTGCAGACCCTCGCCGCCCCCGCCCGGCACCCACTTCGAACGCGTCGGATGCTCCCACAGCGGCCGGACCAGCTCGAAGGACGCCCCGCCGTCCTGGGAACGGAACAACGCGGCGGGCTCCGTCCCGGCGTAGACGACATCGGGCGCTTCGGGGCCCGCGGGGTGCAACTGCCAGACCCGCTCCAGCGATGCCTCGATGAACCGCGGGAACTTCACGGCCGGTTGCTGCGGCTCGACCCAGGTACCACCCAGATCGTCGGAATGGAACACCGAGGGGCCCCAGTGCGCGCTGTCCCCGCCGACGAGCAGCCGGGGGACGTGCCTGCGGGTGTCGATGGCGATCGAACAGACCGCCTGGGCATTGAAATGCGGGCCGTCGAACTCCCATGCGCCACCGCGCCGGTGGGCGATGAAGAGTCCCTTGCGGGTGCCCACGGTGAGCAGTACGTCGGTCATGGCCGAACCTCCCGAAACGCCGTTGTGTCGGATATGGGAAAGTCTGCACCCCGCCACTGACAGAGGCCCGCAGGGCGGCCCCGGACACCAAGCCCTGTTGCTTCCACGGCCGGTGAAGTACGGTGCAGCAGACGTGGAAAGCGCTTGCCCCGCACCGTGACGGAGAGACCGAGGAGCACCAGTGCCGACCTTCGAAGGGCTGCCCGGCTCCGTCGCCGTCTCCCATCTGCGGGTATACGACTGGCCCGCCGAGGACGGCCTGCGCGGCGGGACGCCCCACGTCCATCTCGCCTGCTCCGAGGGGTATGTGGTGGTCGCGGGCACGGGCTCGGTGCAGACCCTCACCGCGTCGGGGTTCCGGCGGACACCGCTGGCGCCGGGCGCCCTTGTCCGGTTCACGCCCGGCACGATCCACCGCCTCGTCAACGAGGACGGACTGCGCATCGTCGTCCTCATGGAGAACAGCGGACTGCCCGAGGCCGGTGACGCCGTCCTCACCCTGCCGCCCCGTCACCTGGCGGACCCCGACGCCTACCGGGCGGCGGTCGCCCTCCCCGTCGACGGATCCGAGGCGGCACAGGAACGGGCCGCACGCGCCCGCCGTGACCTCGCCGTCGAGGGGTTTCTCGCGCTGCGCCGGGCCACCGAGGCGGGCGACCCCGAACCGCTCGCCGCCTTCCACCGGGCCGCCGCCGCACTCGTGCGTCCGAGAACCGAGGACTGGCGGGAGCGCTGGCGGAAGGGGGCCGCCGCCGCGTCCGAGGCGACCGGCGGCCGGCTCGACGCTCTGGCGCGCGGCGACGCCGGATATCTCGCCGACGCCTGTGTGCACGCCGAACACCCCTCCGCGCACGGCAGGTTCGGGATGTGCGGGCGTCTGGACGTCTACCGCGGCTGACCGGCCCGCGGGCCGTCACCGCCCGCCGGGCGCACCAGGATCCGGATCATGCGGCCGTCGTCCTCCCGAGCGTCCCCGACGTGCCGGAAGCCGATCCGGTCCAGCAGCGCCAGCGACGCCGCGTTCTCGGCGGCCACCGTCGCGTACACCTCGTTGAGCCCGAGGGAGTCGAATCCGTACGAGGTCAGTGTCCGCGCGATCTCGGTACCGAACCCCAGCCCCCACTCGGCCGGAGCCAGCGCGTAGACGATCTCGTGGCCGTCCACCTCCGGGGACGGGGAGGGCTTGATCTCCGCGTGGCCGACCAGGCGATCGCCGAGCCGCACGGCCCACACGTCGAAGAGGGACCGCGCGTACACCTTGCTGAAGACCCGCCCGAACAGGGCGCGGTCCTCGGCCTCGGTCTGCGGTCCGTCGCCCATCCACCGGGAGACCCGGCTGTCCTGGAAGAGCGCCACGAAGTCGTCCTCGTCCGCGGGCGTGTACGGCTCCAGCGTCAGCCGCCCGGTGCGCAGGGTGGGGGTCGTCATGAGGCGGGACGCTACGTGGCGCCGGTCCGGGCCGCAATGGAATAGGAGTGCGGGCCGGCCCGGGTGAGCGGGGCCCGGCGGAAGGGATCAGCGGCGGGGCTGCTGCGGACCACCGGCCTGGTGGCCAGGTCGACGCGGGTGGTCGCCGGGCGCTCGCCCCGTGCGAGATCGAGGACCGGACGGGCGGCGGTCTCGGCCATCTCGATGAGCGGTTGCCGCACCGTGGTGAGCGGCGGCCCGATCCACCGGGCGAGCGGCAGGTCGTCGAAGCCGACGACACTGAGGTCCTCGGGGATGCGCGGCCCCAGTTCGCGGGCGGCCTCGTAGGCATCCAGGGCCTGGAGATCGTCGCGAAGGGGCCGAGGTCGTACAGCTGTACGTCCATGACCCGGTCGCCCAGACCACTCGTCCGCGGGCATGGCTCATCGGCTACGCCAGGGTGGAGCTCGCCGCCGGAGAGGCTCGGAAGGGTCGCTTCCGATTCCATGCCGATCTGGTGTCCTTCGCCGGTATCGGCGGCCGACGCGTCGTCGAGCCCGGCGATCTGGAGCTGCGGCTCGCCGCGTCGAGTGCGGAGCGCGACGTCCGCCGGACGGTGCGGCTGAGGCCGACCGGCCCCGAGCGCACGGTCGACCACCGGCGTCGGCTGGTCTGCGACAGCTTTGTCGAGGAGGTCACGCGGGCCCCGTCCGGGAACTGACACCCCGTCCTCGTCCCTCCGAGAGCCTCCCCGCTCCGGGGAGTCCGGTGTGGAGGTCCGTCCCTGTTGCCGCCCGTCCGGGGCAGGTTCCGAAACTTTCGAAGGGGGGCGCCCCGACCGGCCGGTGGTCGTTCGTGCCGGTCGGCGCGCACTGATGACCCGCCCTCCGACGGGTCGGGGCGTGTGCTGAAATTCTGGGTGGCCGACCCGGTGGTGCTGTCCTGGACCCGGTGGTCGGCGCCGGTGGCCGGGGGCTCAGTGGTCCGCGTCCGCCGGAGAGCCTGAGGCCGCACCCGGCCGAGGGGTGCGACGGGCATGAGGACAGGCGGAGCTGTGACGCGTGGGATCGAGGACCGCGAGGGGCGTGGTGTGGACCTGGAAGTGGTCCCCGTCGGCTCGGGGGTCGAGGTCAGGGTCACGGCGCCGGCGGGCGAGTTCGTGCTGGTCTGTACGCCCGGCCGCGCCCGGGAACTGGCGGCCGCCCTCGCCCTGGCGGCGGACGGGGCCGAGAGTGCGGAGTCGGCGGAGCCCGTCACCGTCCGGGCGCGCGAGCTGCGCCGGGGGGACGTGCGGGACGGCGACCGGGCCATGACGGTGGAGAGCGTCAGGGTCGACGGCGCCACCGCTCATGTGACCTGGAAGTCGGGTGCCGGACGCAGCTGGACCCAGGGGTACGACGCGGAGGCGGTCATCACACTCAGACGTCGCGGATAGGCCGCGTGCGCGCGAACCCCGAGCGGCGCGTGGGGCCCGTTCCCTGCCGGATTCCGGCAGGGAACGGGCCCCACGCACATCCATGCCTTTGTACGAGAGGCTTCGTAATTTGACAGGTCTCGTAGTACGGTATGTATCGTACTAGCGAGTCTTTCGTACCGTCGAAACGGAGTCCGACGTGAGTGCCCTCTTCGAGCCCTACACCCTGCGGTCGCTCGTCATTCCCAACCGGGTGTGGATGGCGCCCATGTGCCAGTACAGCGCCGAACCGGTGGGGCCGAACGCGGGCGTCGCGACCGACTGGCACTTCGCCCACCTCGCGGCGCGCGCCATCGGCGGAACGGGGCTCATCCTCACCGAGGCGACGGCCGTCAGCCCCGAGGGCCGGATCAGCCCGGCGGACCTCGGCATCTGGAACGACACCCAGGTGGCCGCCTTCCGCCGGATCACGGACTTCCTCAAGGGGCAGGGGTCGGTTCCCGGCGTCCAGCTCGCGCACGCCGGTCGCAAGGCGTCGACGGCGGCCCCTTGGCTGGGCGGCGACCCCGTCGGCCCGGACGCGCACGGCTGGACGCCCGTCGCCCCCAGCCCGCTGCCGTTCGACGACGGCCACCCCGTGCCGCACGAGCTGACGGTGGACGAGATCCGGGGCGTCGTCGACCAGTTCCGTGAAGCCGCCCGCCGTGCGCTCGACGCGGGCTTCGAGGTCGCCGAGGTGCACGGAGCCCACGGATACCTCATCGGGCAGTTCCTCTCCCCGCACAGCAACCGGCGTGAGGACGAGTACGGCGGCAGCTTCGAGAACCGCGTCCGCTTCGCGCTTCAGGTCGTGGACGCGGTGCGTGAGGTCTGGCCGGAGGAACTGCCCGTCCTCTTCCGGATCTCCGCGACGGACTGGCTCACGGAGAACGACGAGGACGAGCGCGAGGGCTGGACCGTCGACGAGACCGTGCGGCTGGCCAAGGAGCTCCAGGCCCATGGCGTCGACCTGCTGGACGTCTCCAGCGGCGGGAACGCCCCGCGCGCCCGTATCGGGACCGGGCCCGGCTACCAGGTTCCCTTCGCCGAGCGGGTCAAGGCGGAGACCTCGCTCCCGGTGGCGGCCGTGGGTCTGATCACCGAGCCGCAGCAGGCCGAGAAGATCATCACCGAGGGCCGGGCCGACGCGGTCCTCCTCGGACGCGAGCTGCTGCGGAGCCCGTCGTGGGCCCAGCACGCGGCCCGTGAACTGGGCGGCGAACTCCGCACACCGGACCAGTACCTCCGCGCGGTCTGACCGTACGACTCCGCTTCGGCCCCGGACCTCGCCTCGAACCGGGCACCCTGTCCACCGTCGTTGCTGACGTCGTGTCGGGCACCGTATGCATCCGGGCCTCCGCCGTACTTCCGGTGGAGGCCCGGTGGTGCGTTCCCTCGCGGGGGAGGGGGTGCGCCGGGCGCCGTCGCCGCTGCCCGGCGCGGAAGGGGCCGCGTGGTGGAGCGATCTCGGCGCCGTGGTGCGGCAGTTCCTGATGCGGCGATGTGGCGATGCGGCCCGGTGGATCGGGGGCGGACGCGGTGTGACTCCCGAACGCCGGGTCGTAGCCCTGTGGAGGGCCATGAACTTCGCTCCGTACAGGGCGACTTGGGTGAAACCGAGAGCTCCCGGCGGTATCGGCGCGGCAACGGTGCGATGCCGGCAGGAAGCCCTCCGGCACATTTCGGAATCCCGCCGTACGCACTCTTGCCGCCCGCGCCACACCGCCTATATAACGTTGTAAACCGAGCAGCCGACAGGCCGCGCAGGCGCTCATGACCACCGTTTCCACGGCTGTTCAGGCAGCTCGGAGCGGGATCGTGAGGAATGCGGCGGCATCGGCGGCCCGGCGGTTGATGCATCGTCCGGTCATGCCCCGACCGCACGCCTCGCAGCGTGCCGTCACCCCGCCAAGGAGCGTCCCGCGCATGATGATCCAGCGCCGATCCCGTCCCCTCGCCGTTGCCTGCCTGCTCGTGGCAAGCGTCACGCTGGCCGCCTCCGGCTGCGCCAAGTCGGAAACCTCGGACAACGCGGGGAGTGACAGCGGCCAAGGGGCTCAGACCGCCAAGTCCCCGGACAGCAGCTCCGGTTCGGGCTGTTCGCTGCGGGCCTACGGCGCGCCGAAGCTGGACCTCAAGGACGCGGTGGTCGGCTTCTCCCAGTCGGAGAAGGAGGCCAACCCGTTCCGTATCGCCGAAACACGGTCCATCAAGGACGAGGCCGAGAAGGTCGGTGTGAGGAAGCTGCTCACCACCAACGCGCAGTCGCAACTCTCCAAGCAGATCAGCGACATCCAGGACATGCTGTCGCAGGGTGCCCAGTTCCTCATCGTCGCCCCGCTGAACTCCGACGGGCTGGAGCCGGCGTTCAAGGCGGCCGCGGCCAAGAAGGTCCCCGTCCTGACCATCGACCGCAAGGTCAACTCCACCGCGTGCAAGGACTATGTGGCCTTCCTCGGGTCCGACTTCGTGGAGCAGGGCAGGCGAGCAGCGGACGCGATGATCAAGGCGACCGGCGGCAAGGGCAAGGTCGCCGTCCTCCTCGGCGCCTCGGGCAACAACGTCACCACCGACCGCACCAAGGGCTTCGTCGACCGACTCGAGGCGCAGGCCCCCGGCCTGGAGATCGTCGCCCAGCAGACCGGCGAGTTCGCACGTGACAAGGGGCAGCAGGTCATGGAGCAGCTGATCCAGTCCAAGCCCGACATCACCGCCGTCTACGCGGAGAACGACGAGATGGGGCTCGGCGCGGTCACCGCGCTGAAGGCGGCCGGGAAGAAGCCGGGCAAGGACATCAAGATCGTGTCCGTGGACGGCACCCGGAATGCCGTGCAGGCCCTGGTCGACGGCGAGTACAACGCCGTCATCGAGTCGAACCCGCGCTTCGGGCCGCTCGCCTTCGCGACCGCTCAGAAGTTCTACAGCGGCGAGGAGATCCCGGAGAACGTCATCATCTCCGACCGGGCGTACGACGAGTCCAACGCCAAGGCCTCGCTCGGCGGCGCGTTCTGACCGTGGCGGTCCGCAGGGACCCGCAACGTCCTGGTCCACCGCCGCGGCGGCGAAGCCCTTCGCTGCCGCCCCCCGCCCCGTCGCGGCGGCACGGGCCCACCCCCTGGAGCAGCGGAAGGCCGATACCGTCCATGGCATCACCCGAAGCAGTACCGCAGGTGCCGGATCCCGCCGTCCACCCGGCGGACGTGACCGTCCACCCCGACGCCGGCACCGTCCTCGAAGCCCGCTCGGTGAGCAAGCGGTTCCCCGGCGTCGTCGCCCTCGACGGCGTCTCCTTCGCCCTGCGCGCCGGGGAGACCCACGCCCTGGTGGGGGAGAACGGCGCGGGCAAATCCACCCTGATCAAGGTGCTGACGGGCGTCCACCGCCCCGACGAGGGCGAACTGCGGCTGAGCGGTCGCCCCGTGGCGTTCGCCCGGCCGTTCGAGGCGCAGCAGGCCGGGATCTCCACGATCTACCAGGAGGTGAATCTCGTCCCGCTGATGAGCGTGGCGCGCAACATCTTCCTCGGCCGTGAGCCCAACAACCGCCTCGGCCTCATCGACTTCTCCCGGATGCACCGCGAGACCAGGGGACTGCTGGAGGGCTTCGGCGTACGTGTCGACCCCCGAACGCCCCTGCACACACTGGGCATCGGCACGCAGCAGATGGTCGCCCTGGCCCGTGCCGTCTCGGTCGACGCCCAGGTCGTCATCATGGACGAGCCCACCTCCTCGCTGGAGCCGCGCGAGGTGGAGACCCTCTTCCGGGTCATCGACGACCTGCGCGGCCGGGGCATCGCCGTTCTCTACGTCAGCCACCGCATGGACGAGCTCTACCGGATCTGCGACCGCGTCACCGTGCTGCGCGACGGCCGCCACATCCACACCGGCGACCTCGCCGGCCTCGACCGGATGCGGCTCGTCTCCATGATGCTCGGCCGCGATCTGTCCGAGGTCCGCCGCACCGGCCTCACCGGTTTCGGCAACGGCGGACACGACGCGGCACGTACCCCCGTACTCACCGCGACCGGCCTCCACCGCCGCCATCAACTCCACGACGTATCGCTGTCGTTGTACGGCGGCGAGGTGCTCGGGCTCGGTGGCCTCCTCGGCTCCGGCCGCAGCGAGACGGCGAAGGCCCTCGCGGGTGCGCTGAGCCTGGATTCCGGCGAACTCGTCATCGGGGGAAGGAAGCTGCGCAGGATCGGCACGGCCGGTGCCATCCGCCGCGGAATCAGCCTGCTGCCGGAGGACCGCAAGGCCGATGGCATCGTGCCCGGTCTCTCCGTGCGCGAGAACATCGTGCTGGCCGCCATGCCCCGGCTCTCCCGATTCGGGGTGGTCTCCCGCCGTAAGCAGGACCGCGTCGTCGACATCTTCATGAAGCGGCTGAGGATCAAGGCGGCGAGCCCCGAGCAGAAGGTCGGCGAACTCTCCGGAGGCAACCAGCAGAAGGTCCTTCTCGCCCGCTGGCTCTGTCTGGAACCCAGGGTGCTGCTGCTCGACGAACCGACCCGGGGCATCGACGTCGGCGCCAAGGCCGAGGTCCAGGGTCTCGTCGACGAGCTCGCCCGCGAGGGCCTCGCCGTCCTGCTCATCTCCTCCGACATCGAGGAACTCGTCGAGGGCGCCGACCGCGTCGTCGTGCTGCGCGGCGGCTCGGTGGCGGGCGAACTCACGGGCGACGAGGTGACCGAGAGCCATCTGCTCGAAGTGCTCGCCGACCACGTGCCAGCGCCCGCCGGAAAGACCCCGGCCGCCCAGGAGGATCCCCGATGACCCAGGCCGCCCTCGCCACCTCCGCCCGCCCCCTGGCGCGACTGCGCGACCCCGCCTGGTACCAGGAGTACGGCGTGTACGTCGCCGTGGCGGTGGTGCTCGTCTTCAACGCCCTGTTCACCGAGCACTTCATGACCGCCGACAATCTGCGCACCCAGCTCGTCCAGGTCGCCCCCGTCGTCATCGTCGCCCTGGGCATGGCCCTGGTCATCGGCACCGAGGGCGTCGACCTGTCCGTCGGCTCGACGATGGCGCTCGCCACCGCGCTCCTGCCGCTCTACCTCGGATACGGGCTCGTGCCCGCGCTCGTCGTGGCGCTGCTCGCCGGCGCCGTCGTCGGCGCGGTCAACGGCGCACTGGTCTCGCTCATCGGGCTGCAGCCGATCGTCGCCACACTCGCGCTCTTCGTCGGAGGCCGGGGCCTGGCCCTCGTCATGGCCGACGGGCAGCTCAAGCAGATCGCCAACCCGGATCTGCTCTCGCTCGGCACCGGCTCCCTCCTCGGCGTCCCGCTGGTCGTCCTGATCGCCGCGGTCCTCGCCGCGGCCGTCGCCTTCCTCGTGCAGCGCACCACGTTCGGCCGTCAGGTCGTCGCCGTCGGTGGCAACCGCTCGGCCGCGGCCCTCGCCGGCCTGCCCGTACGACGCGTGCTCATCGGCGTATACGTGCTCTGCGGCGTACTGGCCGCCCTGGCCGGCATCCTCGCCACCGCCAGGCTGACCGCCAGCGATCCCTCCTCGCTCGGCACCCTCATGGAACTCTCCGCCATCACGGCGGTCGTGGTCGGCGGCACCCCGCTGAACGGCGGCTCCGTCCGCGTGCTCGGCACCGTCGCGGGCGCCCTGCTGATGCAGCTGCTGCGCGCCACTCTGGTCAAGCACGACCTGCCCGACTCCACCGCACAGATCGCCCAGGCGGCCATCATCATCGCCGCCGTCTACGTCGCCCGGGAGCGTCGGTCCCGATGAACGAAACCACACCTGCCGCGATCGCCCAGTCCCCGGCACCACGAAGGAGCCCAGGGGTGCCGGGGGACGGCGAGCCCCGACCGGCATCCGGTCCCGCGCCGACGATCACACGGCGGCTCGCCGAACTCCTGCAGGGCCAGGGCGTGCTCGCCGTTCTGCTGACGGTCGTGATCACCGCCTCGTTCGTCTACCCGACGTTCGCGACGCTGGACAACGCCCGCGGTGTGACCGTGCAGGCGTCGTTCCTCGCCGTGGTCGCCCTGGGGATGACGATGGTCGTCATCACCGGCGGCATCGACCTGTCCGTCGGTTCCGTCTTCGCCCTCGGCGGTGTGCTCGCCGCCTGGGCCTCGCAGGGGGGCCTCCTGCCCGCGCTGCTCGTGCCGCTGGGGATGTGCGGCGCGATCGGTCTGCTCAACGGCCTCCTGATCGCCCGTGCCTCGATGGCCCCCTTCATCGTCACTCTCGCCACCCTGCTGGCCGCCCGTGGCATTCTCCTCGCCCTCACCGACGAGGGCGCCACCACCTATCTCGTCCCCAAGGGTTCCGCCTTCGCCGAACTGGGCCAGGGCAGCATAGGAGGTTTTGGACACCCGGTCCTGATCGCCCTGGTGCTGTTCGGCGCCGGCGGACTGCTTCTGCAGCGCACCTCGTTCGGCCAGTCCCTCTTCGCCATCGGCGGCAGCAGCGACGCGGCCGCCCTGATGGGCCTGCCCGTGGCCCGTACGAAACTCCTGGTCTACACGCTCAGCGGGCTGCTCGCCGGACTCGCCGGCGCGCTGAACGCGGCCAGACTGTCCTCCGGCGTCACGATCGTCGGTGCGGGCATGGAACTCGACGCCATCTCCGCCGTCGTCATCGGCGGCACCCTCCTCGTCGGTGGCGCCGGCTCGATCAGCGGCACCCTCTGGGGCGTTCTGCTGCTGGCCGTCATCCAGAACCTCATCAACCAGATCGGTTCGCTGAACTCCTCCTACCAGTCGGTGGTCAGCGGAGGTTTCCTTATCGTTGTCGTGGTGGCCCAGCGCTGGCTTGCGCGCGGCCGCAGAACCAGCTGAGCCGTGCCGGACGGGGCAGCCCCCGGCCCTCGAAGCGCGAGCCAAGCCGATCCAGTGCGCACCGGTGCGCACCGAGCCGAGTCAGGGAGTGCCGTGGGCGTCAGCCTCAAGGACGTTGCGCAACGGGCGGGCGTGTCCATCAAGACCGTGTCCAACGTGGTGAACAACTATCAGCACGTCACACCGCAGATGCGCGCCAAGGTGCAACGGGCCATCGACGAACTCGGCTACCGGCCGAACCTCACCGCCCGCCATCTGCGCAAGGGCCGTACCGGCATCATCGCCCTGGCGGTGCCCGAGTTCGGCAACCCGTACTTCGCCGAACTGGCCGGCGCGGTCGTCGACGCGGCCGCCCGGCACGACTACACCGTGCTGGTCGACCACACCGCCGGCCTCAGGGAGAAGGAACTCCTGGTCAGCCAGGGCTTCCGCTCCCATGTCATCGACGGCCTCATCCTCAGTCCCATCCATCTGGAGACCGAGGACCTCATGGCCCGCACCGAGACCGCGCCCCTGGTCCTGCTCGGCGAGCGGGAGTACGAGGCCCCGTACGACCACATCGCCATCGACAACGTGGCCGCCGCCCGTGACGCCGTACGCCATCTCATCGACCGCGGCCACCGGCGGATCGCCTTCCTCGGCTCCCGCACCGGACGCGAACGGCAGCCCGCCCACCTGCGGCTGCGGGGCTGGCGCGAGGAACTGGCCGCGGCCGGCATCGAGCCCGACGAGTCACTGGTGGTCGTCACCGACGGCTACGGGCGCGAGGACGGAGCCACAGCCATGGCCGCACTCCTGGACCGGGGAGAACGGCCCGACGCGGTCTTCGCGTACAACGACCTCATCGCCATCGGCGCGATGCGCACCCTCACCGCACGCGGCCTGCGCATTCCCGAGGACGTCGCCGTCGTCGGCTTCGACAACATCGAGGAGAGCCTGTACGGAGCCACCACCCTCACCACCATCGCCCCCGACAAGGAAGCCATCGCGCGGCTCGCCGTCGACAGCCTCGTCGAACGCCTCTCCGGCAACCCGGTTCCCGAACCGCGCCGGCCCCGCCCCGGCTACGCCCTCGTCGTCCGCGAGTCCACCGTGCCCCGGCGGGGGCCCGCCCCACGCGAGGACCGGGCCCCCGCCTCCGGTCCCGCTGCTTGAGGTACGGGCCCGCGGCGCCGATCCTGCCCGGCGCCGCGTTCACCGGGGCATGACAGGTGCGCAAGGGGCTGTGGCGTGGGCAGTCGCGCGGATCCCGGGAACGGGGAATGACGGAATGCGTCACGATGTTGGGATGTCCATGACCTTTTCTGTGGACGTGACCGTCCGGGGCTACGAACTCGACACGCAGGGACATCTGAACCAGGCCGTCTACCTGCAGTACGCCGAGCACGCGCGCTGGGAACTGCTGCGCGCCGCCGGCCTGCCGCAGGAGAAGCTGCTGGCCAGTGGGGTCGGGCCGGTGGCGCTCGAAACAACGGTGAAGTTCCTGCGCGAACTGAGGGGTGGTGACCGGGTTCGGGTGACCTGCCGGTTCGAATACGGCGAGGGAAAGACGTTCGCGGTGGCGCAGGAGATCCTCAAGGAGGACGGCACGGTCGCGGCGCAGGTCACGGGCGTGGCGGGGTTGCTCGATCTGACGGCCCGCAGGCTGATCGCCGATCCGGCCGGGCATCTCGCCTCACTCGCCGGGAACCCGGACCTGCTCAGCGGCTGACCGGCCGCGCCGCGACCGGTGCGCGCCCGCGCGGCGCTCCGCATGGAGGAGCCCACCGACGCCCGTGGAGCGGTATCGCGCGCCGATCGCAGCGGGTGATGCGCGGCCGCACTCGTCCTACGGCGCACCTTGAACTACGAAGAGTCTCGTATTATGGGAGGCCGGACGAAGCCAGGGAATGGAGCCATCGTGACCCCAGCCAGCGCCCCCGCCGAAAGCGTCGCTGCGGTCGGTGGCCGCGCGCTCGACCATCCCACGCGGGACGAGATCCGCATCGAGACGGTGCTGCACGCGCTCTCCGACCCGATGCGGCTGCGCGTGGTCCGTGAGCTGGCCGTCGCCGACTCCGAGCTCACCTGCTCCCGTTTCGACCTGCCGGTGTCCAAGTCGACGTCCACGCACCACTTCCGGGTGCTGCGCGAGAGCGGCATCGTCCAGCAGTTCTACCGCGGAACGGCCAAGATGAACGGGCTGCGCCGGGACGATCTGGAAGCACTGTTCCCCGGGCTCCTCGACACCGTCCTCGACGCTGCCAACCGGCAGGTGCAGCGCATCGGCGAGGACCGATAGCCTCACGATCCGCCCCGCTCGGCACCCTCCGCGGCGTCCAGCAGCCCCGCCCAGTCCGGGATCTTCACCGGCCCCCGGCCCAGTGACCGGCCCAGCGTCGCCTCCGCCCGCTCGATGGACAGCCAGCCCTTCCATTCCACCGGCCGCAGCCCCCACGCCCGCAGAGCGGTCACCGGATCGGGCACGGACGGGCGCCCGGTGAGCAGCGGGGCGTCGTCCAGCAAGGACGCCACCGTCTCCTTGGCGCACGACCGGTTCGAGCCGATCACCCCGGTCGGCCCACGCTTGATCCACCCGGCGACGTACTCCCCGGGCGACGGCACGCCGTCGCGCAGCACCCGTCCCGCCAGATGCGGCACCGTCCCGCGCGCCGTGTCGAACGGGAGGCCGGGCAGGGGCAGCCCCCGGTAGCCGACGGCCCGCAGCACGAGCTGGGCGCCGATGTCCTCGTACGCCCCGGAGTCGCGTACACCTCCGTTGCCGTCCGGCACGGTACGGGCGAACCGCACCCCGGCCACCCGGCCGTCCCGCTCCAGCAGTTCGACGGGCCGCAGAAAGAACCGCAGGTGTATGGTGCGCGCCGGATCTGCTCCCGGGCCCGCGCCCAGGGCGCCGGCCGAGGCCCATCCGCGCAGCACCTCGACGTTGCGCCGCGCCGCCGCCGTCAGGGGCGGCACGTCGGGTGGAGCGGACACGGCCGTCGCCGGCCCGGCGGACGGATCGACGTAGGCCGGATCGAGGGCCAGCTCCGCCTCGTCCACCACCACCCGGGCGTGCGGCAGCCCGCCCAGTTCCCGCAGCTCCTTGGTGGTGAACCTGGCCTGCGAGGGCCCACGCCTGCCGGCCATGTGGACCTCGCGGACCCGGCTGCCGGCCAGCGCGCCGAGCGCTCCGTGCGGTACGTCGGTGGGGCGCAGCTCCTCCCCGCCCCGCGCGAGAATCCGTGTCACGTCCACCGCCACATTGCCGACACCGATCACCACGACCGAACGGGCCCGCAGCGCGAAGCCGTTGGCGGCGGCGTCCGGGTGCGCGCTGTACCACGAGACGAACTCGGTCGCGGAGAAGCTGCCGGGCAGGTCCTCGCCGGGGACGGCGAGGGCCCGGTCGGTCGCGGCCCCGACGCAGTACACGACCGCCTGGTAGAGCTCACCGATCCGCTCGGGCGGGACCCCGCCGCCGCCCACCTCGACATTGCCGAGGAAGGTGATCCGTTCGTGCTCCAGGACGGTCCGCAGGCTGTTCTGGAGCGATTTGATCTTCTCGTGATCGGGGGCCACGCCGTAGCGCACCAGGCCGTACGGACAGGGGAGCCGGTCCAGCACATCGACCCGGACACCGGGCACCCGGTCCTGCTCGACCAGGGCCTGCGCGGTGTAGACCCCGCTCGGGCCGGAGCCGACGACGGCGACACGGAGCACGGCGTACCTCTTCCCGCGGGATGCCTCCAGCATGACACCGGCGGCCGGGACGCAGGGGAGGCGCGCCCGGGGCGCGGTCAGGACGACAGTGTGCGCATCCGGTCGATCTCCACCGTCTGCTGGGCGACGACGTCCCCGGCCATCTCCTCGACCTGCACATTGTTCCCCTGCGAGAGCACCTCGGTCGCCATCGTGATCGCGCCCCGGTGGTGGGTGGTCATCAGCCTCAGGAAGAGCTTGTCGAAGGCCGCGCCGTTCGCCGCACGCAGCTCTTCGAGCTGCGCCGGGGTCGCCATGCCGGGCATCGCCGCGTGGTCGTGGCCGCTCGCGCGCCCGGATCCGCCGTTGTGCTCGAGCCAGCCCTGCATGGCGCCGATCTCCGGCTTCTGGCCCGCGGTGATGCGTTCGGCGAGCCGCTCGACGGCGGCGGAGCCGGAGCGGCCGGGAACGAGTTCGGTCATCTCCAGTGCCTGTGCGTGGTGCTGGATCATCATCTGCACGTACCGGAAGTCGGCGGAATTGGGGGTGTCGTCCCCGGCGGCCTTCAGCGCCTCCTCGGCGGAGAGGGTCCGCGCCGGCTCTCCCGGTTTTCCGGGCGCCACCACCGAAGGGCCTCCGTCCGCCTGCGCCTTCGTACCGCTGTCACCGCTCCCCGCGTCACATGCGCCCAGGGTGAGAGCGACGGACATGACGGCCGCGACGAACACGAAGCGGCGGACACACATGGTCTGACGGCGGATCAACAAGTGGACCTCCATTGCCATATGGGTGGTTGCCCACCGTCCTAACACGCTTCCGCGCGACAGTGATCAGAAACTTTCATTACGTCTCTGTTGCCATCTGTTGGGATGGCCATGGGAAGGACGATACTGCCGAGGTCCGTGAACCGTTCAACTACGTTCGGATACATGGGAGGACGCAGTGATTTCGTTGCACACGAGCCCGGTGCGGCGCAGACGCCTCGGGGCCGCCGCGGCGGTCGCCGGGCTGCTGGCCACGCTGTTCCTGGCCGGTCCCGCGGCCGCGACGCCCGACCCCGGTGACGCGGCCGCCGCCCGTACCGATGTCTCCGCCGCCCAGGAAGCCGAAGCCGCGGCCGCCATCAGGAGCGGTGAGATACCCGGCGTGGACGAGGTGGTCCACAGCGGCAACATCACCCATCTGGCCAACGTCCCGAAGGACGCGCTCAAGGGGCTGAACACGGACCTGGCCTTCCAGGGGAAGTACGCCTTCGCGGGAAACTACGACGGCTTCCGGATCTATGACATCAGCAATCCCAAGTCCCCCAAGACCGTCGCACAGGTCCTCTGCCCCGGTTCGCAGAACGACATCTCGGTCTCGGGGAACCTGCTCTTCCTGTCCACCGACTCCTCGCGCAGTGACAACTCCTGCACCAGCACCACCCAGCCCGCCACGGAGAAGTCCTCCTGGGAGGGCATGAAGGTTTTCGACATCAGCGACAAGCGGAACCCGAAGTACGTCGCCGCCGTCGAGACCGCCTGCGGATCGCACACCCACACGCTGGTCCCCGAACGCAAGAACGTATACGTGTACGTCTCCTCGTACGCGCCGAGCGAGGCGTTCCCCGACTGCCAGCCGCCGCACGACGGGATCTCCATCATCAAGGTGCCGCGCAACGCACCCGAGAAGGCCGCCGTGGTGAACTTCCCGGTCCTCTTCCCGGACGGCGGCAACCCGGGCGCCCCGACCAACCCGGGCGTCTCCAAGACCAGCGGCTGCCACGACATCACGGTGCTGCCCTCGAAGGATCTGGCCGCCGGAGCCTGTATGGGCGACGGTCTGCTGTTCTCCATCAAGGACCCGGAGCACCCGAAGATCATCGACCAGGTGCAGGACAACGTGAACTTCGCGTTCTGGCACTCCGCGACGTTCAACCAGAAGGCCGACAAGGTCGTCTTCACCGATGAACTCGGCGGCGGCGGCGCGGCCACCTGCAACGAGGAGGTCGGCCCGAACCGCGGTGCCGACGGCATCTACGACATCGTCGGCAAGGGAGACCACCGCAAGCTGGTCTTCCGCAGCTACTTCAAGATCGACCGCCCGCAGGCCGACACGGAGGTCTGCGTCGCCCACAACGGTTCGATCGTCCCGGTCAAGGGCCGTGACGTGATGGTGCAGGCCTGGTACCAGGGCGGAGTCTCGGTCTGGGACTTCACCGACTCCTCCAAGCCGAAGGAGATCGGCTACTTCGAGCGCGGCCCCGTCAGCACCGACGCGGTCACCACGGCCGGCTCCTGGTCGGCGTACTACTACAACGGCTACATCTACTCCAACGACATCGCCAAGGGCTTCGACGTCCTGAAGCTCGACGACCGGCGGACCGACCCGGCGAAGCAGGTGCGACTGGACGAGCTCAATGTGCAGACGCAGCCGGACTACTTCGACCGCTGATACGGCCCCGGGTCGCCCCACCATACCTGCGCCGGTCGGCCCCGGCGCGCACCCGTGCCTCCCGCCGGGCGGATTCCCCGCCCGGCGGGAGGCACGGCGCATCCAGGAGCCGCTCGGGGACGGCAGCCGCGTCAGGCGGCGGGCCTGGCGCTCCCGCCGGTCGCCGCCGCCCACTCCACCAGCAGTCGCTGGTAATGCTCCTCGTCCTCGGGGGACAGGCAGCCGCCGGAGCGCTGCCACAGGTCACGAATCTCTTTGTTCACCACGGCGGGGGTACGCACGGAATCGGAGGAGCACGGAGAACGGGACATGCGTACAGGCTAAGGCCCCGATGTGACAATCGGACCCATTGCGCGTCAGGGACATCTCTCACATGTTCATCAGGCAACGCTTGGCAGCAGTCCGAGCGTCCGCAGCCCGTCGGGCCGCTCCTCCACCGGTAGATGCCGTACGAACCGCACGTCACAGCCCAGTGCTGCCGCCCCACCGTCCGCGTGCGGATCGTCGCCGACCATCACCACATGTGCCGGATCCTGTCCGAGGAGTGTGCAGGCTCTGTGGAAGAGCCGTGCGTCCGGCTTCTGGACGCCGTGCTCGTACGACAGGACGTAGGTGTCCACGAGGGCGTCCAGCCCGTGCGCCCGGAACACCGGCCGGAGGTCCCAGCCGATGTTGCTGACCACGCCGACGCGGGTGCCGCGCTCGCGCAGTGCGCCGAGCACCTCCGCCGCGTCCGGGTACGGCTGCCAGGCAGCGGGGGACCGGTGCCGCTCGTACAGCGCGTCGTACAGACCCGGATCCGGCAGGGCCACCTGCCGGGCCAGCCCGGTGTACGCCGCCCGGTGGAGTTCCGCGCTCTCGTCACGGGTGGCCCACAAGGCGGCGAGCCGGGTGGGCACCTGCCGTGGAGGCGGACCGCCCGGCAGTGCCCCGGCGTCCTCCAGTCCCCGCGCGTACCGCTCGAAGTCGGC
The DNA here is from genome assembly GCF_044754145.1 of Streptomyces sp. NPDC093149. Classification (NCBI taxonomy): domain Bacteria; kingdom Bacillati; phylum Actinomycetota; class Actinomycetes; order Kitasatosporales; family Streptomycetaceae; genus Streptomyces; species Streptomyces sp. NPDC093149. The sequence goes on from NZ_JBIVON010000010.1 coordinate 333,393, forward strand.
CCCGTCGACCGTCACCCCCCGTTCGGCGAGGACCGCGCGCAGCCAGGACCGGATCGGCTCGATGCGGAACAGCGTCCCGGAGAAGTCGAAGAGCACACCCTTGATCTGCATGGGTGCGATCCTCCCCGGATCAGGAACGCCGAGGCAAGGCCGGGCCGCCGCGTCCCTCGTACCGGGCGAAGCCGGCGACGGAGAACCCGACCAGGGCCGCCCCCAGCAGCCAGCCGCCGAGCACGTCACTCGGCCAGTGCACCCCCAGATAGAGCCGGGTGGCACCGACCCCGATCACCGACACCCAGCCCACCACCAGAGCCGTCCGCCACACCAGGGGCCCCGTGCCGTGCCGGTGCAGCAGCCAGAGCAACAGGGCGCAGCTCACCGTCGCCGTCATCGCGTGGCCGGAGGGGAACGCGGCGTAGTGGGCGGAGTCCACCGGATCCGGCCATCGCGGCCGTTCCCGGCCGACCGCGGACTTCAGTCCCTGTTGCAGGAGGGCCGACAGCACGCTCGTCACCGCCACCCACACCGCGAGGGCCTGCGCCCCACGCCACCACACCGCCACCACGGCCACCGCGATCAGCGCGCGCATGGTCCACGGATCCCACACCCAGTCGGTCAGGATCCGGTTCACGTGGACGAGACCGGGCTCGGTGACCGCCCTGCGGTGCAGGGCGTCCGCGACCGTGCGGTCGACCGACATCAGTGGCGACCAGCGCACGGCGACCAGGATCAGCAGGATCAGCGCGAGGGCGGCGCAGACCGTGGCCGTGCCGAACGGCGTGGCGCGGAAACGGGTGCGGCCCGACGGTGCGAGGGGCGGGGAGGGCATGGGGCGATCTTCCCGGAAGATCCGCGCATCCGCCTATCCCAGTGCGCTGAGTCCTGGAAGGAAGGCCACCAGAAGCGGAACCACCGGTACCAGGGCGCCAGCCGCGGTGAGCCGGAGCCGACGGGCCGCGGTGAGCCGCTCCACCGGGGTCAGCAGCCGGTTCACCCGCCGCGGCAACTGCGCGTCCGGCGACGGGCACGGGCCGAACACCCCCCGATCCTCGTTGAGTTCGACGAGGGCCAGGGCGATCGTCAACCGTCCGAAGCGTCTCGACGCCACATCGTCCGCCGCCAGTTCGACCAGCCGGTGCATCTCGTCACGGAAGGCGGCGAACACCGGAACCTGAGGAAACCCGGTCGCGAGAGCGCCGGAACAGTGCAGCAACCAGTCGTGCCGGGCCTTCGCGTGCCCCTGCTCATGGGCCAGCACCGCATCCAGCTGACGGCCCTTCAGGCGGCCGAGTGCCGCGGTGGTGATGACCAGTTGAGGCGCCGCACCAGGCAGCCACCAGGCACCCGGGCGCTCTCCCTCCAGGACGACGAGCCGACCGCTGCCGGGCTCCTCCCCGGGCATCAGCGGGGAACGCACCAGCAATTCCGCCCGGCGTTGCCTGCGGCGCACCTGAGCCCGGTGGATCTCCCGGGTCAGCATCGCTGCCGTCCACACCCCGCCGAGCGCCAGCAGCACCGCCATGGCCGCGGACCACTGTCCGTGCCCGCTCAGCGCGTACGCCTCCACCACGCCGCGCGGCGCCGGTGCGAAGACATGCCCGCGTACCGCCTGCCAGGCCGCTGCCGCGCTGAAGGTCATGGAGAGCGCGAAGGAGACCAGCACTCCGGCCACCACGCACTGCCACAACCACAGCGCGACGACCGGCTCGCGTTCCGGCCACTGCGCCCGCGCCATCAGACGCGGGGTCACGACGGCGGTCAGTGCGCCGAGCAGCAGCAGGGCCAGGGAGACCAACATGGCGTCAGCCTATGAGCGGCGCGGTGGCCACGGTATGGCTGTGCACGGCAAGTGACGTACGCCACGGTTTGCTCGCCCCCCTGTCTCACAGAGTGAGCAGCATCGCGAACATGGCGATCCCCATTGTCAGCCGGCAGGCGAGCGCGAGCTCGGGCCGTGTGCCCCAGCCGCCCCCGACCGGCACCTCCCCGACCGGTCCGCCGCCTCCCGCCGTGGCGGCCACCGGTATCAGCCGGGCCCCCGACCGCAGTACGTACACCGCGTAGTAGGCCAGCAGCAGTCCGGTCAGCAGGGGTATGCCCCCGGCCGTCTCCATGCCGCCATGGCCCGTGTGCCCGCCGTGTCCCCCTCCGTCGCCGGGCGCCATCGTCAACGCCATGTAGACCATCGCCGACGACCCGACCAGGTGGTGGAGATGGTGCCCGCTGCGCCGGGAGAACCACAGCGCGCGCAACGCGGCCGCGCCGAACAGCACCGCGTACACCGCCCACCCCCACCCGGGTGGTGTGACGACGGCGGCCGGCATCGCCATGGCCGCCATGCCGAAGCCCATCAAGGCCTCCGCACGCGCGGTCCTGCGCTCCTCCGCGGTCTCGCTGTGTGTGCGCAACAGGCAGTACACGCCCGTCGTTGCGCACAACGCCATGAGCAGCCAGCCGGACATCGCCGGTCCGTGCACGGCGCACCTCCCCCAGGACGTACGACTCGGTCTTCCTAGTCGATGCCCGGACCGGGAACGTCGTACGCGGCGCACTGAGGTGCACGGGGAGCGCGCGGAGGGGGTGTTCCCCGCCGCGCGCCGTACTCACCCGGCCGGGTCAGCCGAGGGTGAGGGACTTGAAGGCACGTGCCTGGTCGGTGATGGCCCGCTCGGTGGGAAGCCGTTCCATGGACGACGCACCGAAGAAGCCGACGATTCCGGACGTGTGCTCCAGGACGTAACGGGCGTCCTCCGGCTCGGCGATCGGGCCGCCGTGGCAGAGCACGATGATGTCGGGGTTGACGCGCTTGGCGGCGTCGTGCATGTCCTGCACGGCGGCGGCGGCCTGATCGAGCGTGAGCGCGGTCGAGGCGCCGATGGAACCCTTGGTGGTCAGCCCGACATGCGGTACGAGCACGTCCGCACCGGCCCGCGCCATGTCGGCGGCCTGCTCGGGGTCGAAGACGTAGGGGGCGGTGAGCAGGTCGCGCTCGTGTGCCTGGCGGATCATGTCGACCTCCAGACCGAAACCCATGCCGGTCTCTTCCAGGTTCTCGCGGAATTTCCCGTCGTACAGACCGACCGTGGGGAAGTTCTGCACACCGGTGAAGCCGATGGCCTTCAGCTGGTCGAGGAAGTTGCCCATGATCCGGAACGGGTCGGTTCCGCACACACCGGCGAGCACGGGGACGTCCCGCACCACGGGGAGGACCTCGCCGGCCATGTCCAGCACGATCGCGTTGGCGTCGCCGTAGGGCAGTAGGCCCGCCAGCGAACCCCGGCCGGCCATCCGGTAGCGCCCCGAGTTGTAGATGATCAGCAGGTCGACACCACCGGCCTCCGCGCACTTGGCGGACAGACCGGTGCCCGCGCCTGCGCCGATGACTGCCTTGCCCGCGCCGACCTGGTCGGTCAGGCGTGCCAGGGCTTGGTTACGGTTCATGGAAGGGCTCCTCTTCGGCAATCGTGTGAGTCAGACGCTCGCGGACGAACGGTCCTGAGCGGTGATCAGCTCGTGGAGACGGTCGGCGGCCGCCACGGCGAAGGACGGGTCGTTCAGCTGCGCGTCGATCTCGCGCAGCTCGACGGCGCTGCCCCGGAGAGCCGCACGCAGGGACGCCAGCCCCGCCGCGTCGGCTTCCGGATCGTGAAAGGGGCCGTCCGGGGCATCGACGGCGGAGACGCCGCCGAGCGGCCAGAGGACCGCTGCCGGGCCGCGTGCCGAGGCCAGCTTCCGCCCCATGAGGGTGCCCAGCTCCGCCATCTCGTCGGCCGTGGTGCGCATCAGGGTGACGGTGGGGTTGTGCACCAGGAGGCGGCGTTCGGCGAAGCGCTCCGGAACCGTCCGAGCGGCCCCGAAGTTGACCATGTCCAGGGCGCCCGGTGCGACGACCTGCGCGATGCCCGCCCGCCCGGCCGCGGTCAGCCGGTCCGGTCCGGCGCTCAGTACGCCGCCGACCAGTTCGTCCGCGAGTTCGGTGGTGGTCAGGTCCAGGACACCGGCGAGGAACCCGCCCCCGGCGAGCTTCTCCAGCGCCCGGCCGCCCGCGCCCGTGGCGTGGAAGACCAGGACCTCGTAACCCAGTTCGTCCAGACGCCGCCGGGCGGCGTCGACCGCCGGCGTGGTGACGCCGAACATGCTGGCACCGATCAGCGGCCGCCCGCCGGGGTCCGGCCGGTCGACGCTCCGCTCGTGGTGGGCGGCCATGCCGGCCGCCGCGGCCACCGCGTTGCCCAGGATCCGGGACGACACCGAGTTGATGCCCGCGACGTCTACCACGCTGTACATCATGGTGATGTCGCTGCTGCCCACGTACGGCGACACGTCCCCGCCGGCCATGGTGGACACCAGCAGCTTCGGGACGCCGACGGGCAGCGCCTGCATGGCACGCGCGGCGATGAACGACCCGCCGCTGCCGGCCACCGCCAGCACCGCGTGCAGCCGGCCCTCCCGGTGCAGATCGCCGACGACCAGTTCGACGCCCTCGGCCATCGCGGTCACGGCCGCCCCGCGGTCCCCGGCGGCGCGCAGCGCCTCCAGATCATGCCCCGCGCGGTGTGCGACGGCGGCGGCGTCGACGTCCCCCGCGGGGGCACCGACCGGTGGTGGCATCACACCGGCGTCGACGAGGACGACATCGCATCCCGATTCACGCAGGCGCGCCGAGAGCCATGCGTACTCCGCCCCCTTGGTGTCCAGTGTCCCGACGAGCACCACGGTCGCCATGTTCTGCTCCTTTGCAACGGCGTTCGCCCGATCATGTGCCGGGCGCCGGAGAGCGGCAAAGACCACTTGGCGGCAATTGGCCTGCGGCGGGTGATGATGGGGGCATGGACCGCATTCCTCCCACCCGCCTGTCGCGCCTGCTGACCGGGTGGTCCAAGGGCGGTGCCGGTGCGATGCCGCTGCTGCTGGCGGAGGCGCTGCGCGAGCTGGCGCAACGGGGAGACGTCGTCCCGGGCACGGTGCTGCCCTCGCAGCGCGCCCTCGCGGCGGCGCTCGGTGTCAGCCGGAGCACGGTGACGGCGGCGTACGGGCTGCTGGAGGCGGAAGGGTGGCTGGACAGCCGGCAGGGGAGCGGCTCCCGGCTACGGGGTTCGGGCGCGGTGGGCGGGCCGGCGACCGAGGGGCGCCTGGCCAGTTTCGGGACCCGAGAGGGGGTCATCGACCTGTCCAGCGGTGCGCTGGACGGCCTGCCCGCGGTCGCGGAGGCGGTCGGCGCGCTGTCCGCGCGGGATCTCACCGCCGCGCTGGCCGGTGACGGGTACCAGCCGTACGGCTTGCCCGAACTGCGCGAGGGGATCGCCGAGTACCACCGCTCGGCGGGCCTGCCGACCTCGCCGGAACAGATCCTGGTGACGGCCGGGTCCCAGCAGGCCGTCTGGCTGATCACCCAGGGGCTGGTCCAGCCCGGCGACACCGTGATCGTGGAGGACCCGACCTATCGCGGCGCCCTCGAAGCGCTGCGGGCCCGCGGTGCGCGGCTGGTCCCGCTGCCCGCCGATACCGCCCACGGCGACAACGCCGCCGCACTCGCACGGCTGGCCGGCCACATCCGCCCGCGCCTCGTCTATCTCCAGCCGTCCGTCCACAACCCCACCGGACGCGGTATGGCCGAGCACACCCGCCGTGCCTGGGCCGCCGTGCTGGCCGAACAGGGCCTGTACACCGTGGAGGACAACGCCTACGCGGAACTGTCCCTGTGCCACGACGACGCACCGGTCTCGCTGGCCGCCCGGCTTCCGCCCGCCGCCACCGCCACCGTCGGCACCCTGTCCAAGCTCTTCTGGGGCGGCCTGCGACTGGGCTGGATACGCGCCTCCTCCACCGTCGTCCGCCGTCTGGCCGACATCAAGAAGTCCGTCGACCTCTCGTGCCCGGTGGTGGACCAGATGCTGGCCGTGCAGCTGCTCCGGCAACTCCCGGAGGCGCGCGCCACGCGCCGTGCCCGGCTGCGTGAACGCCTGACGGAGACCGAACGGCTCCTGCGTGCCCAGCGCACCGGATGGCGATGGGAGCGGCCCGCGGGAGGTTCCGCCCTCTGGGTGGAGATGCCCGGCGCCGATGCCGAGGCCACCGCCCAGTTGGCCCGCCGCGCGGGCGTACTGATCGTGCCCGGCCCCGCGTTCTCCGCCGTGGACGGCTTCCGTCACCATCTGCGCCTGCCGTTCGCGGACCACGACGGCAGCCTGGAAAGGGCCCTGCCCGTGCTCGTCGACTGTGCGGAGCGCAGTCGCGCCCCGCACTGACGGCCTTGTACGGGCGGCCCCTTGTACGGGCGGCCCCGTCAGGGGCGGTGGCGCAACGGATGGTCCGCCGGCACTTCCACCATGACGATCCGGTGCCCGTCCGGGTCACGGATCCACATCTCGACGAGCCCCCACGGCTCGCGCACCGGCGGTCGCAGCACCTCGACGCCGCGGGCCGACAGCTCCTCGTGCGCCGCCCGGACGTCGGCGACCTGCATCCAGAGTTCGAGACCGGGCACCGGCGGTGCGGCGGCGCGCCCGGAGACCTCCAGGAAACCGCCGCCGAGGAAGTAGACCGTGCCCCGCTCGGGGCCGGTGCCGAACTCCCGGTAGACGGGCAGCCCGAGGGACTCCCCGTAGAAGGCCCGTGACCGCTCGGGATCGACCGGACGCAACAGGATCCGGCTGCTCAGCACATGAACCATGCGCCGCACTCTAACGGCCTGGTGCACGATGGCGAGCGGGCTCCCGGCGTCATGGGCGCCGGGGCACGAGAGCCGGGCGTGACCCGAACGAGCCGCCCTGGGGCCGGAACATGCGCGTTACGCTGCTCCGGCACGGCCACAGCAGAGAAACGGAGAGCCATCGCCATGGACATAGCCCCCGCCCAGGACTCGCAGCTGACCTTCCGCGATGCGGCCGACGCCGATGTGCCCGCACTCGTGACGCTGATCGAGTCGGCCTACCGCGGGGACTCCAGCCGGGCCGGATGGACCACCGAGGCGGACCTCCTGCAGGGGCAGCGGACCGACCCGGACGGCGTCCGCCAGGTCGTCGAAGCGCCCGGCAGCCGACTGCTCGTGGTGGAGCGCGATGGCGCGCTCATCGCCTGCTGCCAGCTCGAACACCGCGGCGACGCCGCCTACTTCGGGATGTTCGCGGTCCGTCCCGAGCTGCAGGGGGCCGGCCTCGGCAAGGTGATCATCGCCGAGGCCGAGCGCACCGTCCGGGACGGCTGGGGGGTGACGGAGATGCACATGACCGTGATCTCGGTGCGCGAGGAACTGATCGCCTGGTACGAGCGCCGCGGCTACCGCCGTACGGGCAGGCTCAGCCCGTTCCCGTACGGCGATGAGCGCTTCGGCATCCCGCAGCGTGACGATCTCGCCTTCGAACTCCTGGTCAAGGAGCTGGTCTGACCGGGGCGGCGATCAAGCGGTGAAGCGGCCGGCGCGGCGGATCTCCGGGTAGTCGGTGGTCGCGCCGTCCAGCCGCAGGGCGCGTACCAGCCGCAGATGATCCTGGGTGTTCACCACCCAGCCGATGACCTTCAGTCCTTCGGCGTGTGCCTGCTCGACCACCTCCAGGGTGAGGCGGCGGATGTTCAGCGCCAACGTCGCCGCGCCCACCGCCTTCGCCCGGTCCACCACGTCGTTCCGCCAGCGGCTGGCGATGAGCACGGTCCGTACTCCCGGTACCAGTCGGGTGATCTCGGCGACCGCCTCGTCGTGGAACGACGACACCTCGACCCGGTCGACGAGGCCGCGTCGCAGCATCACTTCGGCCAGGGCGCGGGCCGCAGTCACATCCTTGATCTCGGCCTGTACGGGGGACCGTACGGCGTCGAGCACCTCCTCGAAGACCGGCACCCGCTCGCCCAGCCCGGCATCGAGCTCGCGCAGCTCGGAGAGGGTCTTCTCGGCGATCGGACCGCTGCCGTCCGTCGTGCGGTCCACTTCGGCGTCGTGCATGACGGCCAGCGCGCCGTCCTTGCTCAGATGCAGATCGAGTTCGATGGCGTCCATCCCGGCCCGTTCCGCGTGGACGAACGACCGCAGGGTGTTCTCCGGTTCGACGCCCATCACTCCGCGATGACCGATGGTGAGAAAGGACAAGGCAACTCGCTTCCGTCGACGGCGTCTCCCCGCGGACTGCTCCTACCCACGAAGCACCGCGGCATTACGGCAATTCGGCAGCCTAAGGGCTGTCCCGCGATGCCTGGTGAACCAGCGCGCGGCGTCGGATGCGGTGCCGTGTTCCCGGACATCAGCGGCACCGGGCAGGAGCCCGGTGACGACGACTGCGACATGGACGGCACGGACACTCATGCGGAGGATCTCCGGCGCTGGAGCGAAGGGCGGATGCCGTCCGTCCTGGCGGTCTGCGGCCGTGTCCGCGGAGCCGTGTCGCCCGTGCGGGGGCACGTCCCGCCCGGTCTGGCCGCGCATGCGTTCGAGGTCTGTCGGGTCGGCAGTCGCCGGAATGCGCCAGGTCGACGGAAGTGGTCGCCCTGGAGGTGCTGTGCAGGAAGAATCGCGGTGACCATGGGGGGTCGGCAGGATAATCTTCTGAGTCCCACTTGTCCGAAGGAACTGCACACGGATACGGTTGCTTGACGCGAGGTTCTCCCGTGGAGGAAGTGTGATGACGGAAATTCTTGTGCACGACGTCGCCGCAGGTGACATAGCTACGGACCAACGGGTGGTCGATCACCCCGCCTGGCCCGCGCTCAAGAATGCCGTGGAGGAGATCCGCCCCTGGCAGTCGAAGGACGGATCCATCGACTTCGACGCCCAGGACGCGCCGTCACCGGCGGTCGTTGAGGCGACCCTGGAGCGTGTGATCGCCGCGGTCGAGGAGCTCTCCCCGCTGCTTCTGCACGACGCCGCCTACCACCGCGCCCTCGTCGCGGACCTGCGCCGCTGGGCCGCGGCCGGCTTCGGCGTGCCGGACTTCCTCGACTCGCTGCTCGCCTTCCAGCCGGCCAAGGACCGTGCCGACGGGGTGCAGCACCTGGTCCTCTTCGCGATGTACACCCAGAACGGCAACCCGGACCGCAACCTCGAAGCGGTCGTGCTGCGGATGGTCTGGCCCGAGTGGCTGGCGGAGCTCGAAGCCACGCGCTACGACAACCCGCTGTTCTGCGGCATCACCTTCGAGGACTTCACCTCGGGTTACGACACGAATTCCGCGGTGCTCTTCCCGGAGACCGTCGCCGTGCGCGAGGCCCCGGAGCGGTTCAGCTGGGGCGGGATCTTCTGCGACCGCGAGGCCGCTCGCTTCCGCCGGGTCACCGAGGCGTCGGTCGAGCTGCTCGGCATCGAGCTGCCCGACGACATCCGCGAGATGGTCGGCGACCAGCAGCGCTGTGAGCAGGCCTTCGTGCTCTGGGACATGGTCCACGACCGGACGCACAGCCACGGCGACCTGCCGTTCGACCCCTTCATGATCAAGCAGCGCCAGCCGTTCTGGATGTACGGGCTCGAAGAGCTGCGCTGTGACCTCACCGCCTTCAAGGAGGCGGTGAAGCTGGAGGCCGACGGCTTCCCGCAGGGCCGCGACGTCCAGTACGCCGTGCTGTTCGACCGGATGTTCCGCTTCCCCGTCACCGGCGAGCGCGTCCGCAACTACGACGGCCTCGGCGGTCAGCTGCTCTTCGCCTACCTCCACAAGCACGACGTCGTCCGCTGGACCGACAACACGCTGCGAATCGACTGGGACCGCGCCCCGCAGGTCACCAATCAGCTCTGCGCCGAGATCGAGAAGCTCTACCGCGACGGCATCGACCGTCCCAAGCTCGTGCACTGGTTCGCCGCGTACGACCTCGTCTCCACCTATCTCGCCCCCCACCCGGGCTCCCGCTGGGCCAAGGGCCCGGACGCGCTCGATGTGTCGCAGCCGCCGCGGAAGCTCGTCGACGAGGTGCTTCCGGACGAGTTTCCGCTGAGCATGTTCTATGAGGCGCTCTCCAAGAAGCTGAAGAATGTGATCGCCTCGACCAAGGGGATCACTGCCGCGGATGCCGAGCGGGCAGCCGCGTGAGCGCCGGTCCTGAGGAGGCGGTGGCCATGAACGGAAACGGCAAGGGCAACGGGAGCGGTGCTCTCGAAGGTGCCGTGGTCGCGGTCGCCGGAGCCGGCGGCCCGGCGGGCCGGGCCGCGCTGCTGAGGCTCGCCGAAGCCGGTGCGACCGTCGTCGCCTCCGACGCGGACGCCACCCGCCTGGCCGAGGCGGTCGATGCCGCCCGCTACGCCCACGGCGGTGCCACCGTCACGGGTGACACGGTCGATCTGCTGGACCTCGGCGCCACCCGCGACTGGGCGGACAAGACGGAGAAGGAATTCGGCCGGATCGACGGCCTGGTCCACCTCGTTGGTGGCTGGCGAGGCAGTTCCACCTTCGGTGAGACCGACCTCGCCGACTGGAACCTGCTGGAGAAGCTGCTGATCCGCACGGTCCAGCACACTTCGCTGGCCTTCCAGGAGGGTCTGCAGCGCAGCGACCGGGGCCGCTATGTGCTGATCAGCGCGGCCGGGGCGAGCAAGCCCACCGCGGGAAACGCGGCCTACGCCGCGTCGAAGGCCGCGGCCGAGGCCTGGACCCTCGCCCTCGCGGACGCCTTCCGCAAGGCGGGGGGCGAGGAAGGGCCCAGAACGGCGGCTGCGATCCTGGTCATCAAGGCACTGGTGCACGACGCGATGCGCGCCGAGCGCCCGAATGCGAAATTCGCGGGCTTCACCGACGTCAAGGATCTGGCCGACGCCATCGTCGGCGTCTGGGACCGGCCCGCCCCGGAAGTGAACGGAAAGCGCCTGTGGCTGACCCCACAACCGTAAGGACCGACGCGCGACGCCACCACGACCCACGGGTACGCGGTTTCGCAAGTGACAACTACGCGGGCACGCATCCGGAGATTCTCGCGGCCATCGCCCTCGCCAACGGCGGTCACCAGATCGCCTACGGCGAGGACGAGTACACCGGGCACCTCCAGCGCGTCATGCACAGCCACTTCGGCCCCACGGCCGAGGCCTTTCCGGTCTTCAACGGAACCGGCGCCAACGTCGTCTCCCTCCAGGCGATGACCGACCGCTGGGGCGCGGTGATCTGTGCGGAGTCCGCCCACATCAACGTCGACGAGGGCGGTGCCCCGGAGCGGGTGGGCGGTCTCAAGCTGCTCACCGTGCCCACTCCGGACGGCAAGCTCACGCCCGAGCTCATCGACCGGCAGGCGTACGGCTGGGACGACGAGCACCGGGCCATGCCGCAGGTCGTCTCGATCACCCAGAACACCGAACTCGGCACGGTCTACACGCCCGACGAGATTCGCGCGATCTGCGACCACGCCCACGGTCACGGCATGAAGGTCCATCTGGACGGGGCCCGGATAGCCAACGCCGCGGCGTCGCTGGACGTACCGATGCGGACGTTCACCAACACCGTCGGCGTCGACGTCCTCTCCTTCGGCGGCACGAAGAACGGGGCGATCTTCGGCGAGGCCGTGGTCGTCCTGAACCCGGACGCCGTGCGTGCCATGAAGCATCTGCGCAAGCTGTCGATGCAGCTCGCCTCGAAGATGCGCTTCGTCTCGGTGCAGTTGGAGGCGCTGCTCGCCGGAGACCTCTGGCTGCGTAATGCCCGGCACGCCAACGCCATGGCCCAGCGGCTCGCGGATGGTGTGCGTGCGGTGGACGGGGTGGAGATCCTCCATCCCGTCCAGGCCAACGCCGTCTTCGCCCGGCTGCCGCACGAGGTGAGCGAGCGGCTGCAGAAGCGCTTCCGCTTCTACTTCTGGGACGAGGCCGCCGGTGATGTGCGCTGGATGTGTTCCTTCGACACGACGGAGGACGATGTCGACGCGTTCGTCCTTGCGCTGAAGGACGAGATGGCGAAGTAACCAGCCTGAATAAGTATGCGGTTGACCGGAAAGTCATTGACATTCGGTCGACCGCATACTTACGCTCGACGGTCATGGAGCTGATCCAGCAGATCCCGGAACTTTCCGCCTACCTTGCCGCGGACGAGGCCATCGATCACGGGCACCCGGTGGTACGGGAGACGGTCGACACTCTCCGTGGCGAGACCGATGATGCATACTCATACGCGGCCGCCGCCTATGCCTTCGTGCGTGACACGATTCCGCACTCGGCCGACTCGGGCGACCCGCGGGTCGCCTGGCGTGCCTCCGACGTCCTCGCGACACGCAACGGTATCTGCCACGCCAAGTCCCATGCCCTTGCCGCCCTCCTCCGTGCGGCCGGCATTCCGACCGCCCTGTGTTACCAGGCGCTCTGTGAGGACGGCGGGGAGCCCGGTCCCCTGCACGGGCTGATCGCGGTCAGGCTGCCCGGCCGTGACCGCTGGGACCGTCAGGACCCCCGCGGCAACAAGCCGGGCGTCGACGCCCACTTCTCGCTCGACGGCGAGCGGCTGGCGTGGCCCGTGCGGCCGGAATTCGGTGAAGTGGACTATCCAGTGCTTTATGCGTCGCCGCATCCGGCGGTACTGCACAGCCTGCGGTCCGCCGAGGACCGCCCGCAGCTGTGGCGCACTCTCCCCACGGCGCTCTGAGGTCCCGTCCCGGGGCAAGGCCGTCGACGCCCCCGGCGCCCACCGCCCTCGACGGCGTAGGGCCGGCCCTGCTGGACGGGGCCGCCCGCCGGCCGACCGAACGGCTCGGACGATCGGCGCACTCGAAGCCGCAGGCGCCGAACCCGCCGAGTGGCCGCAGCAGCCGAGCTCCGGAGCACGGATCGCCGTCGGTGCTCCGGAGTGACGTTTCAGCCGTGGTCGCGAACCGGCCGGGTCAGCTCGCCCCGCGCACCTCGGCGGCCGTCGGAGCCGTACCGCCGAGGTGCGCGGGCACCCACCAGGTGTCGCCGGCGTCCTTCGGGCGTACGGGATAGGCGCGCTGGGCCGCTTCGAGAAGCTCCTGGACCCGCTCCCGCAACCGCCGGGTGATCGCGCCGGCGTACTGGTCGGTGGGCGCCTCCACCGGCTCGCCGACCCGGATCGTCACGGGAATGTGGTTGCGCTTGAGATTGCGCGGCCGTCCCTTGGTCCACAACCGCTGCGTCCCCCACAGCGCCATCGGGATCAGCGGGACGCCGGCCTCCTGGGCCAGTCGGGCGGCACCCGACTTGAAGCTCTTCAGCGTGAACGACTCCGAGATCGTCGCCTCGGGGAACACGCCCACGATCTCCCCGGACCGCAGCGAGGCGAGCGCGTGCGCATAGGCGTCCTCGCCCTGCTTGCGGTCGACCGGGATGTGCTTCATCCCGCGCATCAGGGGACCGGAGACCTTGTGCCGGAAGACCGATTCCTTCGCCATGAAGCGGACAAGGCGCTTCTGCGGCAGCGCCGCGAGCCCGGTGAAGATGAAGTCCAGATAACTGATGTGATTGCTGACCAGCACCGCGCCACCGGTCTTCGGGATGTGCTCGGAACCCTGAGTGTCGATCTTCAGGTCAAGCGCCTTGAAAAACGTACGAGCGGCGCCGATGACCGGTCGATAGACGAGTTCTGCCATCTGGGGAAGACCCTTCTTCAGCGCCTGGGGAGGGTTCTCCCGGCGGAAGTTACGCAGCCGTAGGTTTGCGGCAATGGGCCGATCGTGCCCCATGCGCGACGCGGTGGCCAGTCTCAGGGGCCGCGGGGCGCGAGATTCTCGTCACGTGCGCGCTCGGGGAATGCCACGGTGCCCGGTGATGCTGACCTCTTGCGAAGAGCTCTGACAGGAGGCCGCAGGTGGACGGGCAGACGCACGGGGGAACGCTGGACGCGGCCCGACTCGGCGCGGAATTGGGGGAGAAGGCGACCCTGGTGCAGTTCTCCAGCGCGTTCTGTCAGCCGTGCCGGGCCACCCGGCGCACTCTTGCCGAGGTGGCGCGCATGGTGGACGGCGTGACCCACGTCGAGATCGACGCCGAGGCGCATCTCACTCTCGTGCGCGAGCTGGGGATCAGCCGGACGCCGACCGTACTGGTCCTCGACTCCGGCGGCCGGATCGTCCGCCGGGCCGTCGGGCAGCCGCGCACCGTCGATGTCGTCGCCGCGCTGGGACAGGCGATGTGACGGACCGTGATGCATCTCCCACATTGCGGAACGCCCTTGACTGCACCCACCACGCATCGTCAGTCTGACGCTATGCCGCCGGAACTCCTTCTCTACGGCCGGGCCCACGTGGATCTCGCCCGCAACGCGAGTGCGCGCTGTCCGGGTGCCTGAGCGAACAAGGCCCCCGTACACCTCTCCCGCAGAAGGACATCTCCATGACGGCTTCGCCCGAGCTCGGCACCTCCCGTACGGCTTCCCCCGAACTCCTCCGCTCGGTCTTCCGGCAGCACGCCGCCGGTGTCGCAGTGATCACCGCCGCAGGTGACCGGCCGGTCGGCTTCACCGCCACCTCCTTGAACTCCGTCGCCGCCGAGCCGCCGCTGATCTCCTTCGGGGTCGGAACCTCGTCCTCCAGCTGGCCGGTCGTGGCCGAGGCCGAGCACATCGGCGTCCACATACTCGGTGAGCACCAGCAGGACCTGGCCGCCACGTTCGCCCGCAGCGGCGCCGATCGGTTCGGCCCGTCCACCTATTGGCGCAGCGGCCCCGAAGGTGTGCCGGTGCTCGACGGTGTGCTGGCGTGGCTGGTCTGCCGCGTGGTGGCCCGGATCCCGGCGGGCGACCATCGGATCGTGATCGCGGAGGCCGTGGTCGGAGATCCGGCCGGAGGCGGTCGCCCGCTGCTCTATCACCAGGGCCGTTTCACCGCCCTGCGGGACTGAGGAATCCCCAGCGGCACATGGGTGCGGCACGTTGGCCAGATCACAGTTCCAAGCGCTTGCTCATGGGTGAAGCACTGGGTGTACTGGCTAGTAATATTTCCTTCGGAGCACCGGTCGCCCCGACCGGAAACCGCCCCATCAGGCGCCTATGCTGCGTGCAACAAGGCAGCCCAGAAATGACGATGCAGTAGGAGAGCCGGCGTGAGCTTGAGGATCGTTGTCTGTGTGAAGTACGTGCCCGACGCCACGGGTGACCGGCATTTCGCCGATGATCTGACGGTGGACCGTGAGGATGTCGATGGTCTGTTGTCGGAGCTGGACGAGTATGCGGTGGAGCAGGCGCTGCAGATCGCGGACGGGGTGGACGGTGCGGAGGTCACCGTGCTGACGGTGGGTCCGGAGGACGCGAAGGACGCGTTGCGCAAGGCGTTGTCGATGGGTGCGGACAAGGCTGTTCATGTCGAGGACGACGATCTGCACGGCAGTGATGTGATGGGTACGTCGCTGGTGCTGGCGAAGGCGGTCGAGAAGGCGGGTTACGACCTGGTGGTCTGTGGGATGGCGTCGACGGACGGCACGATGGGTGTGCTGCCGGCGGTGCTGGCGGAGCGGTTGGGTGTTCCGCAGGTCACGCTGCTGTCCGAGGTCTCCGTGGAGGGCGGGGTCGTGACGGGTCGGCGGGACGGTGACACGGCGTCGGAGCGGTTGGAGGCGTCGTTGCCGGCGGTG